>NZ_CP172404.1:2280000-2620833 GCF_048213115.1 Niveibacterium terrae | reverse complement strand
GGTTGTAGGCAATGTCGCCCAGCACGGCGACCCAGCGGTGGTAGCGGGTGACCTCGTCGAATTCGTCGCCATGGACGAGCAGGAAGCGACGGCCGTCGGCCATCTCGTGCACCCATTCGGACTCGACCCGGATGTCGCCGAAGACCGTGCCGCAGTAATCGCGCAGCGCTTCATCGTGGTTGCCGGGGACGAGGATCACCTCTTCACCGTGACGGGCCCGCCGGAGCATCTTCTGGACGACCGTGTTCTGCGCCGGGCTCCAGTGGATGCCCCGGTTCATCGCCCAGAAATCGACGATGTCGCCGATCAGGAAGAGTTTTTCGGCCGGGTGCTCGCGCAGGAATTCGAGCAGGCGCTCGGCCTGGCAGGCGCGGGTCCCGAGGTGGATGTCGGAGAGGAAGACGGTGCGGACTTGCGGCATGAATCCATCGTGCAGGCGGATTGTTGCGCGCACATGAAAGGCGATGCAGCGATCGCTTCGCTACAATGGCGCTTTGCACACAAAGCTTTTGCCATGACCCAGGATGAACTCAAGCGCCTCGTCGCGCAGGCCGCAGTCGACTACGTCAGGAAAAACGCGCCGCAAGGCTCGGTGATCGGCGTCGGAACCGGCTCCACCGCCAACTGTTTCATCGATGCGCTGGCGCCTCTGCAAGGCCATTTCTGCGGTGCGGTCGCGAGCTCGGAAGCGAGCCGGGAGCGCCTGGAGTCGATCGGTTTCAAGGTCTTCGATCTCAACGAAGTCAGCGAGATCCCTTTCTACGTCGATGGCGCTGACGAAGTCGACGCTGGCCTCTCGGCAATCAAGGGGGGGGGGGCCGCGCTGACCCGCGAGAAGATCGTTGCCGCGGTCGCCAGCCGCTTCATCTGCATCGCCGACGCGAGCAAGAAGGTCGAGGTGCTGGGCCGCTTCCCGCTGCCGGTCGAAGTGATCCCGATGGCGCGCGAGCATGTCGCGCGCCGTCTCAAGGCTTTGGGCGGGGAGCCGAAGTGGCGCGAAGGCGTCATCACTGACAATGGCAACCTGATCCTCGACGTGCACGGCCTTGCGATCACCGATCCGGTCGGGCTCGAGTCGGCGATCGACCACATCAGCGGTGTCGTCACGAACGGTCTGTTCGCGCGCCGCCCGGTCGACCTGTTGCTGCTCAGCTCGGCCGACGGAGTGGTCTCTTTCGTGCGCGACTGAAACGTCGCTGCAATGTCCCCCTGTTAGCCTTTACCGGTTATGCCTGAAAGGGAATGAGCATGTCCGAACACACTTCCAAGCAGTTCGACCTCGAACTGGAGAACATCCGCACCCGCGTCCTGCAGATGGGGGGCTTTGTCGAGCAGCAGATTTCGCGGGCGATCGAAGGCCTCGTCGAAGGCGAGCAGACTCTGGTCGAGGCGGTCATCGACGACGATCACCGCGTCAATCAGCTCGAACTCGAACTCGATGAAGCCTGCACCCAGGTCATCGCGAAGAGGCAGCCGGCGGCGATCGACCTGCGCCTGATCACGACCGTGATCAAGACGATCACCGATCTGGAACGGATCGGCGATGAAGCGAAGAAGATCGCGAAGATGGCCAAGGCGATCCATGTCGGTTCGCTCGCCGTGCCCGATGTCCAGGTCAGGCACATGGGCGATCTGGCCGTCGCGCAGCTGCGCCACGCGCTCGACTGTTTCGCCCGCCTCGACACCGAGGGCGCGACCGAGGTCGTCCGCGAGGACAAGGCGCTCGACGCCGAGTTCAAGGGAGTGATGCGCCAGGTCATCACCTACATGATGGAAGATCCGCGCACGATCTCGGGTGGCATCGACCTGATCTTCGTCGCGCGGGCGCTGGAGCGGATCGGCGACCATGCGAAGAACATGGCCCAGTACGTTTTCTACATGGCCCGCGGTGAGGATCTGCGCCACACGAAGCTCGCCGAACTGGAAAAGCGCAGCACCGGCGGAAACTGAAAGTCCTTACCGACCCGCCGGTCGGCTGTGCACAGCCGACCGGCTCAGCCGGCGCAAAGCAGTGCTTTGCGAATTCCCGGCTTCGTTCAACGGTTCGGTCTGCATGCCGAACCGGCTCAGCCGGCGCAAAGCAGTGCTTTGCGAATTCCCGGCTTCGCTCATCGGCACGGAGCAGTGCCGTGGGTTCGAAGCTTCTGTCTTTCTGCGTGAAGCGCACAGGCCCGGTTTGCACACCGTGCTAAACGGTTCGGTCTGCATGCCGAACCGGCTCAGCCGGCGCAAAGCAGTGCTTTGCGAATTCCCGGCTTCGCTCATCGGCACGGAGCAGTGCTCCGTGAATTCCCGACTCAGTCACTGAATCTCTCGCGGATCTGCTGCACTTCGTCCCAGTGGTCGAGGAAAGCATCGACGCAGCGTGCGTCGAAGTGTTCTCCGCGCCCGCGCCGCAGATAATCGCAAGTGTCCTTGAGTTCCCAGGCGGGCTTGTAGGGGCGCACCGAACTCAGCGCATCGAAGACATCGGCAACCGCGACGATCCGGCCGGGCAGCGGAATCGCCTCGCCGAAGAGCCCGCGCGGATAGCCTTTGCCGTCGAACCTCTCGTGATGGGTCAGCGCGATCTCGGCGCCCAGCCTGATGACGGGCGAGCTCGAATCCTTCAGAATCTCGTAGCCTATCGAGGTGTGTTCTTTCATGATCTCGAACTCTTCGGGCGTCAGCCTGTCCGGTTTGAGCAGGATGTGGTCAGGCGTTCCGAGCTTGCCGACATCGTGCATCGGCGCCGCGGCGAAGAGCATGTCCAGATCCTCGCTCTCCAGCCCCAGATGCTTGCCGATCAGCCGCGAGAAATGCGCCATCCTCATGATGTGGGCGCCGGTTTCGGGGTCGCGGAACTCGGCGGCTTTCGCGAGCCGCGTTACGGTCTCGCGCTCCCGCTCATGGATCTCGGCTGTCGCCAGGCGCACAGCTTTGGCGAGTTCGGAGGCGCGGTTGCGCAGCATCACCGAATGCTGGCGAAGCGCGAGCATGTTGCGGACTCGGGGAAGGAACTCGTTCTTGTCTATCGGTTTGGTCAGGAAATCGGTCGCACCGCATTCGAGCGCTTCGTAGCGGACCTCCTTCTCGTGGGCGGCGGTGACCATCAGCATGGGGAGTTCGTCCGACTGATCCGTCGCGCGCAGCCGACGGATCAGCTCCAGCCCGTCGAGCTCGGGCATCATGTAATCGACGATGACGAGATCCGGGTCGTTCGCGAGGCACCAGGCAAGCCCCTCCCGGGGATCGACGAAGGCGTGGCTCGTGCAGTGTTCGATCTTGCCCACCAGTGCCTGCATCAGGGCCAGATTGACTGGCGTGTCATCGATGATTGCGACATTCATGGAGGTGCCTGGAGTCCTGTGTTGACGGGGTGTCCGAATCCGTGTTCGGGCGGGCCGCGGGTTTGGGAGCGGACAGCGGCAGCTCGAGCGTGAAACAAGCCCCTCCCTGAGGAGAGTCGCCAACCCGGATTCTGCCACCAAGAGGATCGCTTACGATGCCCTGTACGATGTGCAGGCCCAGTCCTGTTCCGCCGCGGCCTTCGCGCGTCGTGAAAAAGGGTTCGAAGATGCGCTCGCGCAGCTCTTGCGCGACCCCTTTGCCATTGTCGCTGATCGCGAGGATCAGCGTTTCGTTGCCGATGGCATGCCCCTCTATCGTGATCGTCCCGTCCTGGACTCCGTCCAGGCCGTGTTGCTGGGCGTTGTTGATCAGGTTGGTCAGAACCTGATCGAGCGAGCCCGGATAGCTGTCCATCGTCAGACCGGGATCGATCCGGCTCTCGACGCGCAGGCCGCAGTGGCGCAGCCCTGGGCTCAGGGTTCGCAGCAGATCGCTGATGCGGGCCGCGAGATCGAAGCTGCGCCGCTTCTCGCTGAGCTGATCGGCGGCGACCTGCTTGAAGCTGGTGAGCAGTTCGCGCGCGTGTTCCAGATTGCGCAGTGTCAGATCCGAAGCTTCGCGCGCATCCCGGGCGAATTCTTCGAGCGTCGAACGGCGAAGCTGCCCTTCGTCGAGGGTCTGCAACAGCTCGTGCGTGCGGGCCTGGAATGCGGTCGCCGCGGTTACGCTGTTGCCGATCGGTGTGTTCAGCTCGTGGGTCAGCGTGGCCATCAGCGCGCCCAGCGCCGAGAGGCGGGCGTTGCGGATCAGCTCCTCGCGGGTTCGCCCCAGATCGCCTACCGCCGTCGCGAGCGCCCGGGCGCTGTCCTCGATCTGCTGCTTGAGGCGGGCGTTGAGCTCACTGATCTGCTCATGGGCCTGGCGCAGACGGGTGACATCCTCGATTGACCAGAGGATTACCTCCCTGCCGTCCACCTTGCCGGGGACCGCATGCATCGAAACGAAGGCCTCGCTGCCGTCCTTGCGCCGGGCCCGGACATCGAGCCGGTCGACGCGGGACAGGCTGCGCAGCGTCGCATACATCCGTGCTCTATCTTCGGGGTGGATATGGAAGGGCGCTCCGAATTCTGGGGAGCTCCGATTGATGACCTCCTGTTCGCTCCAGCCGAAGCTCTGGCTCCACGCCCGATTGACCGCGATGAATTCGCCGTTGCTCTTTGTGACGACCAGAGGAATGGGCGCCATCGCGAAGAAGGACTGGAAGTTGTTCTCGGCGTCGCGCAGCGCGGTCTCGGCGGCGAGTTCATCGGTCAGGTCGCGCGCGATGATGATCCGGTAGGTGTCCCTGTCCTCGTTGTACAGCGCGGCATTGAGCGAGACCGCGCGCAGGCGTCCGTCGAGCCGGGACAGATGGGCGGGAAAGCTGCGCACCGCCCGCTCGGCGTTGAGCCGGGCCAGAAAGTCGGTGCGCTCCAGGGGGAAGGCCCACAGCCCCAGCTCATTGCCCGTGTGGCCTATCGCGTTCTCGCGACTGATGCCGGTCGTCAGTTCGAAGCACTCGTTGACGTGGATGATCTTGTCGTCGGAAGCGCGGGAGATGCAGGCAAACGTCGGTATCGCATTGAAGGCATCGGAGAACATCGCCATCGAACGGGCCTGGGCGGCGGCGGCCAGGGCGGCTTCCCGCCTCAGCGTTTCGTTTTCGGTCGTGTCGCGGACGATGGTCAGCAGCAAGGGCTCGCCGTTCTGCTCTATCTTCCAGGCATTCATCTCCATGTTGCCCAGCGTTCCGTCGTGCCGCCTCAGCGAACCGCAGTAGCCGAGCAGCTTGCCGCTGGCGTCGAAGCTGGCGAGGATCGCGGCGCGCTCCTCGCTGTTCTTCCACAGTCCCAGTTCGGTCGTCGTGCGCCCGATCGACTGTTCGCGTGTCCAGCCGGTAATCCTCTCCCAGGCGGCGTTGAGGTCGACGATGCGGCCGTCGCTGAGGCGGGTCAGCACGATCAGGTCGGGGGTCAGCTCGATGATCTGGCTCAGGCGGTGTTCGCTGTTGCGGCGGGCCAGTTCCGCAGCGCGAATGGCGCTGAAGTCTTCGACGCTGGCCATGTAGCCGCCGCCGGGCTGGAGGATGGGGGCGAATTCGATGTGCAGGCTGCGTGTGGCACCCGGGCGGCCAAAGCGTCCTTCGATCTGGCCAAAGCCCCTGCCCGAGCACAGCGCGGCCCATTGTTCGTCGATGTCGGGATCGGCGGCGTGCAGGCAGTCCTTCCAGTTCCTTCCGTTCAGCTCGTGAGGCGCGAAGTCGCAGAATTCGCCCATCGCCGGGTTCGCAGCCCGTACCGTACCAGATCGGCTGCACTCGAAGATGCCGATGCGCGGCGAGGAGGTCAGCGCGGCGAGGCGGGCCTGCGAGGCGAGCAGAGCTTGCTGGAGTTCGGCGTTCGTCTGCTGGGGGGGCGGTGCCATCGGCGACTTGCTCCCGCTTCGGGAGCCGAGATGGAGCCAGCCCGTCATGGTGTGATCCCCCCGCCCTGTGGCGCTTTGCGTGGCAAGTTCAGATAGAAGCGGCTGCCTTTTCCGGGGTGCGAGTCAACGGCGATCTGTCCGCCGAGGACGCCCGTGATGATGTTATAGACGATGTGTAAACCGAGCCCGCTGCCGCCCTTGCCGAGCCGGGTCGTAAAGAAGGGGTCGAAGATCCGGGCCAGATTCGCTTCGGGGATGCCGCATCCATCGTCCTCGACGCACAGCCTGACCTGGCCGTCGGGCGAAGGCTCGGCGCTGATCGTGATGCAGCCGCCTTCGCTGCGCCCCTCGAAACCGTGGGTGACCGCATTGCTGGTGAGGTTGGTGATGACCTGACCCAGAGGTCCCGGATAGCCGTCCATGATGATGCCGTCCTCGACCGCGTTCAGAAAACGTGCATTCGACTTGCGTAGAGTCGGAGCCAGCGTGATCTCGATCTCGCGGATGATCTCGCGCAGATCGAAGATCCTCCTCTGCGAGCTGGTCTGGTCGACCGCAACCTGCTTGAAGCTGGTGACCAGATCGGCGGCGCGTCCGAGGTTTCGGGTCAGCGATTCGTTGCCCTCGCGCAGCAGTTCGAAATAGGCGGTCAGCGCGCTGCGGCTCAGACCGGTTTCGATTTCCCGTGTGAGCTTGACCCTTTCATCTTCGAGCGTGCTCGCGACCATCACGCAGTTGCCGATCGGCGTGTTCAGTTCATGAGCGATTCCGGCAACCAGTGATCCGAGCGCCGCGAGCTTTTCGCTCTGCACCAGCTGCGCCTGGGTGAGGCCAAGCTTTTCTATGCTCGCTTCGAGCTCCTGTTTGCTGCGCTCGAGCGCCTGCGTGCGCAGTGCGACTTTCGCTTCGAGGTTGCGATTGACTTCATCGACCTCCTGCTTGGCGCGGATGATCGGGGTGACGTCGATCGCGCTCCAGACGAAGCAGTGGCGATCGCGCAAAGTCATGTGCCGGCCGGCGATGTCGCGGCAGGTCGGACCTTGCTCGGTGCGCATCCAGGCCTCGATCTTGTCGTGGCTATGCTCTTCGAGCAGACCCATGAAGCGCTCTCCATCCGCCTCTTGCGCCCAAAGACCGAGCGAGGCTAAGGCGCGCCCCCGGCAGTCTGCGCGCGGGAGTCCGAACTCGGCTTCAAAAGGGCTGTTTACGTCGACGATCCGCGCTTCGTCCTCAATGTCGATGATGCACAGCGGAACCGGCGCGTAGCGGAAGAGCGCAACGAACTGCTGCTCGTTTTCGCGCAAAGCGTCCTCCGCGGCGCGCGCCGCGGTGATGTCGTGCAGGCTCCAGAGCACGCAGGCTTCGCCCAGGTTTTCAAAGCAGGACGCCGATGCGAGCATCAGAACCTCGCTCCCGTTGCGGTGGCGCAGCCTGACCTCCCGCTGGGCGAAACCGCCTTCCCGATCGAGGCTCTCGTAACAGCTCTGCCTCTGCGCCGGATCGACCCAGAGGGGCGCGCTCTCGTCTGCGTCGGTTCGGCCGAAAGCGGCCAGCCAGGCCGGGTTGCTCAGCAGCTGCAGGTTGTCGCGGCGGCGGCGCACGATCAGCGGTTCGGCCGCGAGAGCGAAAACGGTGCGCAGCAGATCCTCGCTTTCGCGGCGCGCGCGGTCGGAGCGTTCGCGCTCGCCCAGCTCGTGGGCCAGAGCGGTGTTCTTGTCTTCGAGGCTCGCGAACAGCCTCAGCAGCTTGCGCCGCGTGCTCTCCAGGCGTTGGCCGAGGCGACCGATCTCGTTTCTGCCCAGTGCGGGAATCGGGTGTTCGAGCTTGCCATGAGCCAGCGCGTCGGCCGCTTCGCCGAGTGTCTCGAGCGGTTCGATCAGCTGCCGCCTTAGCAGCATGAAGATCAGCACGGTCGCGAGCGTCAGCTGGATCAGCATCGTCGTCGTCTGGGCACCGATCTGCTGACGGTTCCGGGCGATCAGGCTCTCGCCGGTGATGCCGACCACGACCGAGCCCAACTCGCGGTCGCGGAACATCACCTTGCGTGTCGCGTAGCGCACGGCGACATTGGGCTTGCGGTGATCCAGACTCAGCAGGGGGCCTGCGGCCTGATCGCGGATCGTGATCAGCACGACATCGGGGTTGTTGGTGAGTGCTTCGGCCAGAGGGCGGAGCGACTCCGGATCCATGTTCCAGAGCGGATCGCGTGCGCCGAAGGCCAGGATGTCGGTGTATTGATCGAGCTGCGCGCCGATCTGGCGTTTCGTTTCCCTGTCCGCCCCGGAATAGATCACCGCAAGGCTCAAGGCTGCCGGCAACACCAGGCCGATCGCAACGAAAAACAGGATGGTCAGGCGCAGCGAGCGTGTCATCTTGGCTGTGGGACGCGAGCAGACAAGGCCATGGGAATGCTGATGCTTATCACCTCCATGGACTAACGGCTTTGGCAAAAAAATCTGGAGCCATGCCCTGGCCTTTTCAGCGAAACGGATGGCGCTTTTCTTCAATGAGGATCAAGAACGCCGGCGCTGAACCGTTATTTGTCATGCGTTTCGTCGATCAGGCTGGGCGAAATCGCTCATATCAAAAAAAGAAGGAGACAAAAATGCTGGAAAAACTGCGCCTGAAATCAAAGATTCTGCTGATGCTGGCCGTGGCCTGCCTTTCGGGGATGGTTCTGCTCACGGTGTCGGTCGTCGAGCAGCGCAAGAGCCTGATTGCCGGGCGCCAGGCGATGATAAAAGCCGTTGTCGAGTCGGCCCACAACATTCTCAGCGAATATCAGGCCCGCGAGGCGGCGGGTATGCCCAGAGCGGATGCCCAGAAGGCCGCGATTGCCGCGATTGCGCAGATCCGCTACGGCGGCGAGAACCGCAAGGCCGAGTACCTCTACGTTTATCAGATGGATGGCATCAACATCCACCATGTCCGCAAGGATCTGATCGGAACCAATGTCGCGCAGAACCTCAAGGACAGCCGTGGCCACTATCCTGTCCAGGAACTGATCGATGCGCTCAAGGGACGGCAGGATGCTTTCGTCGATTCCTTCTTCCCGCGCAAGGCGGGGCAGGTACCGGTGGCCAAGCTCCAGTATCTGATGAGCTTCGAACCCTGGGGCTGGTTTCTCGGTACGGGAGTCTGGATGGACGATCTCAATGCCGAGCTATGGCGGGAAGTCGGCAAGGGGGCGATCGAACTCGTGATCCTGTTGCTGGTGCTCGGCAGCACGGGGGCCGCGATCGTCCGCAGCGTGATGCGCCAGGTCGGCGGCGAGCCTCACGATGCGATCGCCCGGATGGAGAGGGCGGCCGAAGGCGATCTGCGCACCGACGGCATTCAGAGCGTGCCCGGCAGCATGCTGGGCGCTTTCGATGCGACTCTGAGCGCGATGCGCGCGATGCTGATCGATATCCGTGACGGCTCGCACCGCCTGCGCCTGGGAGCGGAAAAGATCGCCGGGACCTCGCACGAGGTGGCCGATGCCGCGCAGGAGCAGTCGGATGCGACTTCCGCGATGGCCGCTGCGATCGAAGAGATGACGGTCAGCGTGAACCACATCTCGGATTCGGCGGCGGACACCGAACGGCGTTCCTCCGACGCGGCGCGGCTCGCCGGGGAGGGGGAGGTTCAGGTCAGCCAGGCCAGCGCCGGAATCGAGCGCCTCGCCTCGACCGTCTCCGACGCGGCCGAGCGTATCCATTCGCTCGACGAGCAGGCCAGGAAGATCTCGACGATCGCGGCGGTGATCAAGGAGATCGCCGGGCAGACCAATCTGCTCGCGCTCAACGCGGCGATCGAGGCCGCCCGGGCCGGCGAGCAGGGACGCGGTTTTGCGGTCGTCGCCGATGAGGTGCGCAAGCTCGCCGAGCGGACATCGCTGGCGACGGTCGAGATCGAGCAGATGATCGCGGCCATCCAGGGCGACACCAGCGCAGTGACCGAAGTCATGGCGGCCGCTCTGCCCCAGGTCGATGAAGGCGTCAGGCTGGCCGGCGCGGCCGCCGGCACGCTGCGGGCGATTCGCGATGGCGCCCAGCTCTCGCTCGAGCGCATTCGCGAGGTCGCCGAGGCGACCCGCGAGCAGGGGGCGGTTTCGACCAGCATCGCGCAGAGAGTCGAGCAGATCGCCCGCATGGTCGAGCAGACCAGCGGCCTGATGCGCGAGTCCGCCGCGACGGCAAGCGATCTGCAGAAAGTCTCGGATGTGCTGAACGCCCAGGTCGATCGCTTCCAGGTCTGACTCTGTCCTTGCAAAGCTCAAGGCTTGCCGGGAGGCGCAATCGGCCTCTCGGCGGACAAAGCCGATATACTCGAAGCGCCGCAAGTACTGTTGCTACGGCAGGCCTTTTTCTGAAAGTTTAGTACGCCCCCCGAGTATGTCGATTACTGGTGATCAGAGCCTGCTCAAACAGATCAACCGGATGGCCCTGGTTCGCGCGATCCGGCAACAGGCCGGGCTTTCGCGAGCGGATCTGGCCAAGCTGACCGGCTTGACCCGGTCCACGGTCAGCCTGCTGTGCCAGGATCTGATCAACGAAGGCTGGCTCGTCGAGCACGAAATTCAGGCAACCGGCGCGCTGGGCCGCCGGCCCACCCCGCTCGCGATCGATCCGCTGCGTCTCGCTTTGATCGGCGCCGATCTCGGGGTCGATGGTTTGCATGTGGTCGCGACCTCGCTGAACGGGGAGATCCTCGCTTCGCGCAGCGAAGCGATTGTCGGCAACGATGCCGCGATGGTGCTCGAACGCCTCGCCCGTATGCTCAGCGAGGAAGCCTTGAGTCTGCGCATGCAGGGTCGCGGCCTGCTCGGGATCGGTGTAGGTCTGCCCGGCGGCGTCGATGAGGCGGCGGGGACGCTGAAGTTCGCGCCCAACCTGGGCTGGCGGGATGTCGCGATCCGGGAGCCTCTTGGCGCCGCGCTGGCCCGGGTTGGACTCGACGATGTTCCTATCCACGTGCACAACGAAGCCGACGTCGCCGCGCTCGGTGAGTTCGAGTTCGGTGAAGGCGAAGTGCCCGAGCCGCTGATCTTCGTCAGTCTGGGCATTGGTGTCGGTGCCGGCATCGTCGCGGGAGCTCGCCTCTTCGTCGGCGCGAACGGCTTCGCCGGCGAAGTCGGCCACACGATCCTGAAGGTGGACGGCCCCTTGTGCTCCTGCGGTCGCCACGGCTGTGCCGAAGCTTTCATCGGCCTCAACGCGATCAGCGCGCGAATCGCCCCGGGCCTGAGCCTCGCGGCGATCCGCACCCAGCTCGACTTCGGCGACGAGCGTGCGCTCGCCGTCGTCGGGGAGGCGGGGCGCGCGCTCGGCGTTCTGATCCAGAACCTCTGGACCCTGTTCAACCCGGGGCGGATCGTGCTCGGCGGCCCCAGCTGCGCGCTCGGTGACGCCTTCCTCTCCGCGGCCTTCGCGCGGCTCGCGCGCTATACAGAAGAGGCGGGTCTGCCCGGCCCCGATTTGCGGATCACCCGCTTCGGGCCGCTCGCGGTTGCGGTCGGCGCCGCGGCGCTGGTGCTGCACAAGACGATCCGGCCGGTCTAAAACACAAGACCGAAGCCGCGCCGCGGATTTCGCGGACGAACGCGGATTCCCCTTTCCCGTGAGCCGTCATCCCGCCCTCGGGTGTTTGAGCGATAGCCGCCCCGGAGAGCGACAAACCCTGGGCGGAATCAGAAGTCGATCGTGATCACCGTGGCGTCCGAGGCTGGGAAATTGGGGCGCCAAGGAGGATTGATGACCTGGATGCCCCGGATACCCAGCTTTTCGAATGCCTTCGGGCTGTAAGTCCAACCCAGCGCTGCAGGGGATGTCTCAAACAAGGTTTCGTATTCCGGCGACTGACCCAGCGTGGCGAGGTCGTCGCGGACCCCGATCCCCTTGTAGAAGCTCCGCTCTTTTTCGCATTGCTGAGTCAGATAGGCGTTGAACGCTTCATTGTCCTTCCTGATTTCGGCTTCGCTCATTCCGGCCTGATGCTGCATCAGAGCCGAACGATCGAAGTGAGTGCTGCAGGCCCCGCCGTGATAACCGATCACCGCGAAGCTGCTGAGCAGCCTCTCACTGGCGGCCGGGAACACGTAGTTCGCGCACGAGGAAAGACAGTACTCATAGACCTTGATGCCCAGCCCCTGCTCGTGCACCCACTTTCCTAACTCCAGGCCGTCTTCGACGCTGCCGCCCTTGCTCCTGATGGCAAGCCATTTGATTTCGTCCTTGTGGGAGCGGTAGGCATCGAACAGCCTCCGGTTCGCCTCCTGGCTGATCTTTCCGATGTAGAGGAGGCTTGGACTGTCCACGATGATGGTGGCTTCGTCCGCATGGGCGAGCGGGCTGAGGCTCATAAAAAGAATACCCAGCGATCCGGCTGCCTTCCTGAATTTCGTCATTACGTTTTTCCTGTCGGTAAGCCATTAAAGCATGAGGTATTCCTCTGCGCGGGTCAGGCCGGTCTGAGGCTTGTCGGCGTCATTGACATTGTCGGGGTTCGTCGCGAAGCCGCCAGAGCTCCCGTCGGCTGAGCCCTGTGGATCAGGGGTTTGAGCTGGCGTGGCTCTTGCATCGCCGTCCGTATTTGCGGGTGGGAGAGCAAGACGATGGACGACTGTGGCTGCGGGAAAGCCGACCGCTATGTCAGTTTCGCGGGCATAGATTGCGCGGGTAACGCCCGGCGCATCCTCGAATTCGTGGATCGCAATCTCGCGCTTCCCGGGCGCTCGAACGCGTTCTGGGACTACTTCGCGAAGAAACGCCAGGGCAGCGCCGGTGTCCCTCAGGCCGATGCGCTGCTGCTGATCCACTCCCATCTGAACACGATCCGCGAAGAGTTCGAGGCCTGGCAGGACGAGGAAGCGCTGGCTCTGCTCGATCAGCTCGAAAACGAGTGCTGCTGAGAGCCCGGATCAGGGTTCGCTCTCAAGTTCGCGGCGCTTCTGCGCGAACTCCGCGTCGTCGATCAGCCCCCTGCTGTGCAGGCGCCCGAGTTCTTCGAGGCGCTGTGCTGTGTTGCGGGGAGGCTTGGCGATCGCGCGCGCGCCCGCCTCGACGGCCGGGCGCACGGCCTCTCCCTGATCCACGGGCGGGCTGAGCCGCGTGGCGGCGATCGGTAAGCGGATCCAGTTGTCCTTGACCAGTGTGGCTTCGCCAGGGCGGGGCGTCGCGAGCATGACGCCGCGCGGCGGCAGCGTGCGCGAGCCGTATTCGACCGGTGGCGAGCGACGGTCGGCCAGCGTCAGGTAATCGAGCGCGTCGGAAACCACGGTGCCGAAGATCAGGTTCAGTTCTCCGTTGGCAAAGAAGATCCTTCCGGCGTTCGCGAGCGCGTCGCCGAAGAAGCTGCGCTTGCCGCTGGTCAGGAAGAGCAGGTCCTGATCGCTGCGCGCATGAGCGAGCGCCTCGGCGATGACCGGAGCGAGGCGGGCGATCTCGTCATCCGAGAACACGGGCAGCAGCTTTTGCTCGTGCAGAGCCCGGATCCGGGTCAGGCGTTCAGCGATGTCGCGCGCGTCCAGCCTGACCGGATGATCGTTGGCCGGGGCCGCGCCGTGGTCTGTGGCTTTGAGCATCACGCGATCCCAGTCGCCCCAGCGCAGCGGTTTTTCCGGTTCGGAGAGCCACTGAGCGACCGAGGGCGCGGCCTGAGCGCCGAGAGCGGCGCAGACCAGAGCGAGGGCGACGAGCAAGCGGAACAGGGACACGGGGAACACCGGCAGTTCGCGAAGAGGGCGAGTCTAGCAGCCGGCAGCGGCAAGAGGGGGGCGGAAGCAATTGTTGCCAAATAAGCAAAGAAAAATACGGTCGTTTGTCCATCAATCGCTGTTGCCTATTCTCTTTCTTCCCCAGCGGCAGGGATTTGCGCCGCGTATCCCCAAAAAAGAGAGAAAACCTGGCAATGAAGAACTTGGCAATCGACAGACAGAGAAATCGGAAACAGGATGTTTTTGCATTGCGTGTCCTGACGGCCGCGGTGATTGCGAGTTTGAGCGCTCAGCTCCTGGCCGCCGAGGCGGAGGGGGACAAGGTGATCGTTACCGGGACGCGGCTGGCGACCCGGACCGCGACCGATTCGCAATCGCCCGTCGATGTGCTCAGCGGGGAAGATCTGAAAAAGACCGGTGCGACGGATCTGAATACCGTGCTCTCGCGTCTGCTGCCTTCCTTCAATTTTCCCCGTCCTTCGGTCACCGATACCAGCGATGCGGTCAAACCGGCGCAATTGCGCGGCCTCTCGCCCGATCAGACTCTGGTCCTCGTCAATGGTAAGCGACGCCACACGACGGCCATCCTGAACACGAACGGAACCCAGGGCCGGGGCTCTGCGCCGGTGGATCTGAATGCGATTCCGATCGAAGCGGTCGAACGGATCGAAGTGTTGCGCGACGGGGCCGCCGCGCTCTATGGCTCCGATGCGATTGCCGGAGTCGTCAATATCATCCTGAAGAAATCGCCGAGTAGCGGCGAGGCGGTCGTCGGCCTCGGCCAGTACGGCGAAGGCGATGGCAAACACAGCAATTTCGGCGTCCACGGGGGCGTCTCGCTGGCCGATCAGGGCTGGTTGCACCTGAGCGCGGCCTATCACGATCAGGGCTATACGAATCGGGCGGGTGCCGATTACCGAAATCCCGCCGAACCGCGTTATGGCCAGGTCAATCAGCGCTATGGCGAGCCCGATTCGACCCAGCGTTCGGTGTTCGCAAACGGGCAGTTCAATTTCACCGGAGGCGTCGAGCTCTACGCATTCGGCGGTTATACCGGCCACGATACCCAGTCGGCCGGGTTCTGGCGCCCCGCGCTCGACAGCCGCAACATTCCGTCCATCTATCCGCAAGGTTTCCTGCCGCTGGAGACGAGCAGTTCCGAGGATCAGTCTCTGGTCGTCGGTCTGCGCGGTGCGCTCGGCGATGGCTGGCGCTGGGATACCAGTCTCAACTACGGGGAGAATACTTTCAAGCTGCACGTCGATAACAGTCTGAATACCAGCCTGGGCGCGACGAGCCCGCGCAGTTTCAACATAGGAAGCCTGAAGAACGGACAGACTCTTCTCAATGCCGATCTGTCGCGCGAATTCACGCCGTCCTGGTTCAAAGGCCCTCTGGCGCTTGTGCTGGGGGCCGAAGCGAGGCGGGAGAACTACGCGATCTCGGCGGGCGACGCGGCCTCCTATTACGGAACCGGAGCCCAGGTCTTTGCCGGTTTCCGGCCTTCCGATTCCGGTTCGCACTCGCGGATCAGCGAATCGCTTTATCTGAACCTCGAAGCGGATATCACCGAGGCTTTCAGCGCCGGCCTTGCCTTGCGCGGCGAGCATTACAGCGATTTCGGCGATGCGACCTCAGCCAAGCTGTCCGCCCGCTATGCCCTCAACCCTAAGGCCGCGATCCGGGCCACCGCATCGACCGGATTCCGCGCACCCTCGCTGGCTCAGCAATACTATTCGACGACGACGACCGGTTTCATCGGTGGCGTCCCCTATGATGTGCGCACCTTCGCCGTCAGCGATCCGGTTGCGAAAAAGCTGGGCGCCGAGAACCTGAAGGCGGAGAAATCGCGCAACTTGAGCCTGGGGCTGGTCTTGCAGCCTCTGCGCAATTTGAATGCGAGCATCGATGCCTATCAGATCGACATCGATGATCGCATCGTGTTGTCGGAGAACCTGACCGGGAGTGCGGTGCGCTCTTTCCTTGCGACCAACGGTTATGACGGAGTCGATGGCGGGCGCTATTTCACGAATGCGGTCGATACGCGCACCCGCGGAGTCGATCTGGTCAGCACTTATCACCTCGACCTGGGCCGCGCCGGCACGACGGATCTGTCGCTGGGCTACAACTACACGCACACCGATATCCGGTCGATCGCGGCGAATCCCGCCCAGTTGTCCGAAAACGGGCTGTCCCTGACCCGGATCGGCCGCGTTGAGCAGGGGCGGATCACCAAGGGTTCGCCGTCCGACAAACTCTCGCTGGGGACCGATTACAAGCGTGCGGAGTGGACGCTGCACGGCCAGCTGACCCGCTACGGCGAATTCACGGTCTATAACGCGAATCCGGCCCAGGATCAGACTTTCAGTGCCAACTGGGTGCTCGATCTCGCCGCGACTTACCGGGTGGGGCGGGTCTCGATCACCGGTGGCGTCGACAACGTGACCGATCAGTACCCGGACACCGTGCTTGCGGCGAACAGCAACTCGGGCATCCTGCCTTACAGCAACAGCTCGCCCTATGGTTTCAGCGGTCGCTTCCTCTACGCGAAGCTGGGCTATCGCTGGTGAGGCAGTCGGCGAAGCCGCGTTCGGTCAGCCAGGCACGGGTCGAGCGCGCGAGCGCGGTGACTTCGCGATCGAGGGCCGGATCCATCCGGCCCGCGAAGGCCAGGATGTTTTGTAGCGCCTCTGCCGAGCCTTCCGGTCTGTCTGGCAGTGCGGCCAGATGCTCGAGCAGGCGTTTTTCGCCCGGATGGGGGCGCTCATTGACGGCGAAGACGAGGTCGAACCAGCTCGCCAAGAGCGCGGCGACGCGGTGATTGACGCTGGGCGCATCGCCGCGCGCGAGCGCTTTTGCGATCTGGTGGGCGTAGGCGGGGCGCGCGTCGGCGAGCAGCGGGAAGTTCTTGCGGACGATCGCTTCCGCAAGCGGGCGGGGGTAAGGACAGCGGCTGCAGGCCAGTAGCGCCGCGCCCCATCCCGAGCGGTCGAACAGGATCAGGCTCGTTGCGACGCTGGCCCACAGGCAGCTCGTATAACCGGTGCCGGCCTCATGGCGGAGCAGAACCGCGTCGAGCTGTGCCTCGATGAATTCCCGGCTTCGGTAGATCAACTCGATTTCGGTTCTGTCAGCGAGTTCTCCGTCGTCCTCGCACTCCCAGTAGCGGTTGTCCCATTCCATGTCGCCCAGATGGGGGGCGAGCGTGGCGCGCCGCACATCAAGAGCGAGAGGGGCCGATAGATAGACATAGACGTCGTAGTCGGAACGCGCGTCCCCGCAGCCCGCGGCGCGAGAGCCGCCGAGCATCACCGCCTCGACTTCGGGAAGCGCTGCCAGCGCGGCAACGAGATCCTTCAGCGCTTCGGCCATGCTTCCTCCCGATCTCAGGTCTCGACCCGGTCGCGGATCAGCCGGCGCAGCGCCGGGATCAGCAACAGCAGTGCGATGCCGACGACGAGGCTGCCGAGACCGAGCTCGGCGAAGAGGCGCGCATAGGCGCTGTTCGTCGACAGCGCGGCGCTTCCGGTCGGCTCGGGGATCATCCCCGAGAAGTCGCCTGCGAACAGCGAGGCGAGGCCGGTGACCAGCATCCAGCTGCCCATCATCACGCCCTGGTACTGGCGCGGCGCCATCCGGCCGATCATCGCATAGCCGACCGGCGAGATCAGCAGCTCGCCGACGCTCTGCAGCACATAGCTCGTGAAGAGCCAGACGAAGGCCGACATCCCCTTGTCGTCGGCAAGCTGGATGCCGACCGGCAGGACCAGAAAGCCCAGGCCCATCAAGAGCAGCGATACCGCGAACTGGCGCGGCACGTCGATGTTCCAGCCGCGCGCGCGCAGCCGTGTGAACAGCGTCGACATTAGCGGGCCGCCCAGCACGATCACGACGGTGTTGATGTTCTGTATCCACTGCGGCGCGATCTCGAAACCCCAGAGCATTCGGTCGACGTTCTTCAGTGCGAACATCTGCAAACCGCTCGGCGCCATCTGGTACAGGGTCCAGAACACCAGAGAGCCCAGCGACAGGATCAGGAAGGCCCACATGTTGTTGCGTTCGCGCGGATCGGGATGGCGGACCGTCAGGAAGACGAGGGCGGCGGCGACCAGTGCGCAGATGCCCTTGACCAGGGTTCCGGTCGAGCCCGGCTTCTGAAGCAGGAACCAGACGATCGGGACGAGGCCGATCAGGATCGCGAGGCCGGCCGCGAAGCGAAGCCTGAAATTCGCCGGCTTCGCGTCGAGCAGCGGCGTATCCAGATCCGCGAGCGCTTTCCAGTTGAAGGCGGCGAGCAGGATCGCGAGGATGTTGCCGACCGTCGCGAAGATGAACAGGCTTGGATAGTCGCCGGCGAGCTGGTAGTGACCGGCGACCGTGTAGCCGATGAAGAAGCCGACGTTCATGCCCGCGTAGTTCCACAGGAAAGCGCCTTCGCGGCGGATGTCCTCGGGCTTGAAGCGCTGGGTCAGCATCATGTTCAGGCAGGTCACGTTCAGGCCGCTGCCGGTCAGGAACAGCGCGAGGCCCCAGTAGAGCAGGGGGAGCGTGCCGCCCGCGATCGCGGCGCAGCCGACGACCTGCAGCGCCATGCCGCCGACGAAGAGGTTGCGGTTGCTGAGGAAGCGTCCGCCCAGATAGCCGCCGAACAGGTGCAGGCCGTAGTTGAAGGCGCCGAACACGCCCATGATCGCGGCCGCATCTTTCAGCGAGAAGTGCAGGTGGCCCGTCGCGTAGAGGACCAGCGTCGAATAGAGGACAGCGAAACCCAGGGTCGCGAAGATCTGGATGAAGAACAGCGCACCCGCACCTTCGGGGACATGGGCGAGTTTATCTTTGAGCTGGAACACGGGGACTCCGGGAATGCCGACGGACGGACAGCGGCTTTGTATACCAGAGCCCCGCCTTCAAGCCAAACCGGACCCCGGCGCTCAGAGGTGACGGCGGCCGAGAATCAACACGAAAAAGCCGGCCAGCGCGCAGCCGAGCATCGTGACGGTCATCGGCCAGGCCGTGCCGTCGTGAAGGATGCCGACCAACGCGGCGGAGAGGCCGGCGAAGCCGAACTGCATCACGCCGACGATCGACGAGGCGCTGCCGGCGTTCCTGCCGCTGCGCGCCATCGCGATTGCGACCGCGTTGGCGCCGAGCACCGGAATCGGTGCGGTGCAGAAGAAGAGCGGCAGCGCGAGCTGCCACAGATGCGCTGCCCTCGTCTGGGTGAAGAGCAGCAGCGCCGCGCCGGCACTGATCAGCATCGCGGCGATGAACAAGCGTCGCGGCGTGAAGCGCTGGAGCAGGAAACGGTTCAGCTGGCTGGCGGCAACCATGCCCAGCGTGTTGAGACCGAAAAGCCAGCCGAACAGGTGCTGGGGGACGCCGTGCAGCGTCATATAGACGAAGGAAGAGCCGCTGATGAAAGCGAACATCGCAGCCAGGGTCAGGCTGCTTGCCAGAGTCGGAATCAGAAAGCCCGGCTCGCTCAGCAGCTGACCGAATACCTTCGCGATGCGGGCGAGGCTCTGCCGTTGGCGGTTCTCGACGGCCAGCGTCTCGGGCAGCTCCCGGATCGTCAGTGCGAAGCAAACCAGAGCCAGCAGGGTCAGGAAGGCGAAAACGCTCCACCAGGGTGCGACGGCCAGCAGATAGCCGCCGGCGATCGGGGCCGCGACCGGACCGACTCCCTGAATCAGCATCATCAGCGACAGCGCGCGTGCCGCCTGGTGCGTGTCGAAGAGGTCCTGGATCACCGCCCGGCTGATCACGATGCCGGCGCAGCCGCCCAGAGCCTGAAGGGCACGCAGGCCGACGAAACTTGCGATGCCCGGGGCGAAGATCGCAAGCAGCGAAGTGGCCGCGAACAGCGCAATCCCGCAGAGCAGCGGGATGCGCCGGCCGAAGCGGTCGATCAGCGGTCCGTAGAGCAGCTGTCCGATGGCCAGACCGCCGATGAAGGTGGACAGGCTCAGCTGAACCCGCCCGACGTTGCTGTGAAAGTGATCGGCGATGTCCGGAAAGCTCGACAGGTACATGTCGGTCGCGAAGGGCGCGAAGGCGGTCAGCAAGCCGAGCAGCAGCGTGATGCGGAGCAGCCGGGCCGGGGAGGGCGGCTCGGCGATGCGCGCCGGGGCGGGGAGGGTGAGCGTGTTGTGCTGCATGGCCGGCCTTGATCGGGATGTCGGTGCGGGGGAGGGGATAGGCGATTCAGGGTAAGCGTGCCCGGATATCGTGTCCAATATATAATTCAAGCAGTATTGATATCTGGAATGTATCGATGGAGTTGCGCCACCTGCGCTATTTTGTCGCCGCCGCCGAGGAGGGGCACTTCGGGCGGGCCGCGCTGCGCGTCCATATCGCCCAGCCGGCCTTGAGCATCCAGATCCAGGCTCTGGAGCGGGAACTGGGCGGCAAGCTCTTCGCGCGGACGGGACGGGGCGTTGCGCTGACCGAAGCCGGCAGGCTCTTCCTCGATGAGGCCCGCAGCGTCCTCGATCAGGCGGAGCGTGCGCTGGCTCAGGGGCAGAGGGCGATGCGCGGCGAGTTGGGGCGTCTGGCCGTCGGCTACTCGGGAAGCGCCGCCTATTCAGGTCTGCTGAGGCAGGTGGTGCGCCCTTTCCGCCAACGCTATCCGGCGGTCGAGCTGAGCCTTCAGGAACTCGACCCGGTCTCCCAGATCGAGGCCTTGATGACTCGCCGGATACAGGTCGGTTTTCTGACGACGCTCGCGCTCGACCTGCCCGAGGCGATCGAGGTTCGCCCGCTCGCCTCGTGGCCTCTGCAGGTCGTGCTTGCCGAGGATCACCCGCTGGCCGCCTTGCCGGCGGTTCCGGTCGATCGGCTGGCCGGCGAAGTTTTCATCTCCTACGCGGATTCCGGGCGTCAGCAGGGGGCGGCGGTACTGAGCGAATTCGTCGGTTTCAAGCCGCGTTCCGTGCTCCAGGCCACCAACATGATGATGGTGCTGGCGATGGTCGGTGCGGGCCAGGGGGTGGGCATGCTGCCGGCGCTGCTGCGCGCCTCGGTGCCCGGCGCCGGCGTCGTCTTCAAATCGATAGCCGGCCGGGACTACCTGATGGACAGTTCGCTGGCCTATTGGCGCGACGAGCAGGACGCGGTCGTGCGTGCCTTTGTCGAGGGCGCCGAGCAGCGGGTCGCGGACGCTCAGAACTCTCCGTCGACGTAATACCAGCGTCCGTCCTCAAGGACGAAGCGGCTCTTCTCGTGCAGGCGCTGGGCGCGCCCGCCGACCCGGCAGGTCGCGACGAACTCGACGCTCGCCGCATCGCCCGCGCTCGCCGCCGCGAGCACCTTGAGTCCTATCCAGCGCGGCGCCGGACCTTCCTCGGTGAGGTCGGCCGGGCGGGTCGAAGGGTGCCAGCTCGCGAGCAGGTAGTCGGGAAGATTCAGCGCAAACGCGCTGTAGCGCGAGCGCATCAGCGCCTCGGCGCTCGCCGCCGGTTCTCCTGCATGCAGCGGACCGCAGCAGTGCGCGTAGGGTTTGCCGCTGCCGCAGGGGCAGGCCAGCTCTAGCTTCTTCACTTGATAGCGGCGAGGTAGCCGGTGATTTCTTCGCGGTCGTGGTAGAGGTGCTTGAAGCGCAGCTCCCAGTTGCGACCCGAGATCGACAGACGCTTGTGGATCAGCGCGCGGGCACGTTCGATCTCGTCGTGGCGCTTCTTCATCGGCAGCTTCAGGTTGAAGATCGAGCGGCGGCAGCGCCCGGCTGCGACCCAGTCGGCGACCAGCTGGGCGACTCGCGAAGGTTGTTCGACCATGTCGCAGACCATCCACTCGACCGGCTTCGCGGGCTTCCAGACGAAGCCGTCGGCGCGCACGTGTTCGACGAGTCCGGTCGCCTTGACCTTCTCGCCCATCGGGCCGTTGTCGATCGCCGTGACCAGGATGCCGCGGCTGACGAACTGCCAGGTCCAGCCGCCCGGGGCCGCGCCCAGGTCGACCGCGCGCAGGCCGGCGCGCAGCGAATTCTTGCGCTCGTCTTCGGTCAGCAGCGTGAAGAAGGCTTCGGCGAGCTTCAGCGTCGAGCGGCTCGGTGCGTCGTGGGGCATCCTCAAACGGGCGATCCCCATGGGCCAAGGCGACGAGGACTGCGGTTCGGAAGTGCCTATCCAGACGTGGGACGAATCAGTGAAGAACAGGTGAAGGTTGGCGGTGTCGGGCTTGTCGGAGAGCCGGCGACGCTCGACGAGCGTGCGTTCGACATGCGGGATGAAACGCTTCAGGAAAGAGGAAAGCGTCTTCGCCTCGTTCGTGTCGGCGGTCTCGGCCCAGATCCGGCCGAAGCGGCCGGGGATCTTCTCGATCGCGGCGATCAGCGGGCTCAGGCGGTCGCGATCGGGCAGGTCGGCCAGAACCTGGCGGACCCAGATCAGCTGGCGGGCGAAGACGAGGCGCTGGTAGGTGAGCTGCGTGCTCGCCTCGTCGAGCGGGGCGTCGATGTCGAGCAACACATAGCCGCAATTGGCCTGGGTGTGCTCGAGGCAGGCGAGGCCGGCCTTCGCGCAGATCTGGAGCATTTCGGCGGCCAGATCCTTTTCGAATCCGGGGCGGCAATAGGCGAGGGCTTGGCTGGTCAGGTCCATCTGTCAATTTCCATTAGATGGACGCTAGTGTAGCGGATAGTGCCGGGGGGACTCGCGCTTCAAGGCTTGCTGGACGCGGCGTCCGTTTTATCGGTGGTCTTGTCCGTCTCGCCGCTGCTCTCTTTGCTGTCCGCTTCACCATCGCCGCTGTCCTGGATTTTCCCCTTCAGCGATTTGGGTAGCTGGGGCGGCAGCAGGGGTTTGACGTCGGCGATCTTGTGCACGGTCATGTAGTCGTTCATCTCCCGCCAGCCGCTGAAGACCGCGGATTTGGGGGCCGAGGGATTGAGCTGGTAGCAGTCCTCGAGCGCGCGACCGGCCTGACGGCAGGCCGCACCGATTGCCTGGCCTTCGGCCGCGGCGTGCTTCGGATCGGGGATGCCGAGCTGCTCGCAGCCGGCCAGCGCGGCGAGGCAGACGATCACGAACAGGGCGGGAGAAGGGCGCGACATGAGTTTTCACCAGAGCAATGCATCCTGAGGTGATTACGTCACCTGGCCGGCAAACTTGAAAGACATGACGGGTGAATTAAATTTTGGGCGCCCCCTTCCCGCGCCGGTCAAGCTGCCTATAATCCCCGCTTTGCCCGAATTTCCGGAATTCCAATGAAAAAGACAGTTTTGCTGTTCGCGCTGGCTGCGCTTCCGATGAGCACTTTCGCGGCCCGTCCCGCCTCCCGCCAGGCGGCTCCGGCGGCCTCGGCGTCCGAGATCGAGCTGACGAGCCAGCTTCCCGCCGACAAGCGCGAAGCGCTGGCCGCGCTGATCGAACGCTTCAACGCGCAGTCGAAGGCCGGCAAAGTGGTCCTGGCCGAGCGCGAGCCCTCTGCGGGCAAGCTGCCCTCGCTGATGATTCTCGACGAAGCCTCGGAAGCGTCGCTGGCCGGCCGCACCAAGCCGCTGCAGCAGCTGATGAAGGAAGCCGGAGAGCCGCTGCAGGTGGGCAAGATGGTCGGCGGAGTGACATCGCCGGCGCTGTTCGACCGCAGCGGAAAACTGCTGGCGCTGCCGGTTGCGCTGTCGACTCCGGTCATGTTCATCAACGAAGATCTCGCCCGTCGCGCCGGGGCCAACGTTGCGAAGAGTCCGCGCACCTGGAGTGAGCTGCAGGAGCTGGCCGGCAAGTTCGCCGAGGCCGGCGTCTCCTGTCCGGTCACGGTCACGCATCCGGCGACGACGCTGCTTGAGAACGTCAGCGCCTGGAACAACGTGCCGTTTGCGAACCCGAAAGGGGGGCTCAGCGTCAATGGCCTCGGTCAGGTCCGCCACGTTGCGCGGATGGCCAGCTGGTCCAAGGCGAACTATCTGAAGTTCTACGGTCGCGGCGATGAAGCGGTCGAGCATTTCGCGAAAGGCGAATGCGGCGTGATGCTGGCCGGCCAGTCCGAATTCGCGGCAGCCAGCAAGGGCGGCTTCAAGGTCGCGGTCTCGCCTCTGCCGTATTACGAAGATCAGCCGGGGACGCCGCAGAACACGCTGGCCGATGGCCCGGCGCTGTGGGCTGCCGCGGGCAAGAGTGCGGGTGAGAACAAGCTTGCGGCGCGTTTCGTCCGCTTCTGGCTCGAACCCGCCCAGCAGGTCGAATGGCAGAAGGCGACCGGCTATCTGCCGCTGAACAAGGCCGGAGCGTTCGCGGCGGGCAGCTCCCTGCTCGGCGACGATCTGCGCGCGGTCAAGACCGCGGTCACCGAGCTCGTCTCGCGCCCGGCAACGGCGGCTTCGCGCGCCTCGGCGATCGGCCACAACCACTGGGTCCGGAACATCCTGAACGAGGAACTCGAAGCGGTCTGGCGTGACGGCAAGGCCGCCAAGCTCGCGCTCGACACGGCTGTTCAGCGCGTGCTGTCCTGCGCCCAGTGCCGCCGCTGAGCTCATGAAACGCCCTTGGCCTCTGCCCCCCCTCGTGACCCACCGTTGCGGGGGGACTCTGGCGCCCGAGAACACACTGATCGCGCTGGAGTTCGCTTTGGCCGAAGGCTGTACCGCGGTCGAGTTCGACGTGATGCTGTCGGGCAGCGGCACCGCGGTGCTGATCCACGACGAGACGCTGGAGCGCACGACGGACGGGGTCGGCCGGGTCTGCGAGACGTCCGACGAAGTGCTGCTGAGGCTCGATGCCGGCGCCTGGCGGGCGGAGCGTTTCGCCGGCGAGCGCATCCCGCTCTTCAGTGATGCGATCCGCCGCTGCCAGGCGCTGGGCATCGTGATCGACATCGAGATCAAGCCAGCCGAAGGCTTTGCAATCGAGACCGCGACCGTCGCGGCAAGCATGGCCGCCGAGGCCTGGCCGGCCGGCGCCGCGCGGCTGCCGCTGATCTCCTCGTTCAGCCGCGAGGCGCTTTGCGTCGCGGCGCGGCTCGCCCCCCATCTGCCGCGCGCGCCGCTCTTCGAAGACATCCCCGAAGACTGGGAATCGACCCTCGTCGCGCTCGACGCGGTCGGTCTGATCTGCGACGGCAGCCGTTTGCGCGAGGCTGACGCGAGGGCGATCAAGGCCTCGGGCTACGGCCTCGCCGTCTATACGGAAAACGACGCCGAACACGGCCGCCGCCTGCGCGCGCTGGGCGTCGATACGCTGATCACCGATCGGCCCGATCTTCTCGCGGACGTCTGAACGAAGCCCGCAAGCCTTGCGGGATTTCGGACTCCCTGCATAATTCGCAGGCAAAGCCTCTGTCCGGGGCTTCTTCGTGCGAGGATTCCGTGCCCGATTTGCCCATCGCCTTCCGACTCGCCCCGACTCTGCTGCTCGCCGCGCTGCTGGCCCTGTGCGGCTGTTCCGCCAAGCCCGCCGCGCCCGCCGTTCCTCTTGCGTCCTGCCACCTCAAGGGCCTCGCCCAGGAAGCGCAGTGCGGCAGCGTCAGCGTGCCCGAGGACTATTCCCGCCCCGCCGGACGAAAGCTCTCGATCCGCTTTGCGGTGATCCCGGCCGGTGCGCGCTTCAAGGACGCCGATCCGCTCTTCGTGATCGCGGGCGGACCCGGACAGTCGGCGGTCTCGCTGGCCGGCCCGGTCGCGATGCTGTTCGCGAGCCTGAACCAGCGCCGCGACCTGATCCTGGTCGATCAGCGCGGCACCGGCGCTTCCGCGCCGCTCGAATGCGCGATGCCCGATCCGGGGCGCGATCCTCTGGCCTTGAGCCTTGCGCACCAGCAGCAGGCGGTGGCGGCCTGCGCGATGCGCCATGAACGCGCAGGACGGGATCTGCGCCAGTACATCACCAGCGTCGCGGTCCGCGATTTCGAAGCGGTGCGTCGGGCTCTGGGCGGGCCGAAGCTCAACCTGTGGGGCGTGTCCTATGGCACGCGCGCGGCGCTCGAATATCACCGCCAGTTTCCCGCGGCGGTGCGCAGCATCGTGCTTGACAGCGTCGCGCCGGCCGACATGGCGCTGCCGGCGAGTTTCGCCCGCGATGCCGAAGCGATGCTGAGCTTCTGGCTCGCTTCCTGCGAGGCGGAGCGCGAGTGCGCGCGCCGCCTGCCCGATCTGCGCGCGAATCTGCAGCGCTGGCTTGCCGCCGATACCCGGACGCTCGCGCTGCGCGCGCCCGACGATGGCCGCGTGCTGTCGCTCACGGCCGACACGAGCGTGCTGACGGCCAGTCTGCGTACGCCGCTCTACGCGCCGCAGACGGCGAGGATGCTGCCTTTTGCGATAGACCGCGCGACGCGCGGCGACGCTTCGGCGCTGATGGCCTTGTCCAGCTCGCCCGGCGACGGTCTGGAAGGCGGATTCGCGCTCGGCATGCACTTCGCCGTGCTCTGCTCCGAAGACCTTCCCCGCGTCAAGCGCGAGGATTTTGAGCGCCGGGGAATCTTCGGCGGCCAGCTTGCCCGTTATTACGCATTGATGTGTGCGAGCTTTCCGCGCGCTCAGGTGCCCGACGCTTTCTACGCCCGACCATCCGGCGATGTCCCTGTGCTGACGCTGTCGGGAGGGCTCGATCCGGTCACGCCGCCCGGTCATGCGCGGGCGCTTCTGGCGAAGATGAGCCATGTCCGCGCCCTCGTCGCGCCCAATCTGGGTCATTCGGTCAGCGGTGCGCCTTGTGCCGAGGATCTGATCACCCGTTTTGTCCGTGTGCCCGGCGCGGCGATCGACGGCGCCTGCCTCGCGCGGATTCCGCGGCCCACTGCCTTCCTGCCGCCTTTGAACGGAGCCGAACGATGATCGAAGCCCAAGCGCTAGCGAAGGAGTTCAGCTCTGGTCGGGGTCGCGCGCGGCAATGCGTCCAGGCGGTCCGCGACGTCAGTTTCAGCGCGCCCGATGGGCGGATCACGGCTCTGCTGGGGCCGAACGGGGCGGGCAAGACGACGACGATGAGGATGCTCGCGACTCTGGTTCAGCCCAGTTCCGGCCTGGCGCGGGTCGATGGCCACGATTGTCGCTCGGCGGCTCTGATGGTCAGGGCGAGGCTGGGTGTGCTCTCCGACGCGCGGGGACTCTACCCGCGTCTGACGGCGCGCGAGAACATCGCCTACTTTGCGCGTCTGCACGGCCTGGACGGTAAGAGAGGGCTGTCCCGTGTCGAGGCCGTCATCGCGATGCTCGAACTCGAAGCGCTGGCCGATCGGCGCACCGACGGTTTCTCCCAGGGCGAGCGGATGAAGGTCGCGCTGGCCCGTGCGCTCGTGCACGACCCGCAAAACCTGATCCTCGACGAGCCGACCAACGGGCTGGACATCATGACCCTGCGCACGGTCCGCGCGCTGCTGCGCCGCCTGCGCGACGAGGGCCGCTGCATCCTGCTCTCGACACACATCATGCAGGAGGTCGTGGCGCTGGCCGACGAGGTCGTCATCGTCGCCGCTGGCCGCTCGGTCGCCCAGGACACTCCGGCCGGCATCGAGGCGCGCGCCGGATGCGAATCATTCGAGGAGGCTTTCATGCAGATGGTGCTCGGCGAGGTGATGGCATGAGGATGGTTTTCCCCCGCTGGCGCGAAGTGCTGGCCGTGTTCGGCAAGGAGAGGCTTGACGCGCTGCGCGACCGGCGCACGATGCTGACCGTGTTGATCGTCTCGCTCGTCGTCGGCCCCCTGACGCTGTTCCTGATGACCGAGTATCTGGGCTCGCTGGTCCGCGAGTCGAGAGAAAAAGTCGTCCGCGTCGATGGCATTGCGCGCGCGCCCGAACTGGCGAATTTCATGCGGCGCAACGGCGTCAGGATAGAGGCGGCTCCCGCCGGCTATGAAGAGGCGATCCGCCGCGGCAGGCTCTCGATCGCGGTGATGCGCGTTCCGGCCGACTTCGCGGACAGGTTCGCGCGCGGCCAGACGGCGAGCATCGAGATCCTCCACGACAGCACGAACCAGAGATCCGACCCGTCCTGGCAGATCGCCCGACGCGTGCTCGATGCGTTCAATCGCGAGCAGGGCGATGCACGGCTGATCGTCCAGGGCGTGCCGCCCGCGATCCAGAAAGTCGTTGCGACCGAGGAAGTCGATGTCGCGAGCGCGTCGGCGCGGGGCAGCCAGATCCTCTTCATCGTGCCGATGCTGACGCTGATGCTGTCCGCCTACGGCTGCCTCGCCAACGCGATCGACGTGACCGCTGGCGAGCGCGAGCGCGGTTCGCTCGAACCTCTGCTGGGCGCGCCGGTCGCGCGCGAATCGGTCGTGGTCGGCAAATGGCTGCTGGTCAGTGCGGTCGGCGTGGCGATGATCGCGCTGATGATCGCCGGCTACTGGGGCGCGGCGCGCGCGATTCGCAACGAGGAGCTCTCGGCGATGATGCAGTTCGGCTGGCGCGAAGTGGGCATCTTCGCGACGATGCTGCTGCCCTTCGTCGCGATGGTCGCGGCCGCCCAGATGCTGCTCGCGACTTTTGGGCGCAACTTCAAGGAAGCCCAGACCTATGCGCAGTACCTGGCACTGCTGATCAATTTCGCGCCGATGGCCGGGCTCTTCCTGCCCGACAAGACCTTGCCGGCGCTGCGCTTCATTCCGGCCCTGGGTCAGCAGCTGGTCATGGAGCGGGCGCTGCGCGGCGAGACCCTGAGGGCGATCGATCTGCTCGCTCCGACCGGCGTGGCCATCGCTCTGACTCTGGTCGCACTGACCGCGATCGCGGCGCTTCTGCGTCGCGAAGACATAATTTTCGGTCGCGCCTGAAAGCCCGAATGGAGGCGTGCCGCTCGGCGCATAAGCCAGACGCGCCCGCTTCCGGTAAAATCCCCGCTTCATTGATGAATTTGCGCCCTTGCGGCGCATCGCCACGGAACGTTATGAAAAGCGCAGAGATTCGCCGCCAGTTCCTCGAGTTCTTCGCCTCCAAGGGGCACCAGATCGTCTCGTCCAGCTCGCTTGTCCCCGGCGACGATCCGACGCTGCTCTTCACGAACGCGGGGATGAACCAGTTCAAGGACGTCTTCCTCGGTTTCGACAAGCGACCCTATACGCGTGCGACGACGGCGCAGAAGTGCGTGCGGGCCGGCGGCAAGCACAACGACCTCGAGAACGTCGGCTATACGGCTCGCCACCACACCTTCTTCGAGATGCTGGGCAACTTCAGCTTTGGCGACTACTTCAAGCACGACGCGATCTCTTTCGCGTGGGAGCTGCTGACCCAGGTCTACAAACTGCCCTCCGAGAAGCTCTGGGTCACCGTCTATGCGGACGATGACGAGGCTTACGACATCTGGACGCGCGAGATCGGCGTACCCGCCGAGCGCGTGATCCGGATCGGCGACAACAAGGGTGCCCGCTACGCATCCGACAACTTCTGGATGATGGGTGACACCGGCCCCTGCGGCCCCTGTTCCGAGATCTTCTACGACCACGGCGAAGGCATCTGGGGCGGCCCTCCGGGAAGCCCGGACGAGGACGGCGACCGCTACATCGAGATCTGGAACAACGTGTTCATGCAGTTCAACCGCGACGAAGCGGGCGTCATGCACAAGTTGCCCCGTCCCAGCGTCGATACCGGTATGGGCCTGGAGCGGATCTCGGCCGTGCTGCAGCATGTGCACAGCAACTACGAGATCGACCTGTTCCAGAACCTGATCCGTGCCGCGGCGCGCGAGACCAGCGCGGCCGATATGGACAGCCCTTCGCTGAAGGTGTTGGCCGACCACATCCGCGCCTGCTCCTTCCTCGTCGCCGACGGCGTGATTCCGGGCAATGCCGGCCGCGGTTATGTGCTGCGCCGGATCATCCGCCGCGCGATCCGCCACGGCTACAAGCTCGGCGCCCGCGCCGCGTTCTTCTACAAGCTGGTGCCCGATCTGGTCGCCGAGATGGGCGAAGCCTATCCCGACCTCGCGAAGGCCCAGGACAAGGTCGTTGCGGTGCTCCGCGAAGAGGAAGAAGGTTTCTTCCGGACGATCCAGAACGGCATGGAGATCCTCGAGACGGCGCTCGCCGCGCTGAAGGCATCGGGTGCGACCGTGCTCGATGGCGAACTCGCCTTCAAGCTGCACGATACCTACGGCTTCCCGCTCGACCTGACCGCCGACGTCTGCCGCGAGCGCGACTACACCGTCGATGCCGCCGGTTTCGACGCGGCGATGGCGCGCCAGCGCGAACAGGCGAGGGCGGCCGGCAAGTTCAAGATGGCCGCCGCGCTCGAATACGACGGCGAGCCGACGACTTTCCACGGTTACGAGAAGCTGATCGTCGAAGGCGCGAAAGTGACCGCGGTCTATGTCGACGGCGTCGCGGTCGATGTTGCGAAACCCGGCCAGGATGCGGTCGTCGTGCTCGATGACACGCCTTTCTATGCCGAATCCGGCGGTCAGGTCGGCGATGCCGGCGTGCTGCAGAACGGTACGACACGCTTCCTCGTCGAGGACACGCAGAAGATCCAGGCCGACGTGTTCGGCCACCACGGTCAGCTCGTCGAAGGCGAGATCCGCATCGGCGATACCTTTACCGCCCGCGTCGATGGCGCGCGCCGCGCTGCGACCGCGCGCAACCACTCGGCGACCCACCTGTTGCACAAGGCGCTGCGCGAAGTGCTCGGTGCTCACGTCCAGCAGAAGGGCTCCCAGGTCGACTCGGGCAAGACCCGCTTCGACTTCGCGCACAATGCTCCGCTCTCCGACGAGGACATCCGCCGCGTCGAGGCGATCGTGATCCGTGAAGTGCTCGCTAACGCGGCGACGTTGACCCGCGTGCTGCCGATCGAGGAAGCGCAGAAGACCGGCGCGATGATGTTGTTCGGCGAGAAGTACGGCGACGACGTCCGCGTCGTCGAGATCGGCTCGACCCGCGAATTCTGCGGCGGCACCCACGTTGCCCGCACCGGCGACATCGGCTTCATCAAGATCGTCGCGCAGAGCGGCGTTGCAGCGGGCATCCGCCGGATCGAAGCGGTGACTGGTGAAGCGGCTCTGGCGCTGATCCAGCAGCAGGAGGCTTTGCTCGGCGAGCTCGCCGCAACGCTGAAGCTGCCGGCGGGCGAGGCGGTGGCCCGAGTTGCGCAGATGCAGGAGCAGATCAAGGCGGCCGACAAAGAGATCGCTGCGCTGAAGAGCCAGCTGGTGCTGTCCCAGCTCGACGAGCTGGTCAAGTCGGGTAGCCGGACGATCAATGGAGTCAAGGTCGTCGCGGTGAGCCTCGACAAGGTCGAAGGCGCGGCGCTGCGCGAGGTTTCGGACAAGATCCGCGACCAGCTCGGTGAGGGCGTCGTGCTCGCCGCGTCGGTCAACGACGGCAAGGTCGCGCTGGTGGCCATGGTCTCGAAGGCGCTGACCGGCAAGGTCAAGGCCGGCGAGATCGTCAGCCTCGCGGCCGGCATCGTCGGCGGCAAGGGCGGTGGCCGCCCCGACATGGCCCAGGCCGGTGGAACCCTGCCCGAGAAACTGCCTGAAGCGATCGCCGCGGCGCTCAAGCTGCTCGAAGAGAAGCTCTGAGACCGATCGCCATAATGAACAAGGCCGCCTTCGGGCGGCCTTGTTTTTTCAGAGCGTCCTCGCCTTGAGCACCGCTTCGCTGCGGGTTTCGATCGCGAGCTTCGAGTAAACGTGATTGATGTGCGTCTTCACGGTTGCCAGCGACACGTGCAGGCGGGCGGCGATCTGTTCGTTGGTCAGCTGCTCGCCGATCAGGCGCAGCACTTCCCACTCCTTCTGGGTCAGGCCCGCCGGCGGCTGGGCCGGGCGAAGCCCTGGCTCGGGCTGCGCCTGTCCTTCGCCGGGCGAGAGCAGGTGCTGGATCAGCTCGCGCAGCCAGCCACGGGTCAGCGCATCGCCGGCCAGGGCCGGAGCGCCGAGCAGCGTTTCGAGCGGCGCGAGCGCGCGCGGAGCGAGCCATAGCCAGTCCAGGCTGTCCCGTGCGCGGGCCGAGCGCTGGACGAGTCCGAGCAGAGCTTCGCTGTCCTCGCGGGCGAGCGCGATCAGCTTGCGCGCCAGATCGGCGCGTTCGTTCTCGCCGCGCGCGATCGCCGCGAGCCTGTCCAGGTCGGGCGCCTCGCGGGCGAGCAGGCGTGCGGCAGAGCAATAGATGTCGCGCCGGTCGCGGTAGATCGTGTCCGGCCAGCTCTCGGCCGCGCTGCGCTCGGCAATTTCGAGCAGGCCGTCGCGGTCGGCTTCGCGCGAACGCAACCATATCCGCGGCAGCAGTGCGTCGGTCTTCCATTTGAGACAGACGAAGGATTCGGCGAGCTGGGCCTCCAGCCAGGCGACGCCTTCCCGGGCGCCCGGCGCGTCGTTCTCGACGAGGCTGGCGATCGTCTGCTGGGTTGCGTAGGGGAAGCTCCAGTAATGACCGAAGGCCTCGGTCGCGCCCTGGCCGCTTTCGAGAGCCCGGCGTGCCGCGTTCGCGTCGAGCCGGCGCAGCCTGAGCGAGGCTTCGAGGCGGGCGCTCGCGTCCAGCGTTGCGGCCGATTCGAGGCCGGCGAACTGGATGCGCTGGCGCTGTTCCGAACACCAGCGCAGAGCGAGATCGATGTCCCCGGCCTGTGCCGCGGCGCTCGCGCGCCGGTGCAGCGCTTCGAACTGAAGGTGATCCAGACGGTCGCGGTCGGCGCAGGACAGCACATGTGCGAGCAGCGGCGCGGCCTTGTCGAATTCCCCGAGGGCCTGGCGCGTGCTCGCTTCGATCAGCTCGGCGAGGCTCGCCGCAGGATGGAGGTCGTCGCTGAAGCTGGCGCGGGATGCGGCGACATGCTCCAGCGCGCAGGCGAAGGCGTCGTACTGCAGCGCGATCGAGGCGTTCAGCGCCTGGGCGGGGCCGGCGATCCGGGAGTCTTCCTCCTTGCAGAGCTGATCGACCAGCGCTTCGGCTTCGTGCGGTCGCCGGCTGACCAGCACCTTCCACGCCGCCTCGAAGATCTTCAGTTCGACGCCGCCGCTGACCGGATCCATCACGTCGAGCAGAGCGCGCAGCAGGTTCTGGTGGCGGGAGAGCAACAGGAACCAGCCCGCCTGGTGCAGGACCTCGGAGGCCAGGCTCGAGGCGAGCGCGGCATCGCCGACGCCGGTGACGATCTGCGCGGCCAGAGCGCCGTGGCCGCGCGCGAGCAGCCGGCTCGTGCCGGTCTCGACCGCGCTGCGCCAGGCTTCGGGAGAGCGCGTTCGCCACGCGGCGACCAGATAGGGACGATAGCGCGCGGCGAGGCGGATTCCTCCGGTCGGCATGCACAGCGGGCCAGCGCGCAGCGCGACTTCGGTCAGGCTGCGCTCGATCTGGGCGCTGTTGCCGAGCATCGCGAAGATCTCGGCGTTCGCTTCGGGCAGCAGTGCCGCGCAGCCGAGGTCGGCCAGGCTCGCGTCGTCGAGCCCGGCCAGCCAGGCCTGATCCAGCCAGGCCGCGAACTCGGAATCCCAGGGCGCGTCGGGCAACACCGAGGCCTGCCTTGCGCCCCACCAACCCGCCCAGTCCGCGGCCTCGCCAGTGAAGCCGAGCTCTCGCCATTCTTCGGTGCCGAGCGCCAGCGCATGGGCGTTCAGGCTGGCCAACCGGTTCTGGGAGCGCCACAGCGGCAGCGGAAGGCCGCCCGCCGAGCGGCCGGACAGGATGAAGCGGATGCCGCGCGGCGACAGATCGAGCGCCTGGGCGAGCACCGGCGCATCGCGGGCAGTCAGGTGTTCGATGCCGTCGATGACGATCAGGCCAGAGTCTTCGACGAAGCTGCGCGCATGGCCCCAGCTCGCGAGCAAGTCGGCTGCTCTTGCCAGATCCAGCCAGGCCTTGGGGCCTTCCCATTCCAGCCAGAAGCTGCGCAGCGCGCAGGTCTTGCCGAAGCCGCCCGGGCAGATCAGCGCGACGATCTGCCGGGCGAGCGCCGCCTGCAGCGTCGCCATGACCCGCGGGCGGGGCAGGTCGGGCTGAAATGGGGGCGGAGGGTTGAGGTTCTCGTCGCTCATGCGGCAATCCTACCCCGACAATCAACCCTGGGGCTTGATGACGATTGTGCTGTCCGCGCCCAGCATCGCCTCAAAAGGAGGTGCTGCGATGAGCCGCGATCGCGAACGTCAACAGAGCCAGCTCGCCTTCGTCGCGAGCGGCAACGATATCGAGGTCGGAGACAGGGGCCGCCTTCCTCTGCCGGCCGATGTTCTGAAGAATCTTCGTGGCGACGAGAACTTCGTCGTCGCCCGCCTTGAGGGCGGTCTGACCGCCGAAGTCTGGCGCCTCAAGGCCGCGGGTCGGGAGTGGACGCTCAAGCGCGCCCGCGCGCGCTGTCTCGTACAGAACGTCGATGGCCAGACCTCCTTCCTGAACGAGATCCAGCGCCGCGCCGACATCGCGGCCTTGAAAGCGCTGCCGGGCGGGCGCGAGCGCTTCGCCGGCTGCGTCGATACGGTCTGGGGATGCTTTCGCGAAGGGCTGCTCCTGTCGCCGTGGATAGACGGTGGGGCGGTCGCGGACTGGGACGAGAGGCGACTCGTCCAGCTCTTCGCTCTGCTCGAAGAGCTGATCCTCGCCGGGCTCTTCGAATGGGATCTGTGCCCGGGCAACCTGCTCGACGACGGCGCGATCCGGATGTTCGATTTCGGCTACATGTACCGCTTCGATCCTCTCACCGAATTCAACAGCAACGGCCGGGAGGCGCCGCTCTTCCACGCGGCCGAGAGATTCGAAACGCGCAACTACTTCGCCTGGTTGCTCGAGCTGGAATTTTCTGCCGGGATCGCGGCGGCGCTTGCCGCGTTCGCGCTCGAGAAGCGGGTCGCCGGTGCGTGCTACGAGCGGCTTGTCTCGCGCCTTGCCGCGCGGGGTGCGGCTCCCGAGGTGCTCAGCTGGCTGCGGGGATTTCTCGACGTCTGGGGGAAGGCACAGGGCGAGACACTCGCGGATCTCTATCTCGCCGAGGGCTGGCGCTCCCACCGCCTCGATCTCGATGACGATCTGCGCGGCAAGACCTGCACGAAGCGTACGCTGGCGCGCTGCGACTGGCTGATCGCCGCCGCGCGCGAGCATTTCGCTGCGCTGACCGGACTCGATGCGCTGTTCTGGCACGACGAAGGCCTGGGGCGGGAAGCGCTGATCGCGCGCCTCGAAGCCGACCGGGCGCGCGCCGAACGCTTCCAGATAAAATGACCCGAACGGGAAGCCAGCGCGCTGGCGATCAGAAATGGATTCGAGATGAACTTTCCTTTTGATGCCGTGCTGTTCGACATGGACGGTACGATCTGCGACAGCACCGCTTTTCACAACGCCGCCTGGGACTTGTTTGCCCGTCGCCACGGCGGTTTCGGGCTTGCGCCCGACGATCCGCGCCTGATCCCGGGGCGGACCGTGGACGTGATGCGCTCGGTGCTCGGTCGCGAGATCTCGGCCGATGAAGAGCTGTTTCTGCACGACGACAAGGAGAGGCTTTTTCACGAGATCGCGCGCGGCAAACTGGCTCCGCTCGCCGGTCTTGCCGAATACCTCGGCTGGCTCGCCGAGCGTGGGGTCGCAACGGCGCTGGTCACCAACGCGCCGCGGATCAACATCGACTTCAGCCTTCCCGAACTGGGCCTCGTGGATGCGTTCGATCAGTGTCTGGGCGCCGAAGATGTGCTCCGCGGCAAGCCCCATCCCGATCCTTTTCTCGAAGCCTGCCGCCGCCTGGGCGTCGCGCCCGAGCGCGCGCTTGTCCACGAGGATTCCACGCTCGGGATCGCCGCGGGCGTTGCGGCTGGCTGCTCGGTCGCCGCAGTGCTGACCGGGATCAGCGGTGCCGCGGCGCGCGCGGCTGGCGCGCGCTGGGCCCTGTCCGATTACCGGGACTGGATGGAGCAGTGCCGGGCACTGCCCTGAACCGGGTGTGCGCTTCTTGATCCAGTCGGGGGTGCTGGAGCCGTCGAGCGAGGACAATCCTGAGTCCCTCCCCGCCAAGGTGTCGATGTGCAACAGGACTGGTTGCTTCGCGGCCTGACCGAAGATGACCGCGATCTGATGTGCGCCCATCTCCACGGTCTGCCGCCCGGCTTGCGCTATCTGCGCTTCGGTCACCTGTACCCGGACGCGGCGCTCGACGAGATCGTCGCGGATTTCGACTTCGCGACCGATCTGTTCTGCGGAGTCCTGAGCCCTCGCCGGGAACTGGTCGGCCTGGTTCAGGCGGCTCCCGATCCGAACCGCTGTTTCGAGCTCGCTTTCTCGGTCCTGCCCAACTGGCAGCTCAACGGTTTCGCTTTGGCGCTGGGCGAGCGCGTTTTGCGCATGCTCGCGTCGCGCGGCGCGAGCGCCGCGCGGATCCGCTGTTTGCGCAGCAACGAGGCGATGATGGGCCTGGCCGACCGGCTGGGCTTCACCCTCGTCGAAGAGGGAGTGATGGCCCGGGGCGAGCGCCTGCTCGAGAGGCCCGGCGTGCGCTCAGTCAGAGGCGGTGCGCGGCTGGGGCTGGATCCCGCGTTCTGACTTCGCTCAGATAGTTCTTGGTGATTTCACCCTTCTGTGGTCTAATCGATCCCTTCGTCCCCGGCTGCCGGATTTCTCCGGCATGCATCGATCTCCAGCTCCCCGCGTCACCTGTCTGACGCAAATCCGGTTGGCATCGATGTTTTGCAGTGATGCCAATAGCGCCCGAGCCTTTTTCGGCCCGGTTCTGTGCCTTGCGCCGCGGATTCCCTCATCCCCCCTGGAGATCCTATGACTGATAGCGGCTTTTCCGCTCTGGGCCTTGGCCCGCAAATCGAATCCACTCTTGCCCGCCTGGGCCTCACCACGCCGACTCCGGTTCAGCTCGAAGCCATTCCGCTGCTGCGTGACAATCACGACCTGATCGCGTCCGCGCCGACCGGAACCGGCAAGACCGCCGCCTTCCTGCTGCCCTCTCTGGTCCGGCTGTCCGAAGCCCCCAAGAGCCGCAGCATCGGCCCGCGGATCATGGTTCTGACGCCGACCCGCGAGCTCGCTCAGCAGGTCGCTCAGGCCGCGAAGAGCTTCTCGGGGGGCATGTCCCGCGTCAAGACGGTCTGCGTGACCGGTGGCGAGTCCTACCGCGAACAGAACCGCCTGCTCGCCGCGCCGCATGAGATCCTGGTCGCGACCCCCGGTCGCCTGATGGATCAGATGCAGTCCGGCCACCTCGACTTTTCGCGCCTTGAAGTGCTGATCCTCGACGAAGCCGATCGCATGCTGGACATGGGCTTTTCCGAAGACGTGCTGGCCATCGCCGCCAAGCTTCCGGAGGACCGTCAGACCGTCTGCTTCACCGCGACGCTGTCGCGCAGCATCCAGGATCTGTCGCACCGGCTGCAGCGCGAACCCAAGATCATCGAAGTGAAGGCGCAAGTCTCGAACGTCGATGCGATCGACCAGAAGGTCGTCTATGTGGACAACTTCGGTCACAAGCGTCGCCTGCTGAGCCACTGGCTCGCCGACGAAGCCTGCGGTCAGGCGGTCATCTTCACCGGCACGAAGCGCGATGCCGAAGCGCTGGCCGAGGCGCTGGACGCGGAAGGCCATGCCGCGGTCGCTCTGCACGGCGACCTGCAGCAGCGCCAGCGCACCCGTATGCTGAACCAGCTGCGCCGCGGCGATGCCCGCATCCTCGTCGCGACCGATGTCGCTGCGCGCGGCATCGACGTTCCGGCGATCACCCACGTTTTCAACTTCGATCTGCCGCGCTTCGCTGAAGACTATGTGCACCGTATCGGCCGGACCGGCCGGGCGGGCGCGAGCGGCGTCGCGGTGTCCTTCGTCGGGCGCGAAGACATCGGAGTGCTGCGCCGGATCGAGCGCTTCATCGGTCGCCGCGTCGCGATCGATCAGGTCGAGGGCATGGAAGCTCATTTCGACCCGAACGAGCGCCGCGGCGGCGGTCGTCCGTTTGAAGCGCGCCGCGGTGGTTATGGCGATCGCCGTCCGCAAGGCAGCTTCTCGGGCCGTCGCGAAGAGGGTGGATTCTCCGCCCGCCGTCCTGAGGGTGATCGCAAGCCCTATGGCGATCGCTCTTCCGAGCGCCCGGCTTTTGCCGATCGCAAGCCCTTCGGCGACCGGCCCGCTTTCGGCGATCGCAAACCCTTCGCTGATCGCACCGCTTCTCCCGAGCGCAGCGCGACTTCCGGACGGGGCACTTTCTCCGATCGGCCGGCCTTTGGCGAGCGCAAGAGCTTTGGCGACCGCAAGCCCTTCGCCGACCGCAAGGCTCCTGGCTTTGGCGCACACCGCGAAGGCTTATCCGCTGAGCGCAGCGGCGGTGAATCGCGTGGTTTTGGCGAGCGCAAGAGCTTTGGTGATCGCAAGGGATTCGGCGAAGGCCGTCCGTCCGGCTTCAACTCCGACCGCCCGCGCCGCAAGTTTGAAGCCTGATCCAGGCCCGTCCGATAACTGCCGACCCTCGGGTCGGCTTTTTTTTGCCTGCAGCGGGGGTGAGCTGGGTCAAAAGAGTGGTTTCCCTATCTGTTCCGCAGGGCTGTGTCCGGGCTATGTTTCATGCGCGGATAAACAGGAGGTCACATGAGTATTTCAGTCACCAGACGCCTGCAGATCATGATGTTCGTCGCGATGACCGGGTTGATCGTGCTCGCCATCTCGGGGGCCGTGGTTGCCTCCCGGCTGCGCGGAGCGAGTCAATACATCTATGCGAACACGCTGCCCAGCCTCGAAGCCATTACTTCGGTCAATGAGGACTTCATGAAGCTGCGCATCCTGACCCTCTATTTCATCGCCAATCCCGATCCGACGAAACAGGCGGGTCTCGAAACGAAAATCCAGGAACAGCAAGGCAAGATCCGTCAGGGGCTCGATCGCTACAAGAGCGAATACTTGTCCGGCGACAAGGACAGGGAGCTCCTCGAGATGGAGAGGAACTATTTCGAGACCTATTTCGCAGAAACCGGTGCGATCCTTCAGAAAGTGAAGGCCGGGGATCAGACGCAAATCTGGTCAGAAGTCGCCAAGGCCACCGCCAACATGGGCAAGCTGTCCGACGCGATCGCCGCACACAAGAAATTCAATGAGGACCTGGCCCGCGATTTCAAACTCGCGTCCGAGAGCAGCGACAGGATCGGGCAGTACATCGCCCTCACTCTGATCGTGCTGTCGATCGGGGCCGTCGGGGTGATCGGTTATCGTGTCGTCGGCGAAATCCGCCTGCGTCTGGAGAGACTCAGCGCCTTCATGAACGAGGTCAATACCAATCTCGATTTCACCGTGAGATTGCGTGTGACGCGGATGGACGAGCTGGGCAAGACCGGGGATGCCTTCAACAAGCTGGTCGAGAAGCTTCAGAACAGTCTCACGTCGATTGCTGCGGGCGCTCAGTCCGTTGCCGGTTCGGCAGCCCTCGTGGCAAAGACCTCCGGCCAGACGGCGGCGGCGGCCAGTCAGCAGAGCGAGGCGGCTTCGAGCATGGCGGCCACGGTTGAACAGATGACCGTCAGCATCAACCATGTCGCCGACCGCGCTCATGAGACCAGTTCCCTGGTCAGCGAGTCCGGGCGACTCGCGAGTTCGGGGGAAGAGGTGATCGGCCAGGTCACCGGTGAGATCGAGGAGATCGCCGGTACTGTCAACGATGCCGAGCAGAAGATTCGCGACCTCGAGCAGAGCAGCCAGCAGATTGCGAACGTGGTTCAGGTGATCAAGGAAGTTGCCGATCAGACCAATCTGCTGGCGCTCAATGCGGCCATCGAGGCGGCGCGGGCGGGAGAGCAGGGGCGCGGCTTCGCCGTTGTCGCCGATGAGGTGCGCAAGCTCGCCGAGCGTACCTCAGCGTCGACGCAGCAGATATCCGGCACCGTGGATACGATGCGCGACAGCGCCGCCGATGCGGTGATGAGCATGCAGAATGTCGTGAACAAGGTCCGCACCGGGGTTGAGCACGCACAGCAGGCGAACGCGGCGATTCTGCAGATCGGTTCGAGCAGTCGGGAAGCGGTGCGGATGGTCGGCGACATCGCGGAAGCGATTCGCGAGCAAGGCGCTGCGACGAACAACATAGCGGCACAGGTCGAGCGCATCGCCCAGATGGCCGAGGAGGGAAGTGCGGCGGCGAGCAACAGCGCTCGGGCATCGGGCGAGCTGGATACCCAGGCAGGCCAGATGCAGAAGACGATCGCGGCCTATCGTCTGGCCAGTTCGGGGAGGCAGATCAGCGCGTTGCGCTAAAGGGCACGGATGTCAGTATCGATCCGCGTCGCGGTCGAGTCCTGGAAGCCTTCCTCTGCCAAAAGCCGACCCCCGGGTCGGCTTTTTCATGCCCGCCAGCGGCAGCCCTGCCAGCTGCCGCGCGCCTCGAGCAGCGCATCGAGGCGCGGCGCGAGTTCGGACAGCCTCAGGTTCCAGGTCGGCGCGAGCTTCAACTTGGGCGGCACTTCGCTGCCCAGTCTTTGCAGGCGGATCTGCGGCGACAGGCGTTCGACGAAGTCGGCGAGCAGTTCGAGGTATTCGTCCTCGCCGAGCAGCGGCACGCTCTCGGGCGTGGCCTCCCACTCGCGGGCCAACGCCGTGCCGCGAACGAGCTGCAGCTGATGGAACTTCAGTGCGCTGAGCGGCAGCGCCGAGAGGCGGGCCGCGCCTTCGAGCATCATCTCGCGGCTCTCTCCGGGCAGACCGAAGATCATGTGTCCGGTCACCGACAGGCCGCGACGTGCGGCGCGCCGGATCGCATCGACGCTGGTCGCGAAGTCGTGCCCCCGGTTGATCCGGTCGAGCGTCGCGTCGTCAGTCGATTCGATGCCGAGCTCGAGCTCGATATGGACTTCGTGGCTTCGCTCGGCGAGGTAGTCGAGCACGGTGTCGGCGACGCAGTCGGGGCGGGTGCCGATCACGAGGCCGCCGATGTCGGGATGGGACAGCGCTTGTTCATAGATCGCGCGCAGCGTTTCGAACTCACCATAGGTGTTGCTATAGGTCTGGAAGTAGGCGAGGTATTTGAGCGTGTCGGGGTAGCGGCGGCGCAGGAAGGTCAGACCCCGTTCGATCTGCTCGGTGATTGCCTCGCGGCGGTCGAGATAGCCCGGCGTGAAGCCGGCGTTGTTGCAGAAGGTGCAGCCGCCGACGCCGACCGTGCCGTCGCGGTTTGGGCAGGTGAAGGGGGCGGCGACCGAGACTTTCTGCAGCCGTCCGCCGTAGGTCTCGCGAACCCAGTCGTTCCACGAAAAGTAGCGGCGACGACCGAAATGGGCTGGGGGGGAGAGCTGATCCATGCCCGGATTTTCGCTCATTCCCCGCATTCCTGCTGGGGCTCTTGAAATCGGGGGGCGAGCACCCATCTGGCCGTCATCTTCCAAAAAAAAGGAGCTCCCGATGAGCGAAGCGCCCCAGACGGCCAAAGCCGAAACGCTGAGTTTCCAGACCGAAGTGAAGCAGATGCTTCACCTGATGATCCATTCGCTGTACTCGAACCGCGAGATCTTCCTGCGCGAGCTGATCTCGAACGCGTCGGATGCCTGCGACAAGCTGCGCTTCGAAGCGCTCGATCAGCCCGAGCTGCTCGAAGGCGACAGCGACCTGGCGATCCGGATCGGCTTCGACAAGCAGGCCCGGACTCTGACGATCACCGACTCCGGCGTGGGCATGAGCCGCGACGAGGCGATTGCGCATCTCGGCACGATCGCGAAGTCGGGCACCAAGGAATTCTTTTCGCGGCTGACCGGCGATCAGCAGAAGGACGCGAACCTGATCGGTCAGTTCGGTGTCGGCTTCTACTCGGCCTTCATCGTCGCCGACAAGGTCACGGTGCTGACGCGCCGGGCGGGCCTCGCTGCCGAGCATGGCGTCAAATGGGAATGCTCGATGGAGGGGGATGCCGCCGGCGAGTACAGCATCGAATCGATCACCCGCGAAGCGCGCGGAACCGAGATCGTGCTGCACCTGAGGGAAGGCGAAGACGATCTGCTCTCCGGCTGGAAGCTGCGCTCGATCATCCGCAAGTACTCCGACCACATCGCGCAGCCGATCCGGATGCGCAAGGAAGAGTGGGATCAGGAGAAGAACGAGCAGGTGCTGCGCGACGATGAAGAGACGGTCAACCAGGCTTCGGCGCTGTGGGCCCGTCCGAAATCGGATGTGACGGACGAGCAGTACAAGGAATTCTTCAAGCACGTCTCGCACGACAACGAAGAACCTCTGGCCTGGACTCACGCGCACGTCGAAGGGCGCCACGAATACACCCAGCTTCTCTATCTGCCCAGCCACGCGCCTTTCGATCTGTGGGACCGCAATGCCCGCCACGGTCTGAAGCTCTACGTTCGCCGCGTCTTCATCATGGATGACGCCGAGAAGCTGCTGCCTTTCTATCTGCGCTTTGTGCGCGGCGTCGTCGATTCGAACGACCTGCCGCTGAACGTGTCGCGCGAGATCCTGCAGGAGAGCCGCGACATCGACACGATCCGCGCCGGCTGTGCGAAGAAGGTCTTGTCGCTGCTCGAGGATCTGGCCGAGAACGACAAGGACAAGTACGCGAAGTTCTGGGGCGAGTTCGGCCAGGTTTTGAAGGAAGGCGTCGGCGAAGACTTCGCAAACCGCGAGCGGATCGCGAAGCTGTTGCGCTTTGCCTCGACCCAGGCCGATACGCCCGAGCAGACCGTCTCGCTCGCCGACTACGTCGCGCGGATGAAGGAGGGGCAGGACAAGATCTACTATGTGACCGCCGACACCTTCACGGCCGCGAAGAACAGTCCCCACCTCGAGATCTTCCGCAAGAAGGGCGTCGAGGTGTTGCTGCTGGCTGAGCGCGTCGATGAGTGGCTGGTCAGCCACCTGACCGAATTCGACGGCAAGCCCGTCGTCTCGGTCGCGCGCGGCGATCTGGACCTGGGCAAGCTCGAGGACGAGGAAGAGAAGAAGGCGAGCGAAGCTCAGGCTGACGAGTACAAGGAGCTGATCGGGAAGCTCAAGGTTTCGCTGGGCGAGCGGGTCAAGGACGTCCGAGTCACGCACCGTCTGACCGACAGTCCGGCCTGCGTCGTCGCCGACGAGAACGAGATGGGAACGAACCTGGCGCGTCTGCTCAAGGCCGCGGGCCAGGACGTGCCGAGCACTCAACCCATCCTCGAGATCAATCCGACGCATCCGGTCGTGCAGAAGCTCAATGCCGGAACCGGGCATTTCGACGACTGGGCTTCGGTTCTGCTCGATCAGGCTCTGCTGGCCGAGGGCGGCAAGCTCGAAGATCCGGCCGGCTTCGTCAAGCGCGTCAACCAGCTGATGCTCGCGCTTTGATCCTCCCGGACGGGGCGGCTGCGGCCAGCCCGTCCGGAGTGCTTGGCCCGCTTCGAAAAAAAACCGGACTGCGAGTCCGGTTTTTTTGTGCGTGCAGCGGCGCAGGGGTCAGGCGGACAGGCCTTCCTGGTAGCCCAGCGTATGCGAGATCGCGTCGGCGGTCTTGCGGACCAGCTCGGCCAGATCGGGGTTGAAGCGCTCGGTCGGCGTCGACAGCGAAAGCCCGGCGATCAGCTTGCCGGTGTCGTCGCGGATCGCCGCGGCGATGCAGCGCACGCCGATTTCGAGCTCTTCGATGTCGTAGGCGAGGCCGCTCTGGCGGACCTTGGCGAGTTCCGCTTCGAGCGACGCGAGCGAGGTGATCGACGCCGGAGTCGCCGCCGGCAGGCTGGTGCGCAGCGCGTAGTCCTTGACTTCGCTGGGGCTCATGTCGGCAAGGAAAAGCTTGCCGGTCGCGGTCGTGTGCAGAGGTCCGCGCCCGCCGACGATATGGACGACGCGCACCGCGGAGCGGCCGCTCGATGTGCGTTCGACATAGACGATCACATCGCCGTCGCGCATGCCCAGGTTGACGCTCTCGCCGGTCGTTTGGTGCAGCTGCTCCATCCACTCGACGGCCGATTCGCGAACCGAAATCCGTGTCTTGACGAGGTTTCCAAGTTGCAGAAGGCGGATTCCGAGCCGATACACTCCGGCATCGACACGTTCGACGAAGCCGCACGAGCTCATCGCGCCGAGAATCCGGTGGGCGGTAGAGGGGTGAAGGCCTGTTTCCTGGGCTAGCTGCTTCAGCGGTACAGGGTCGGCGTGAAGCGCGAGGACATCAAGCAGGGTCATCATTCGTTCGATGACCTGAATCGAGGAAGTTTTTGTTTCTGGACTGGACACAGAGAACGCCTTGAGTTCAGATTGTGAAATGATACCTCGGGCGGCCTGTTTCGCCTAGTGAAATTTTGCTTTGTGCTATGAGATGGAGCTTCTGATGACTCTTCCCCTTATCGTTGTGCTCGAAGGCAATTCCATCGCTTTGCCCCTTCCCCGGCCGGCTCATCCCCACGAGTGGCGGGTATATCCGGAAACCTCTCCCGACGAAGTCGTGTCCCGGCTGCGCGAAGCGGAGGTCGCAGTCATCAACAAGGCGAAGCTCACCGCCGGGGTGTTGGCCCAGCTGCCGGCGCTCAGGATGATCTCGGTCTCGGCGACGGGGACCGACAACGTTGATCTCGCCGCCTGCCGCGAGCGGGGCATCGTCGTCACGAACGTGGCCGGCTACGCGGACGAGAGCGTGACCGAGCATGCGCTGGCGCTGATCTTCGCGTTGCGCCGCAATCTGATCGGCTATGTCGCGGATGTCCGCGCCGGCCTGTGGGCCGCCGCGCCGAGTTTTTCGCTGTCGCACCGCCCGGTTCGCGATATTGCCGGCGAGACCCTGGCCATCATCGGACGCGGCGCGCTCGGTGAAGCTCTGGCGAGGCGGGCGGCCGCTCTGGGCATGAAGATTCTCTATGCCGAGCGCAAAGGCGCAGCTCAGGCGAGGCCTGGCTATACGCCTTTTGAGGATGCGCTGGCGCGCGCCGACATCGTGTCCCTGCACTGTCCGCTCGATGCGAGCACGCGCGGCCTGATTGGTGAGGCTGAACTCGCGCGGATGAAGCCCGATGCGATCCTGATCAACACCGCGCGCGGCGCGATCGTCGACGAAGCCGCGCTGGCCTCCGCGCTGAAGACCGGCCTGCTTGCCGGAGCGGCGACCGACGTGCTCTCCGAGGAGCCGCCGCGCTCGCCCAACCCGCTGCTCGCGGCCGACATCCCCAACCTGATCATCACGCCGCACATGGCCTGGACTTCGCAAGGCGCTTTGCAGCGCCTCGTTGAGGCGACGATCCGCCATGTCGATGCTTTCCTCGACGGAGCGCCGCTGAACCGGGTCGCGTGATGGGCGAGCTCTGGCATGGCCTGAGCGCCCAGCAGTGCCTGGCGCGTCTGGGCAGCGACGCCGACTGCGGGCTTGAAGCCGGGGAAGCGCAAGCCAGGCTGGCGCGTGACGGCGCGAACCGGATCTCCGGCCGGCCGCCCGAGTCCGGCTTTTCGCGCTTTCTGCGCCAGTTGCGCGAGCCGCTGATCTACATCCTGATCGGCTCGGGGGCTCTGGCGCTCTTTCTGCGCGAGTGGGTCGATGCCGCGGTGATCTTCGGTGTCGTGCTCGTCAATGCGCTGGTCGGCGCGATCCAGGAGGCGCGTGCCTCGAGCGCAATCGCGGCGCTGGCTCGCCGGGTTCCCCGGAACTGCCGGGTTCTTCGCGATCGCGAGCTGCGCATCTGCGACGCGGCCGAACTGGTGGTCGGCGACGTGCTCGCGCTCGAAGCGGGCGACCAGGTTCCGGCCGACCTGCGCCTGCTCGCGGTTCGCGAACTGCTGATCGACGAAGCGATGCTGACCGGAGAGTCGCTGCCGGCCGAGAAGGCGGTGGAGAGTCTGGATGAGGGGTGCGCGCTGGCCGATCGGCGCAATCTCGCCTTTGCCGGAACCCTGGTGCTGCGTGGCACGGCGAAAGCGCTGGTTGTCGCGACCGCTAATTCGACCGAGCTCGGGCACATCGCGGCGCTGATGGATGCGACCGCATCGCTCGAAACGCCGCTGACCCGCCGCCTCGCGCGTTTCTCGAAGCAGATGCTGGTGCTGATCCTGGCCCTCGCGGCGCTGACCCTGATCGTTGGCCTCGCGCGCGGTCTGCCGCTGGCGCAAATGCTGATGGCGACCGTCGCGCTCGCGGTCGGCGCGATCCCTGAAGGCCTGCCGGCGGCGCTGACGATCACGCTGGCGATCGGCGTCGGCCGGATGGCCAGGCGTTCCGCGGTGATCCGCCGCCTGCCCGCGGTCGAGGCGCTGGGCAGCGTCACCGTGATCTGTACCGACAAGACCGGAACCCTGACCGAGAACCGGATGGCTGTCACGCACCTCGTCGCCGGAGGCCGTGAATACCGTCCGGGCGATGCGGCCAGCGAGGGCTCGGCGCTGCGCGAACTGCTGCTCGCCGGCGTGCTCTGCAACGATGCGACCCCGCGGTGCGAAGACGGGGTCTGGTCCTTCGAAGGCGATCCGACCGAGGTAGCGCTGCTGCCCGCCGCGCTCGCTTCCGGCCTGGACGTTGCGGCGCTGAGGGCCGCCCATCCCCGCTTCGACGCTCTGCCTTTCGATGCGTCCCGGCAGTGGATGGCGACGCTCAATCGCGATGCGGCCGGCGCCACGCTGTGGATCAAGGGGGCGCCCGAGCGGGTGCTCGCGCATTGCGCTGCGCGGCTCGCCGCCGACGGCCAGAGCGCTCCGCTCGATATGGCAGCCGAGCTGGGGCGGGCAACGGTTCTGGCCGCTCAGGGCTTCAGGGTGCTGGCCTTCGCGTACCGCGCGGGGGAGGCGCTACCGGATGGCGAAGCCGGCCCCTGGACACTGCTGGGCTTTCAGGCGCTCGAAGATCCTCCGCGCGCCCAGGTTCCGGCCGCGCTCGCGCGCTGCCGCGAAGCGGGCGTGCGGGTCGTCATGATCACCGGAGACCATGCCGCGACGGCCTGTGGCATCGCCGAGCGGATCGCGCTGTCCCGGCACGCTCCGCTACGCGCGCTGACCGGCGCGGAACTCGCTGTGCTCGACGGGAAGGCGCTCGGCGAAGCGGTCCGCTCGGTCGATGTGTTCGCGCGCGTTCTGCCCGAGCAGAAGCTGCGCCTGGTCGAGGCGCTGCAGGCGCAAGGCGAAGTCGTCGCGATGACCGGCGATGGCGTCAACGACGCGCCCGCGCTCAAGCAGGCCGACATCGGCATCGCGATGGGGCGCGGCGGCACCGACGTTGCGAAACAGGCGTCGGCGATGGTGCTGGCCGATGACAACTTCGCGACGATCGTCGCGGCGATCGAGGAGGGGCGGGCGGTCTATGACAATCTGCAGAAGTTCATGGTCTGGACCCTGCCGACCAATTTCGCCGAAGGGCTGATCATCTTCATCGCCGTGCTGGTCGGGGTCTCCTTGCCGATCACGCCTCTGCAGATCCTCTGGATCAACATGAGCACGGTTTTGTTGCTGGGGCTCGCGCTCGCGTTCGAGCCCGGCGCCGGTGCGCTGATGCAAAGACCCCCGCGCGCGCCGCGCGAAGCGCTGCTGCCCCCCGTGCTGATGGCGCGGATCTGCCTCGCCGGTGCTCTGCTGGTCGCCGCCGCTTTCTCGCTGTTCCACTACGAACTGGCGACCGGATCCTCGCTCGCCGTCGCGCGGACCGCCGCGGCCAACCTGTTTGTGTTCGGCGAGATGAGTTTTTTGCTGAACTGCCGCTCGCTGACCGGCTCCTGGTGGAGGGCGGGCTGGTGGAGCAACCGCTGGCTGTGGCCGGGGATGTTCGCGATGACCGCGCTGCAGATCGCCTTTACCTATCTGCCGGCGATGCAGGCCGCTTTCGGAACCCAGGCGCTGACGCCGTCCTCATGGCTCAGCGTGGCGGTCGGGGCGCTTGCGATCAGCCTGGTCGTCGGCGCCGAAAAGGCGATTCGTCGTTTTGCCGCGCTCCGCGCGGATTCTGGTCGGGTGATGGACAGGTGGTGAGTCGGCGCCGCGATCATGAAGCGGGTGGCAAGCTTGCGCGAACCGAGGGGGCCTGATCGTCGGCGCCGAAAAGGCGATTCGTCGTTTTGCCGCGCTCCGCGCGGATTCTGGTCGGGTGATGGACTGGTGGTGAGTCGGCGCCGCGATCATGAAGCGGGCGGCAAGCTTGTGCGAACCGAGGGGGCCTGATCGTCGGCGCCGAAAAGGCGATTCGTCGTTTTGCCGCGCTCCGCGCGGATTCTGGTCGGGTGATGGACAGGTGGTGAGTCGGCGCCGCGATCATGAAGCGGGCGGCAAGCTTGTGCGAACCGAGGGGGCCTGATCGTCGGGGCCGAGAAGACGATCCGCCGTTTTTTTGTGCAGCGAACAAGTCAAGGCAGACAGAAGCCGCCGGGGCAAGGAGGCCGGTTGCTGCGGTAAAAGCAGGTAGCATGAAGGCTGTCCCCGGTGGCTGGACGCCGGAGAGTCTTCATGGAAAGGGTGTTGATGTCAGGTTTTGGATTGGGGAAACGCCTGTTGGGGCTGAGCTTGCTGCTGGCTTTTCTTCCCGCGCCGGCTTTCGCGGCAGATGGATTTTCCCTTGCCGGCATTCCGCTGGAGTTCGCGCTCTTCGGGGTGACTTTGCTGGGCGTAGCGCTGTTTCACCAGCGGACTCTGGAAGTCGCGCTGAGCGGTTTCGTCGTGATCGTACTCTACAAGCTCGGGCTTACCGGATTCTCCGAAGGCAGTGGCCTTGCCGGTCTGGGGCGGCACTTTTCCCACGAGGCCATCTCGCTGATCAATCTGTTGCTGCTGTTGCTGGGCTTTTCGCTGCTGGCCCGGCATTTCGAGAAGACCCGCGTCCCCGCTGTCTTGCCCGCCATCCTGCCGCAGGGCTGGAAGGGGGGATTCGCTCTGCTGGTGATCGTTTTTCTGCTCTCCGGTTTTCTCGACAATATTGCCGCCGCGCTGATCGGTGGCGCGATGGCGCACCAGCTCTTTCGCGCTCGAGTTCATGTTGCCTATCTGGTGGCGATCGTCGCGGCCTCGAATGCCGGCGGTGCCGGATCGGTGCTGGGGGACACGACGACTACGATGATGTGGATTGACGGAGTCAATCCGGTTGATGTTCTGCACGCCTATGTCCCCGCCGCGGTCGCATTGTGCGTGGTCGGAATTCCCGCTGCGCTCAGGCAGCAGCGCTTCTCGCCGATCATCCGTCATGCCCACGGACATACCCATGTCGACTGGCTGCGCGTTGGCGTGGTTGCGCTGATCCTTGGCTCCGCGCTTGCTGCCAATCTGGCGAGCAATCTCGTCTTCCCTGGCTTGTCCGATTCCGTTCCCGTTCTCGGCCTGGCCGTGTGGGGCGCCATCCTCGTCTCGGCCGGGCTGCGCCGGCCCGACTGGGAGATCCTTCCCGAAACCTTCAAGAGCGCGCTCTTTCTGCTCTGCCTGGTCAGCTGTGCATCTCTGATGCCGGTGGCGAGCCTGCCAGTCGCATCGTGGCATTCCGCGTTCGGTCTGGGTTTTGTCTCATCGGTCTTCGACAACATTCCGCTCACCGCTCTGGCCTTGCGTCAGGGGGGCTATGACTGGGGCGGACTCGCCTATGCGGTGGGCTTCGGCGGTTCGATGCTGTGGTTTGGCTCGTCCGCGGGCGTTGCGCTGTCCAACCAGTTCCCCGAAGCCAAGTCGGTGTCGCTCTGGCTGCGCCACGGCTGGTATGCCATCGTTGCCTATGTGATCGGGTTTGCCGTGCTGCTCGCGGTGGTCGGCTGGCAGGCTCATCCACCGCACAAACCGGTCTTCCGGAGTGGGGCTGAACAGGTGCAGGTCGAAGTTTCTCAGCGTCCCGGATCATGATCCGCCGCGTCGCTCCGGAGGGAGGCGGTTGACAGTTCCGCGCGGCTGAGGTCGGCGCTGATGTCGACTTCGATCTGGTTCGTGTTCCGATGGGCGCGCTGCATCGCCGCTTCGGCGCGCGCGATGGTCTGGGTGATGCCGAGCTCGCTGGGGGTGCGCAGGCTCACGCCGATGCTGACCGTGTAGGCCGTGCCACATTCGGCCTGGGCGGTCGATTCGATGCGCGCGCGGATCCGTTCGGCGACGTGCAGCGCGCCGCTGCGGTCGGTCTCGGCCAGCAGCGCGCAGAACTTGTCGCTGCCGATCCGTCCGAAGAGATCCTGGCGCTGCAGCGACGCGTTCAGTTGTTCGGCCAGATGAACCAGTACGCGGTCGCCAGAGAAGGCGCCTCGCTCCTCGTTGATCCGGCGCAGCCCGTCGACGTCGATCATCAGTACCGCCAGGCTCTGGCGATGGCGCTGGGCGCTGGCGAGTTCCCGTTGCCCGAGCTCGAGCAGCGTGCGCCGGTTGTAGATTCCGGTCAGGCCATCGAGCGTCGCGAGGCGTCGCCCCAGCGAGTCGTTGCGTTCGAGTTCGAGCAGCACGAAGAGCACGCTGGTCAGCAGCAGAAAGCCGAAGGTCTGTACCACGAGTGGCGCGGTGGGGGTGAGCGGAGTGTCCTGCTCGAAGGAGATGGCCCGGCTGGCGACCGTCCAGGCCTGGACGGCATAGGTCTGGCAGCCGAACAGGAAACCTGCCGCGAGCACGACGCGGCTGCGCAGCGAGATCTCGCGGTTGGGCAGCAGCGAGAGCATCGTGCAGGCGAAGAGCTGACCGCAGACGACAAAGCAGAACAGCATGACCCGGGAGCCGGTGTCCTGGGGTTGCAGAACCTGGGCCAGCGCGACGGCCAGGGGGGGGAGCCACAGGCCCAAAGGCGTGAGCTTCTGGGCGTTCATCCTCAACACCGCGTCGAGCATCAATGCGAAGCCGAGCACTCCAGCGAAGTTCTCAAACGCGATCTTCGCGAGATGAGCGGCCGCATCCTGGAGCATGAAGGCCGAGACGGCCGCCGCCAGCGTCGCCAGAAGGCCAAGCCACCAGTGCAGCAGAGCGGTCTGGCGCAGCAGAGGAAAGCCGAGCAGGGCCGGAATCGACAGGACCAGGCTCAGGATTCCGCTCAACCACAGCCACTGCAGCGTCGTCGGATCGAGGTTCATTGCGTGCCCCCTTCCCCGGCCTTCGCGCGGTGGCGGGTCTGGCGCAACGCGTCGTCGCCGCGCGCCTGGAGGACCGCCGCATTCGTCTCGTCCGGCCTGGATTCGGCGATGCCCACGCTGATCGTATAGCGGACTCCGTCGGGGCCGACATCGGCGCTGGCGACTGCCTCCTGTAATCGCTCGGCGAGCGCCCGGGCGCCGTCCTGACCGGTCTCGGGAAGCAGGATGCAGAACTCGGCGCTGCTGTATCGCCCGGCCAGATCCTGGCCGCGCAGGCTCGCGCCCAACAGTCGCGCGAACTGGCGCAGCACGCGGTCTCCGGCCAGCTGGCCAAAGCGGTTGTTGAGTCCGCGGAAATCGTCGATGCCTATCATCAGCAGCGTCAGCCTTGCGCTGCGGCGTTTATGGCGCAGCAGCTCGCGGTCGACCAGGCTGGTCAGGCTGCGCCGGTTCAGCAGCTCAGTCAGCGGATCGCGGGTGGCGAGGCGATCCGCTTCGACCCGGGTTCGTTCCCGGTGCAATAGTGCGATGCCGAGGTTTCCGAACAGCAGGTCGGCATGGTTGATCAGGAAGGCGCCCGTGTTGATCGGCTCAGCTGTGCTCAGATTGGGGAGCTGGGCGGGGAAGAACAGAAGTTCGAGAAAACGCGCAAGAGTGACGATCGCCGAGAGCAGGAAGGCGGCGCAGATCACGCCGCGCAGCTGAACCGGAGTGTCTTTCGCGTGGCGCAGCAGGGGCCAGGCGCAGATCGCCAGCTGCAGCCCGATCACGAGGTTGGCGGCCAGCGCCCGCAGATGAAAGCTGTCCGTCCAGAGGATTTCTGTGGCGAGCAGCGCGGCGGGAGTCATCAGGAGCAGGCCTTGCGAGGGCTTGCGGTGGACGAAGGCATACATCGACAGGATGTAGGCGCTGCTCGAGGCCGAGAGCAGCACGACGCCCAGACTCGGGGTGCCCTGCAGGCTCGGGTTCTGGGGCTGAGCAAAGAGCGTCCAGCCCGCGGCCTGGAGCAGCAGCGCGACGACCCAGGCTTGCTGGCCGTCGCGCATCCTGCGGCAGCGCACCGCGAAAACGCAGATTGCGAAGATCAGCGAGTCGAGCGCAAGGAGGGTCAGTTCGGTGCGAACTTCCAGCATCTGGGGTTTCCTGGCTTCGCGTTTCTCCGGGGGCGCTCAGAGCAGCTTTTGCGCGCTCAGCTCGGCCTTGAGCAGAGCATAGTAGATCGGTGCGGCGATCAGTCCCATGATTCCGAAGATCGCTTCCATCGTCAGCATCGCGATCAGGATCTCCCAGGACCGGGCGTTGATCTGGGTGCCGACGATCTTCGCGTTCAGGAAATATTCGAGCTTGTGGATCACGATCAGATAGCCCAAGGCTGCGACCGCGACCGGCAGCGAGACGGACAGCGCGACGAAAGTGATCAGGCTGTTCGAGATCAGGTTGCCGATCACCGGCAGCAGGCCGGCGAGGAAGGTAATTGCGATCAGCGTCTTGGTCAGCGGCAGATGCACTCCGCACACCGGCAGCGCGATGGCCAGGAAGATCGCCGACAGCGCCGTGTTCAGCGCCGAGATCCGGATCTGCGCGAACACGACCTGGCGGAATGCCAGAGAAACGCGCTGGACCCTCTCTCTGAGCGCCAGAGCCAGAGGACCGCTCAGATTGGCCGGGCGCATCTCGTGCAGCGACACCATCGCGCCGATGATCATGCCGACCATAACCTTGACGACGCCGCGCCCGAACGAGGTCCCGAAGCCGCCGACCACCTGGGAGTGGTTGTGTATCCACGCCATCACCATGTCCTCCAGGCCCGGCCCGTCCGAAGGCAGCGGGGCGGTGACCCAGAGCGGAAGCGCCGAGCGCACTTCGACGAGCAGCTCGGCGAGTTTGCCGAACAGGCCGCTGATGCTTCCGGTCTCGTTCTTCAGGACGAGCGTGAGTCCGAAGCCGGCGCCGACCAGCAGTGCGATCACGGTCGCCGAGAGCAGACCGACAGCCAGAAGCTTGGCCCAGTTGCTCGACACGGCGTGGCTGAGCGGGTGGGACAGGGCTCCGACCAGGTGATAGACCAGCAGGCCGGCGAGCAAGGCGGGAAGAAGGTGAAGGGGCAGGATCGCGATCAGTGCCGCGGCGCACAGCAGGTAGCTGGCGATCCGGGCGCCGTGGGAGGGGATTGGGGGTAGGGGCATGAGTTCGCTGTCTGGCAGGAATGCTGGCCAGACTATCGCCGATGCGGCGCATCACGGCAAGTGCCGAGTGCATTCCTCTTTACGGCAGGTGTGAAGCGGGCGGGCGCGTGAGATAATCCGACCACTTTGCCGGTCGTCTCGGGCCGGCTTTCTCTTTGACGACGACGTGGCCTTGCGCCGCGCACAGGAGTCCGCATGACTGAAACAACCACGACCGCCAGCGGCCTGATTTTCGAAGAACTCGTCTTCGGTACCGGCGCGCTTGCGAAAGCCGGCCAGACCGCTGTCGTTCACTACACCGGATGGCTGACCGACGGGACGAAGTTCGATTCGAGCAAGGATCGCAACGATCCCTTCTCCTTCCCGCTTGGCCGTGGGTTTGTGATCGCGGGCTGGGATGAAGGCGTTCAGGGCATGCGCGTCGGCGGCAGCCGCAAGCTGACGATTCCGCCTCAACTGGGCTATGGCGCGCGCGGAGCCGGTGGCGTGATCCCGCCCAACGCGACCCTGGTCTTCGAAGTCGAACTTCTGGAACTCGCGTGAACAAATTTCCTCCCAAAAAAGACGCGATAGGGCTTCGTTCCGGTCCTCGCGCACGGGCAGCGCTCGAACGCAGTTACAAGGCGCGCGATGCCGCGCGTGCCGCCGCCGGTGAAAACCCGCGCAGCTCCGAGCCGGGACGTGAAGAGCGCCCCCGTTTCGATCGCTCGGCGCCTCGTCAGGACAGGGGCGAGCGTCCGCAACGCGAAGGCGAGCGGCCGCGCTTTGGCGAGAAGCCGCGTTTTGAGCGCAGCGATGCTCCGCGCCGTCCGCGCGAAGGCGAAGGCAATGCCGAGCGCCGCGATTTCCGCCCCCGCCGGGAAGGTTTTGATGGCCGTGCACATGGACGCGATGAGCGCCCCCGTTTTGATCGCTCGGCGCCCCGTCCGGATCGGGGCGAACGGCCGCCACGCGATGGCGATCGGCCCCGCTTCGACCGTCCGGATTCGCGTCCGCCGCGTGAGGGCGACAGGCCGCGTTTCGAGCGCAGCGATGCGCCGCGCCGTCCCCGCGAAGGGGAAGGCAATTCCGAACGTCGCGATTTCCGCCCCCGCCGGGAAGGCTTTGATGACCGGGCTCAGGGCCGCGATGAGCGCCCCCGCTTTGATCGCTCGGCGCCCCGTCAGGACAGGGGCGAGCGGCCGCGCTTCGGCGAGAAGCCGCGTTTTGAGCGCAGCGATGCTCCGCGTCGCCCGCGCGAGGGCGAAGGCAATGCCGAGCGCCGCGATTCCCGTCCCCGCTTCGACGACAAGCCGCGTTTTGGCGAGCCGCGGCGCGAAGGAGAGCGGCCCCGTTTTGAGCGCGGCGATGCTCCGCGCGAGCGGGACGGCGCCCGCTCCGAGGACAGGCCGCGCCGCGCGTGGTCGGATCAGGCTCCGCGCAGCCGCGACTTCACGCCCCGCAATACGCCTCACGAGGCTCGCTCCGGCCACGACGCGCCGCGCCGGCCGTCTCCTGCCAAGCCGCAGAAGCGGGTCGAAGTCGATCCCTCGGACGGCGTGCGCGTCTCCAAGCTGATGGCCGAGCGCGGCCTGTGCTCGCGCCGCGAAGCGGACGAGTACATCGAACACGGCTGGGTTTTCGTCAATGGCCGCAAGATGGCCGAGCTCGGCGCCCGGGTTCCTCCGGATGCCGATATCACGCTGTCGCCGAAGGCGCGCCTGATGCAATTCGAGCGGGTCACGATCCTGCTCAACAAGCCGGTCGGTTACGTCTCCGGTCAGCCCGAGGACGATCATCTGCCTGCCGTCTCGCTGATCGATGCCGAAAGCCAGTACCGCCCCGAAGGTGGCCTGCGCTTCAAGCCCACGCACCTGAAGGGGCTGGCTCCGGCCGGACGCCTCGATATCGATTCGACCGGGCTTCTGGTTCTGACCCAGGACGGGCGGATCGCCCGCACGCTGATCGGCGAGAACTCGGGCGTGGACAAGGAGTATCTGGTCCGCGTCGAAGGCCGGATCATCGAGGGGGGGCTGGAACTGCTCAATCATGGCCTCGAACTCGACGGCAAGCCTCTGCGCCCGGCTGAAGTCCACTGGCAGAACGAGGATCAGCTGCACTTCGTGCTGCACGAAGGGCGCAAGCGGCAGATCCGGCGCATGTGCGAGCTGGTCGGCCTGCGTGTGGTCGGGCTCAAGCGGGTGCGTATCGGGCATGTCCGCCTCGGCGATCTGCCTCTGGGACAGTGGCGTTATCTGCGCGAAGACGAGAGCTTCGACTGAGCGGCGTTTGCTTTCTGCAACACTTTTCAAAAAATCGAAATGTCATTTCCCGGGAGAATGTCATGCGGGTCGGGATATCCGATACGCGTGACTTCTCTGCAGGCAGGAATCGAATGAAAAAAATCGTATTGATCGGCGCAGGCCTTGCGAGCTTGCTCAGTGTCCAGTCTTCGTTTGCCGGAGATCTGGAAACGGCAGTCGGTGGTGGCCTGGGGGCTGTCGCCGGAACGATGATCGGACGCTCGGTCGGTGGCAAGAAGGGCGAAGTGATCGGTGGCGCGATCGGCGGAGCGGCCGGAGCCGGCGTCACGACCGCGCGCGGCAATGGTCGGACCGGAGCCGTGATCGGCGGCGCAGCCGGCGGAGCCGGCGGCGCAGCGCTGGGCCGTTCGGCCGGTGGACGCAACGGAGCGCTGATCGGCGCGGGCCTGGGCGGTGCCGGTGGCGCCGTAGTCGGCAAGAAGCTCAACGAGCCCAAGCGCTCGGAAGCGCATCACGAACCCCGTCGTCCTCCCCACCATCATCACCGCCATCACGGTTGGCGCGACTGAGGTCTGCCCTCAACGAGGCTCGCTGCGGCGGGCCTTTTTTCTGGCGCGACGGCGCAGCTTTTCCAGCCTCTGCCAGATCCAGGCGTGGGCACGATCGCGACCGCGCAGCACATAGTCGAGCGCATTCGCGTTCTCCAGCGTCAGACCTTGCAGGTGGCGGGCCCGGGCGCGGCCGGCGAAGAGGATTTCATCGTCCGCTTCGAGCGCTTCACTGGCCTCGGGCAGCAGCAGGCACTCGCCGCGCCGCATCAGCAGCAGGCCCAGGGCGGGCAGGGTAGAGGCGAGCGCGCTGTTGTCCGAGAGCAGATCGCGCAGGTGGATAGAGCGCCCCCGCCGCAGCGCCTGGGTGATCGCGACAGCCTGCCGGGCGTCCAGGCGCACACTCCATATCTGGGGCAGCTGCTCACCGCAACGCTTGCGCAGAAGTTCCAGGAAGTGATCGGCCCACGCATCGCCGAGCCGGGTCGCCTCGGCGAGGAAGCGCTCAAGCAGCGGGGTCGTCAGGATCGCGAGGCAGCGCTCGGCAACCAGCCGGGTCTGGACCATCGCGAACTCGCCTTCGAAGGCGTCGAGCAGGACGGTGCTGGTCGCATGGTTCTGCCTGAGCACGACGAAGATGTCGGGCTTGAGCTCGCGGGCGGTCACCGCGATGGACAGGTTGTTCACGTCGTTGTCCGTCCCGGCGACGATCCCCGCCGCTTCGAGCACTCCGGCTGCGAGAAGCTCCTTGGCCTGGGTTCCTGTCCCGAGGATGCGTTCCCTCCCCTCGACCTTGTCCCGTTCGGGCGCGATCAGCGTGATCGGCAGCGACTCGTGTTCGAGCTCCTGGATCACTGCCTGGCCAAAGCGCCCGTAGCCGCAGACGATCCAGCGTCCGGACGGCGGGTGGTGGCGCGGCGGAGGCTCTTCGCCGGGAATTCCGGTCAGCCACTGATGGAGCCGGAATACGCCGGGAGAGTGGACGGCCAGGGCGAGCTGGCGCGCGAAGATCTCGAAAGCATTGATGACGTGATCGGTGCCGAAGGAGGCCATGTTGGCCGCGATGGCGGGAGAGCGGACGCGGGCCAGCACCGGGATCGCCGGGTTGAGCAGGCGGACCGCGATCGCGATCGCGAGGTTCGCCTCCTCGTCGTCGGTCAGCGCCAGCACGGCGCGGCAAAAGCGGTGCTGGAGGCCCGCGCGCAGCAAGGTCTCCGGAATTCGCGCGTCAGCGATCAGCGCGGGAACGTCGCGGCGCCAGGGTCTGAGTTCGAGCTCGCGGATCTTCGCCTCGGCGCAGTCGATCGCGACGAAGCGCTCACCCCGTTGGTCGAGGCTGGTGCCGACCAGACCTCCGGTTTCGCCGCAGCCGCAGACCAGGTGGAAAGCTTCACCGATCCGGCTGACGCGGTGCGCGAAGCGGATCCTGGCGACCGCGCCGAGGAAGTTGCGGTCCTGGAACAGCGCGAGCAGCGTGATCAGCGTCGTGCTCCAGCTGATCACGGTCAGATAGATGCAGAAGACGACCCAGAAGCGCTGGGCCTCGGAGAATGCCGAGGGGATTTCGCCGAAGCCTATCGTCGAGGCGGTGAAACTGACAAAGTAAAAGGCGTGGAAAAAGCTCAGCGGAGGAGCCTCCCGGCCCTGGGCGTCGACGCCGGGGATCAGCACCAGACCGGTGATCGCAATCGCATAGACCGCGATCAGCAGGATCAGTGGCGCGCGCATTCGCCTCAGGATGATGAAGACGATGCTGTCCATGGGCGCGCTCTTCAGCGTCTGAGCATCACGGTTTCGGCGATCAGGATCGTGACCGAGACGATGTTGGCGAGCAGGGCTCCGGCGGCGAGCGAGACGATGCTGGCGGTTACTCCGGCCGTCATGCCGACTCCGCTCACATGCACGGTAAAGCCCCAGTAGGTCGCGGCGGCAATCAGTTGCAGGTCGGCCACCAGGCTGGTGGCCAGATGGATCGCGCCGATCTGGGTGCGGTCGCCGAACTTGAGCACGGTCGCAATCAGGTTCACGACGATCGCAGCAAAGAGCTCAAAGACATCGTGATGGACCGGGTTGTCGATCTCTCCGATGAAGAAGCCAAAATTGAGCGTCGCTGCGAAGACGATGAAAAAACCGAAGATGACTTTTTCGAGATTCATGCCGGCCTCCCATCAGGGATTGTCGGCAGCATTGCGCTTATCGGCAAGTTCGATTTCGCTGCGCTTGCGGCCTTTCTCCTTGGCCATATAGAGCGCCCGATCAGCGGGGCGATGAACAGTGAGAGGAGCCGAAATAGGTGCACGATTTGCAGCATGGCTTGCGAGTATGCCGCAACAGCGATGGATCCGCGGAATCTGAAAGGCGCTCAGCCTGCCGGGTGACTCAGCCGGGCGCGCTTTGGGGGGGGCCGGAAAAGCCTGGGCCAGGCCTGGCGGCTGGCGAGCACCAGGAGGTCGAGCGCGCAGTAGAACGCCCCCGCGGCCAGAGGTGGATTGCCGGCACCGATCGCGAGGCCGGGAACCGGGTCATGCCAGTGCCAGTTGCCGAGCCAGGTTCCCCACAGTTCCATCGCCAGTGCGAGCGCGAACATCGTTGCGTAGAGGCGAGGCGAAGGCCCGAAGCGCAGGCAGGCGAGGAAGAGGGCGAGCAGCGGAAGGCTTAACAGATCGTGGCGCAGAGAAGCGGCGCACAGGGTCGCGAAGCTCAGCCCCCAGACTAGAATGGACTGGATGCGTCCAGGCATCTTCCCGGCGAGCGTCAAGCCGAGCCAGAACAGCAGCACATGGCCGGGCGGCACGAAGGCGGGCAGATTGCCCAGCCGGTAATCATAGAGCCGCCAGACCAGCGAGAGCAGGACTTCGCCGGCGGTCGCGAAGGCGAGGCACAGCAAGAGGCTCGCCCGGTGTTCGGCTTCCCGGAGCAGGAGCCACGCGAAGAGCAGCCAGCTCGCTATGCTGACGATCGCCTGGCCGTGGGCGAGCGGAGCGGCATCGACGGCGAGTCCGGCCACGATCAGGACCACGATGGCCCAGGCGAAGCAGGCTTGGCTTTTGCTCACCGGCGGGCGATCCGCCGGCCGAACCAGAAGCTCCACAGCGCGATCGCGCCGAACAGCGCATAGCTGATCAGCGGCGTCACGGCCAGAAAGCGCTGAACCGGCCAGCGCCAGGCGAGCCAGCTCCTGAGCAAGGCCTCGCCGGAGAGGCCAAGCCCCCATACCGCATTCATCACTTTCAGTGCGCGGCGGCTTGCCGCGTGCCCCCACAGTTCATCGATCCGCTCGGCGTCGCTTGCGGAGCGCCGGGCCTGGGTCGCGCGGGCGAGGTGGAATATCAGCGGCTTGGGAAGGGCCTGAGTGGCGAGAAAGGCCAGACCGATCAGGCCGGAGAGCAGGGACTCGCGGATCAGCAGCAGGCGGGCGTTGCCGCCCAGGGCCATGCCGATCAGCGACAGTGCGATGCCGGCCAGCACGAACAGGCTCAGCGAGTCGATTCTGCGTGTCTGCTTGAGTTCCCAGAGGCTCCAGATCAGGGGCGGCGCGGCGGACGCGAGCAGCGCGGTGAACTCCCCTTTGAGCGGTTCGATCAGCGCATAGAGCGCCCAGGGCAGAATCAGGTTGACTGCGAGCTCGGCGACGAAGCGTGGGGAGGGGCGAAAGCCCTCGGGAAGAATCGGCACGGATTCAGTAGCGGGTTACGGCCCAGTACAGCGTGTAGCAGATCGCCGCGGCGATCAGCGCGAGCAGCAGGCGCTCGGGCCATTGCGCCGCCTTTCTCGATGACAGGACCGGCGCGCTGATCTGGTCGGGAGCGTCTTCGTCGATGAAGACGGTCTGCGGATCGCTCAGCGGCGCGGGGCGGGGCCGAGGACGCTGTCTTGGTTCGACCGCGGGTTTGGGTTCGGGCGTGCGCGCGAATCGGGGCTGGTGCATCTGCGTGACGATGCGTTCGGGAATCGGGGCAGGCTCGTCTTTTGTCACCGGTTCGGGCTCAGCGACGGGGCTGGGCTCGGGCTGCTGCGCCTCGACGGCGGGGGGGGGCAGGTCGGACTCACTGGCCAGCGGGGAGTGCGCGGAGTCAGAGGGGGACGTCTTCGGACTCTCCGGTTCGGGCGCGGGGTTGGCCTCGTCGGTCTGCAGCTCCAGACTGGCCCGCATCCCGATGTGGGCCAGCAGTGCCAGGTAACGCGCGCCGCTCGCCGCATCGAGATCCTTTTTCAGGATGGCCGGACGACCCGAGAAGAGCTGCTCGATTTGGCTGGGCGAAGCATTGAGGCGGGATTGCGCCGAGAGCTTGACTTCTTCCGCATCGAATCCTTCGATGATCTCTCCGCGGAACACGATGCACTGGGACGATTCCATGGTCTGAATCTGGGCAATGGCCGAAAGTCGGAATGATCGCCCAAAAGCATCCGGGAAAACCAAGCCGATTGTCTGTTTTTTGATGCGATACGGGTTTCCCCTAAGTTAGCAGCGGTGCGGCCGTGCTAGACGTAATTGAGTACGCACCAGTACTGCGCTGCGCTGCCTCCCAGTACGAACAGGTGCCAGATCCCGTGACCGTGAGGCAGCTTGTCGTCGTTGAGGAAAAAGTAGATCCCCAGCGTATAGATCAAACCTCCGGCGGCGAGCCAGATCAAACCGGCCAGCGCGAGCTGGCGGACCAGCGGGTGGACGGCGATCACGATCAGCCAGCCCATCACGACGTAGGTCAGCATCGAGAACAGACGGGTTCGCCGGCCCAGGGTCAGCTCCTGGATCATGCCGATCAGCGCGAGTCCCCAGACAAGGCCAAACAGGGTCCAGCCCCAGGGGCCGCGCAGAGTCACGAGCGCAAACGGGGTGTAGGAGGCCGCGATCAGTACATAAATCGCGAGGTAGTCGAAGGTGCGCAGGATCTTCTTCGCCCGGCCGCCTAGCGAATGGTAGAGCGTCGAAATCGAGTAGAGCAGCACTAGGGCTCCGCCGTAGATCGAGAAACTGACGGCGCGCCAGGTGTCGTGACGGGCACCTTCGGTCAGCAGAAGCATGACCAGGCCAAAGATCGCGAGACCGACGCCCGCGAGGTGAGAGAGACTGTTGAAGCGTTCTCCGCGGTACATTTTTTCTTCCTGTTCTTCGCGCGTTCGCCGCTTCGGGGGGAGAGGCGGACTGTCCGTTGCAACTTAGCAAAGGGAAATAGATTCATCCAGGTGCTGCATGGTTCCTGGGCATCAAAGAGTATTTGTAAAATAGTGTCGGGCTACCTGTTGGCAAAAGTGCGGCGGAGTGTGTGCGATGAGAAGTCGAGGGCACAGGCTGGCTCGAAAACTGTTGCGTCAAACGATGGGGATCTTGCCCCAGCCGATCCGCTATGCGCTCTATCGCAATTTTGTTCGCTGCGATGCCACCCCCTCTGCGCGCCTTGTGCTCAAGCTTGCCGAGACGCGTGAGGAGCTCAATGCCTGTTTTCATCTGCTCCACGATGCCTATGTCGCGTCTGGCTTCATGAAGCCGGACCCTTCCGGGCTGCGCGTCACGATCTACAACGCGCTGCCGACAACGACGACGCTGCTGGCTTCGTGGGATGGCAAAGTGGTCGGGACCATTTCGCTGATCCGGGAGAGCGAGCTGGGCTTCCCGCTGCAGAAGATCTTCGACATCAGCGCGATCCGTTCGGTTGGGGGCCAGATCGTCGAAGTCTCGGCGCTCGCGGTGGCCCCCGAGTTCCGCGCGACGAGCGGGACGATCCTGTTCCCGCTGATGAAGTTCATGTACGAGTATGCGACCCGCTTCTTCGATACCCAGCACCTTGTGATCGCCGTCAATCCGCGCCACATCGCGCTCTACGAGTCCTTGCTGTTCTTCCGGCGGCTCAGGAAGAACCCGGTCAGCCACTACGACTTCGTCAATGGTGCGCCCGCGGTCGGCGCGCACTTGGATCTGCTCCATGCGCCCGAACTCTACCGGGAATACTACGACCACCGTCCGCCCGTGAAGAACCTGTTCCGCTATTTCACGGAGCTGGAAATGCCCAATATCGTCTTCCCGGACAAGCGCTTTTTCACGACCAACGATCCGGTCATGACGCCCGAGCTGATCGATTATTTCTTCAACAAACGAACCGATACCTTCAAGCGCCTCTCCGTTCGCGAGCGCGTTCAACTCCACGCGATCTACGATCTGCCGGCCTTCCAGGCCGTTCTGCCTCCGCTTCCCAATGACACCGACCGCACCGAGCTCAGACGGCGCCAGCATCAGCGCTTCTCGGTGATGTGCCCGGGCGTGTTCGCACTGGAGGCCGGAAGCCGGCGCGGCGCGGTCTTCGCGATGCAGGTCATCGAGTGCTCGCGAACCGGATTTCGCGCCCGCTGCGATGAGCCGGTTCCGGCGCCTTCCGAAGGCTTTGCCGCGATCGATCTGGGGCTGACCGAACACTGCCGGATGAAGGTCCGCGTGTTGCGCCACGCGCGTGGCGACGACCGGATCGCGATGTTCCGCCTCGTCGAAACCGATCTCGTCTGGCGCAAGTTCGTCAGTGCCTTGCTGATGGGCAGCACACACGGGGATCTGGGCGAAGCGACCCGCTTTCTCGAAAACTGGAACGACTAGAAAGGGGGAGGCGCCGTCAGCTCCAGCGCTTCGCCGCTGCGCGGGTGGCGAAGCTTCAGCACCTGTGCGTGCAGCATCAGGCGCGGTGCTGCATGCCGGATCGCCTCGGGGGCGTACAGCGCATCGCCCAGGATCGGGTGGCCGATCGAGAGCATATGCACGCGCAGCTGGTGCGAGCGGCCGGTCACCGGCTCCAGTTCAACCCGGCAGCGATCTTCTTTCTGGTCGATCATCCGGTAATGGGTCAGCGAAGGCTTGCCCTGTTCGAAGTCCACTTTCTGTAGCGGGCGGTTCGGCCAGTCGCCGATCAGCGGCAGATCGACGCTGCCACACTGCTGTGCCAGCACTCCGGCCAGAACGGCGACATAGCGCTTGGCGGTCTCGCGGCGCTCGAAGCCGATGCTCAGCGCGCGGTGGGCTTCACGGCTTCTCGCCATCACGATGACTCCCGAGGTTTCCATGTCCAGCCGGTGCACGGTCAACGCATCGGGAAAACGCGCCTGAACCCTAGACGCCAGCGAATCGCGAGCTGCTTCGCTGCGCCCGGGAACCGAGAGCAGGCCGCTGGGCTTGTCGAGTGCGATCAGGTCCTCGTCGAGGTAGAGGATCGCGAGCCCTTCGTCCGGGGGCGGGCGGTAGTCGTGCGTCGGCCTCGTCGCGGCAGCGCTCACTCTGTCTGGGCCTCGACGAAGAGGCTCTCGCCGGTCACGAAGAACTGTCCGCCCGCGACATAGTGCAGCGTCGCGAGACTGGCGTCGTCGCCGAATTCCCAGTGCCCGTCGCGGAAAACCCGCGGGTCTGCCGATGCGGCGACGACCTCGCCGATCAGCAGATCGTAGGCCTGCTGAGTGTGTTCTTCGCGGATCAGCATGCATTCGAGCCAGCCGACGCAGCCGGCTATGCGCGGGGCTTCGAGCTTCTCGGCGGGCAGGGTCTTGATGGCGAAGTGCGCGAACTTGTCCAGTTCCCGCCCCGAAACCGAGCCGACGGCCAGCACCGATTTTGCGATCCGTGCGCAGGGGATGTTGATGATGAAGCTGCCCGAAGCCTCGATCAGCTCGCGGGTGTAGCTCGCCTTGTCGACGACGACGGCGACCCTGGCCGGCGAGAAGTCGAGCGGCATCGCCCAGGCGGCGGCCATGACGTTGCGCGCGCCGTTCGCTGCCGACGAGATCAGCGTGACCGGACCGTGATTGAGCAGGCGATAGGCTTTTTCCTGGGCGACGGGACTGAACATGGTCTTGCTCGAAAATCGGGGCGCTCATTTTCGCGCCAAGCCGAAGACTGCGCCAGCGCAAATGCGGCGAGGGAACGCTTGAAAACACTGTCCGCCGCCTCATCTATGCTCCAGACAGATTCAGCAAAGGAGTTCGGACATGCGTTACGACAAGCTGACCACCAAATTCCAGTCGGCCCTGGCCGACGCCCAGAGCCTTGCCGCGGGCGGGGATAATTCCAGCATCGAGCCCCAGCACTTGCTGCTCGCGCTGATCAATCAGGAAGACGGCGGCTCGGTGTCGCTGCTGCAGCGCGCCGGCACCAATGTGCCGCCCCTGAAGCGCGCGCTGGAGCTCTCTCTCGAGCGCCTGCCCAAGGTTCAGGGAACCGGCGGCGAGATCCAGGTCGGCCGCGATCTCGGAAATCTGCTCAACGTCACCGACCGCGAAGCGCAGAAGCGGGGCGACCAGTTCATCGCCAGCGAGATGTTCCTGCTCGCGCTGACCGAGGACAAGGGCGAGGCGGGACGGCTCGCGAAGGAGAACGGGCTCGACCGTCGCGCGCTCGAAGCGGCGATCGAGGCGGTGCGCGGCGGCGCCAGCGTCAATGAGGCTGACGCCGAGGCGCAGCGCGAATCGCTGAAGAAATACTGCCTGGATCTGACCGAGAGGGCGAGGTCGGGCAAGCTCGATCCGGTCATCGGGCGGGACGACGAGATCCGCCGCGCGGTCCAGATCCTGCAGCGGCGCACGAAGAACAATCCGGTGCTGATCGGCGAGCCCGGAGTCGGCAAGACCGCGATCGTCGAAGGCCTCGCCCAGCGCATCGTCAATGGCGAAGTGCCCGAAACGCTCAAGGGCAAGCGGGTCCTCTCGCTCGACATGGCGGCTCTGCTGGCTGGCGCGAAGTACCGCGGCGAGTTCGAGGAGCGGCTCAAGGCCGTGCTCAACGACATCGCGAAAGAGGAAGGGCAGATCATCGTCTTCATCGACGAGCTGCACACGATGGTCGGTGCCGGCAAGGCCGAAGGCGCGATCGATGCCGGCAACATGCTCAAACCCGCCCTGGCGCGCGGCGAGCTGCACTGCATCGGCGCGACGACGCTCGACGAATACCGCAAGTACATCGAGAAGGATGCGGCGCTGGAGCGGCGCTTCCAGAAAGTGCTGGTCGATGAACCCTCGGTCGAATCGACGATCGCGATCCTGCGCGGCCTGCAGGAAAAGTACGAGCTGCACCATGGCGTCGACATCACCGATCCGGCCATCGTTGCGGCGGCTGAGCTCTCGCACCGCTACATCACCGACCGTTTCCTGCCCGACAAGGCGATCGACCTGATCGACGAGGCGGCGGCGCGGATCAAGATGGAGATCGACTCGAAGCCCGAGGCGATGGACATCCTCGACCGGCGGCTGATCCAGTTGAAGATCGAGCGTGAGGCGATGAAGAAGGAGCGGGATGAAGCGTCGCAGAAGCGCCTCGCGCTGATCGAGGAGGAGATCGCCCGTCACGAGAAGGAATACGCGGATCTGGACGAGATCTGGCGCGCCGAGAAAGCCCAGGTGGCCGGCAGTCAGCACATCAAGGAGGCGATAGACAAGCTCCGCGTCCAGATGGAAGAGGCCCGACGCCAGGGCGACTGGCAGAAGATGAGCGAACTGCAGTACGGCGAGCTGCCCAAGCTCGAGGCCCAGATGAAGACCGCCGAGAGCTCGGCTGGGCAAGGCAAGCCGAACCGGCTGCTGCGCACCCAGGTCGGTGCCGAGGAGATCGCCGAAGTCGTCTCGCGGGCGACCGGGATTCCGGTCGCGAAGATGATGAAGGGCGAGCGCGAGAAGCTGCTGACGATGGAAGACAAGCTGCATGAGCGCGTCGTCGGCCAGGACGAAGCGGTGCAGCGCGTCGCCGATGCGATCCGCCGCTCGCGCGCCGGACTGTCCGAGGAAGGCCGGCCTTACGGTTCCTTCCTGTTCCTCGGTCCGACCGGGGTCGGCAAGACCGAGTTGTGCAAGGCGCTGGCCGGCTTCCTGTTCGACAGCGAGGAGCACCTGATCCGCGTCGACATGAGCGAATTCATGGAGAAACACTCGGTCGCGCGTCTGATCGGCGCGCCTCCGGGTTACGTCGGCTACGAGGAGGGCGGCTATCTGACCGAGCAGGTCAGGCGCAAACCCTATTCGGTGATCCTCTTCGACGAAGTCGAAAAAGCGCACCCCGACGTGTTCAACGTGCTGCTCCAGGTGCTCGACGACGGCCGGATGACCGACGGCCAGGGGCGGACCGTCGACTTCAAGAACACCGTGATCGTGATGACCTCGAACCTCGGCAGCCAGATGATCCAGGGCATGGCGGGGCAGAGCTACACGGCGGTCAAGGATGCGGTGATGCAGGAAGTGAAGACCTTCTTCCGGCCCGAGTTCATCAACCGGATCGACGAAGTCGTCGTCTTCCACGCGCTGGCCGACGTCCATCTGCAGGCGATCGCGAAGATCCAGCTGGGCTATCTGGAGAAACGGCTCGCGAAGCTGGAGATCGGTATGACCGTGTCGGAAGCGGCGCTGGCGAGCCTCGCGCGCGCCGGCTTCGATCCGGTGTTCGGGGCGAGGCCGCTGAAGCGGGCGATCCAGGAGCACATCGAGAATCCGCTCGCGAAACAGATCCTCGAAGGCCTGTTCGGCCCCAAGGACACGGTCGTCGTCGATGCCGACGGCAGCGGTCTGATCTCGTTCCGCAAGCCTAGCTGAGCGGGCGGGGAGGAAGGGGGCTTGCCCCCTTCGCTCAGCTCGTCAGGCTGGTCACGAACATCGGAGTCTTGTCGTCGCCGGCTTCGAAGCCGCAGCGCTGGTAGAAGGGCACGGCGTGGTCGTAGGCGACCAGAGTCTTGCGCACGAAGCCGCGGTAGCGGTCGAGCATCGTCGTGACCAGCTGTCGGCCGATTCCGGACGAGTGGTAGTCGGGGCGAACCAGCAGGTAGGGGAAGTAGGCGTTCAGCACGCCGTCGGACATCGCGTTGATCAGCCCGACCAGCTTCTCGCCGTCCCAGGCCGAGATCACGGTATCGGAGTTCTTCATCGCCTGCTGCAGCTTGTCCGGGTAGTTGGCCGAGGACCACTGGACGGACTGAAAAAGTTCGCGCAGATCGTCCAGCGCGAACTCCCGGGTGTCTGAGTAATTTATCGTCATCTTTTCGGAGTCAGGGCAAGGGAAGGGCGGAGCCGGTCCGGGGAACCTGCGTAGAGGTTCTTCACCGGCAAACGCCGCCTTCGTAACTCTAGCGCCGGGGAGCGCATTGAGGGGGTATCCCGCTGCGTGGCGGGCCGGCGCCCGGGGCGATCTGTCGCACCGACCCCGAAGCGCCGCCTTCGGGGCGGGTTGCCCGGACATCCGCGCCAGGCAATCTGCCGCGGAGCGTGAAAAAAAACCGCGGAAAGCGCTCTTGAAAACCCTGAGGGCGGCCCCTATTATTAGCACTCGTTGGGGGTGAGTGCTAACGGAGAACCGTAAGCCGCCTTCCGAACTGGCTTTGCCGGGTCGCTTTGGCGACCCGCACTATCCAAGAAACGTCTTTAGACGAGGAGTTATCCGAATGAGCAAGATCCGTCCCTTGCACGACCGTGTGATCGTCAAGCGCATTGAAGCCGAGCGTACAACTGCCTCTGGCATCGTGATTCCGGATTCCGCCGGTGAAAAGCCCGATCAGGGCGAAGTGCTCGCCGTCGGCAACGGCAAGCTGCTCGATAATGGCGCGCTGCGTGCGCTGGATGTCAAGGCGGGTGACCGCGTGCTGTTCGGCAAGTATGCCGGCCAGTCGGTCAAGGTCGATGGCCAGGAAGTCCTGGTTCTGCGCGAGGATGACATCCTCGGCGTCATCGAAGCCTGAACTTCGCCCCATCCCTGAATAATCGCAAGAGGAAAAAGAATGCCTGCCAAGCAAGTACTGTTCGGTGACGAAGCCCGCGCCAAGATCGTCAATGGTGTCAACGTCCTGGCCAATGCGGTCAAGGTGACCCTGGGTCCGAAGGGCCGCAACGTGGTTCTGGACCGCTCCTTCGGCGCTCCGACCGTGACCAAAGACGGCGTCTCCGTCGCCAAGGAAATCGAACTGAAGGACAAGTTCGAGAACATGGGCGCCCAGCTCGTCAAGGAAGTCGCCTCGAAGACTTCGGACAACGCCGGTGACGGCACGACGACCGCGACCGTGCTGGCCCAGGCCATCGTTCGCGAAGGCATGAAGCTGGTCTCCTCGGGCCACAACCCGATGGACCTGAAGCGCGGTATCGACAAGGCGGTTGCCGCGCTGATCGCCGAAGTGCGCAAGAACGCGAAGCCGACCACGACGTCGAAGGAAATCGCCCAGGTCGGTTCGATCTCGGCCAACTCCGATGAGTCGATCGGCAAGATCATCGCCGACGCGATGGACAAGGTCGGCAAGGCCGGCGTGATCACCGTCGAAGACGGCAAGTCGCTCGACAACGAACTCGACGTCGTCGAAGGCATGCAGTTCGACCGTGGCTACCTGTCGCCCTACTTCATCAACAACCAGGATCGTCAGATCGCTGCTCTGGAAAACCCGTTTGTTCTGCTCTTCGACAAGAAGATCTCGAACATCCGCGATCTGCTGCCGGTGCTCGAACAGGTTGCGAAGGCCGGCCGTCCGCTGCTGATCATCGCTGAAGACGTCGAAGGCGAAGCGCTGGCGACCCTGGTCGTCAACAACATCCGCGGCATCCTGAAGACCGTTGCGGTCAAGGCCCCGGGCTTCGGCGATCGTCGCAAGGCGATGCTCGAAGACATCGCGATCCTGACCGGCGGCACCGTGATCGCCGAAGAAGTCGGCCTGTCGCTCGAAAAGGCGACGCTGCAGGATCTGGGCCAGGCCAAGCGCATCGAAGTCGAAAAGGAAAACACGACGATCATCGACGGCGCTGGCGCTGCCGATGCGATCCAGGCGCGTGTCGCCCAGATCGATGCGCTGATCGAAACCTCGACTTCCGACTACGACAAGGAAAAGCTGCAGGAACGCAAGGCCAAGCTGGCCGGCGGCGTTGCGGTGATCAAGGTCGGTGCTGCGACCGAAGTCGAAATGAAGGAAAAGAAGGCTCGCGTCGAAGACGCGCTGCACGCGACCCGTGCCGCCGTTGAAGAAGGTGTCGTTGCCGGCGGCGGCGTTGCGCTGCTGCGCGCCCGCGCTTCGATCACCGAACTCAAGGGTGACAACCCCGACCAGGACGCCGGCATCAAGATCGTTCTGCGCGCGATCGAAGAACCGCTGCGTCAGATCGTTGCGAACGCCGGTGACGAACCCTCGGTCGTCATCAACAAGGTGCTCGAAGGCGCCGGCAACTACGGCTACAACGCCTCGAACGGCACCTACGGCGACCTCGTCGAACTGGGCGTGCTCGATCCGGCCAAGGTCACTCGCTCCGCGCTGCAAAACGCAGCTTCGGTCGCTGCGCTGATCCTGACCACCGACGCTCTGGTTGCCGAGCTGCCGGAAGACAAGCCGATGGGCGGTATGCCCGGCGGCATGGGCGGCATGGGCGGCATGGACATGGGCATGTAATTGCCCCGGTTCAGCAACTAGTCGTCAGTATGAAACCCCGCTTCGGCGGGGTTTCTTTTTGGGGCAGTGTTAAAATCACTGCTGCTCGTGCCGGAGTCCTTCCGGCGCCACCCGGGGTTCCTGATGCGCATCCTGCTCGCGGAAGACGACGAAATCATCGCCGACGGCCTGGTCCGCGCGTTCAAGCGCGGCGGCTTCGCCGTCGATCATGTCGCCAGCGGCAGCGACGCCGATGTCGCGCTGGCGAGCCAGAGCTTCGATCTGGTCGTGCTCGATCTGGGCTTGCCCAAACTGCCCGGCATCGAAGTGCTCAAGCGCCTGCGGGCGCGCAAATCGACGACGCCGGTGCTGATCCTGACCGCCCAGGATGGCATCGATGACCGCGTGCGCGGCCTTGATGCCGGCGCCGACGACTATCTGACCAAACCCTTCGCGCTGCCCGAACTCGAGGCCCGGGTCCGGGCGCTCGCCCGGCGCGGAACGGGGCAGGGGAGCTGCATCACACTCGGCGCGCTGAGCTACAACCAGACCGACCGGGCCGCGATGGTCGATGGTCAGCTGATCGAGCTGTCGGCGCGCGAGATCGGCGTGCTCGAGATCCTGCTGCTCAGGGTCGGGCGGCTGGTCAGCAAGGAACAGCTCGTCGATCACCTGTGCGGCTGGGGCGAGGAAGTCTCGCACAACGCGATCGAGGTCTATGTGCACCGGCTGCGCAAGAAGCTGGAGCCCTCCGGCCTGCGCATCGCGACCGTGCGCGGCCTGGGCTATTGCCTGGAAAAACCGGATGCGCCTGTTTAGCTGGCGTCGCCAGGGCGGGCGGGCGCCTCTCTCCGCGTCTTCCTCCCGCCGCACCCCGATCTCGCTGTTCGGCGAGATCCTCGACTGGATGCTCGCGCCACTGCTCTTCGTCTGGCCGATCTCGATCGTCGCGACCCACCATGTCGCGCAGGGCATTGCCAACCAGCCCTATGACCAGGCGATGGCCGAGGAGGTCCGCGCGATCGCCCGCCTCGTCAAGGTCAGCCCGCGCGGCAGGCTGATCGCGAACTTCCCGGCCGCCGCGCGCACGCTGCTGCACGGCGACGAGGAGGATGCGCTGTATTTCCGGGTCAGCGGTCCGCGCGGCCAGTTGCTCGCCGGTGACGCCGACCTGCCCAGCCCCGGCGTGCTGTCGCGCGACGATCTGTCGGCGGCGGTCCAGTTCGACGATGACGAGATCAATGGCGAGGACATCCGGATCGCGAGCCGGATGGTCGAGCTCCCGACCCGGCCCACCCCGACCCTGGTCATGGTTCAGGTCGGCGAGACCCGCAACAAGCGTGAAGCGCTGGCCTCGCAGATCATCGCCGGCGTGCTGCTGCCCCAGTTCCTGGTGATCCCGGCCACGATCGTGCTGGTCTGGGTCGGCCTCACGCGCGGCATCGCGCCGCTGAACCGGCTGCAGGCGATGATCCGTCGCCGTCGCCCGGCCGACATGTCGCCGATCGCCGAGAACGGCGCGCCCGAGGAAGTCCAGCCGCTGATCTCGGCCTTCAACGACATGATCGCTCGCCTCGAAGAGAACCTTCAGGCCCAGCAGCGCTTCGTGGCCGACGCGGCCCATCAGATGAGGACGCCCTTGGCCGGGCTCAAGATGCAGGCCGAGCTCGCGCTCGAAGAGCGCGATCCGGAAGTGCTGCGCGGCTCGCTGCAGCGCATCCATGCCGGCACGGAGCGCGCGGCCCACCTGATCAACCAGCTGCTCGCGCTGGCCAGAGCGGAAGCCTGCTCGCCGCAAACCTCCGCTTTCGAGACCGTCGATCTGGGCCGGCTCGCGCTGGACGTGGCGGCCGACTTCGTACCGCGCGCGATGGGCAAGGGCATCGATCTGGGCGCCGAGATCGACGATCACCCGCTCATCGAAGGCAACCCGGTGCTGCTGCGCGAGCTGCTCGCCAACCTGATCGACAATGCGATCAAGTACAGCCGGCGCGACGGACAGGTCACCGTCTTCACCGAGCGTGACGCGGCGCGGCCCGATCTTGTCGTGCTGGGCGTCCGCGATCAGGGCATAGGCATTCCGGTCGCCGAGCAGCAGAGGATCTTCATGCGCTTCCACCGGGTGCTCGGCACCGGCGAGGAGGGCAGCGGTCTCGGGCTCGCGATCGTTCGTGAGATCGCCGAGCTGCACGGCGCGACGATCCGCATCGACTCGACGCCCGAGCACCCCGGCGCCTGCTTCCGGATCGCGTTCGCGCGCGCCGCCGCGGACCCGGCGCGCGCCTGATTCCGGACTTTTTTCTGCAAGAAAGCATGAAGGCTTTGACAACGGCGGAAAAGTCTATATAATTACTTTCTCTCGGGGCCAGTTAGCTCAGTTGGTAGAGCAGCGGATTGAAAATCCGCGTGTCCGTGGTTCGATTCCGCGACTGGCCACCACGAATATCAAGGGGATGCAGAAATGCATCCCCTTTTCGTTTTGGGGGCGGGCTAGCATCAAAGTCGCTCAATCTCCGGATTTTCGCTTCCCCTGCGATGCTCTGATCCCCGTGTCGGCGCCAAAGCCGCGCTGCTCTGCGGTGCGCTCGACCCCTGACCTGACCGGTTCCGGTTCGGAAGCGTTTCTTTTGGCTTCTCGCTTCGCAAACCTCCCCTTTTATCGGTGATCTTTCCGGATGTGTGGAAAGGCCTTGCCCAACCGCATTGCAATGTTCTTGTGATGCACGAAGCCCCAAGCCCGAACCCGCACGGCAACCCTAGGCTCGATGAGCTCGCGCTGCGCATGGGCGCAAGCCGGATCTTCCATCGCAACCCTCACGCCGACAGCCACGTGATGCACGGGCAGAGCGAAGTCGTGGGTGTTGGCTTGCGGGGGATCGTCGATGAGACGGGTAGGGTGATTTGGAAGGGGGGGCTGGATGCTTACCCCCGTCACTTGGAACGCGCCCCCCCGTCACTTGGAACGCGCCCCTCGCGAATCAGTCAGCTTGCGCGATCTGCCACACGCAGACGATTTGCAGATGGGTAACGAAGTGCTCGCGGGAGGCGCATAATTTTGAGTGATCTCGCGAGGGGAGCGTGGGCGGTCTGCGGTGCTGCTCAAAATGGCGGCTGATTGGCCTATGCCGACATTGGGGGTGCGCTAACTGAGTGGCCGCAACGCGTAGCATGGCTGCCGCTAGCGCCCGCACCCACTCCACTCAGGTGGGGACGAACTGATCCCGAAACGCTCGCCGTCCCTGGTCATATGGCACAGGATTGGTGGCGTGCGGCATCGGCGCACTTCTGTTGCCGATGAGGTAGTTGATCCGGTACCTCCTATATTAGGAGGGCTGATTGCCTCTTGTAGTACTTGTACGCAGCCACATGAATCGGCGCGGTGTTCCTACAGTTGTTTGTCAGAGTGAACGGCTCCGGATGGTGCCCCCTCGCTATTTCAAGATGGCAGCCGAACACAGATTGCAGTAGTCGCATTGGTCGCAGATTTTCTTGTGAGCGCTGGGTGGCATGGCATTGCTGCGCAGTGCCGTTGCTGCCGCCCGCACTTCACGTTTCACGTCGTCGATGAAGTCATCATCCACTGATCGCCGTTTCTTCTTCTGTTCGTCAAGTTCGTAAATCTCGACGTAGTCGGCCGGCCGCCCCGTGAGTTCCTGATAACCGAGTGCGTAAATGTGCAGCTGGGTTTCCGTCACCGCTTCGGCTTGGGCACGATCGTTCGACTTGAGGTCTACGATCGTTACCTCGTCATTGTCGATTCGACGCACAAGGTCGATGCGACCCGCGACAGACACGCCGTCGCCGAGCGCGATCTCGATTGCCTTCTCGGAAAATTCGAGGTTCTTGAACTCGGCCGAGTTCTTCTCGATATAGGCTTCGATGATCCGCTCGGCCGCCCTCTCGAGCTGTTCGCGCAGGGCCGGATATGCATAGGGCGCCCGCAGATGCCGAGCGACGAGAGCTTGTGCCTCCTCCGCCATAATGCTCTCACCCTGCAGCACACGCGCATGTACCTCGGCCAAAGCATCGTGTAGCGACTTGCCGAAGCCAAGCGCTTCATCCAGCGGCGCGTTGAACCCGTAGAGGATGCGCAGCTTGAACTGGTAGGGACAGGCGAAAAAGTATTTGAGGTCAGAGAACGACAAGGTGACGTTGGCGACGGAGGCTTTCGGCCGAGGCACGAGTCGCTCGCGGTCAGCATAGTCCTGCCAACGGCGCTTGACGAACTTTGAGGCCAACACCTCATTGAAGAAGTCGGACGGCCGCTGCGCCGTACGGTTTCCATCGTGCGGAGCCCAACTCATGTGCAGAAATTTTTGTGCGCGAGTCAGTGCGACGTAAAACAGACGCCGCTCGTCCTCGATGCCCCCTTTGTAGCGCGTCACGTTGTCGAATGCGGTGTCTGGCAGCAGGTGCCAGGCAGTCCTACCGCCGCCACCTTTGGCCGGGAATCGGTTCCGTACCAGCTGAGGGATGAATACGGCCGGCCATTGCAGCCCCTTGGCCTGGTGTACCGTCATGATGCGTACAGCATCCGGGTTGACGAAAGCATTGTCCTGCCAGCCCTCGGGGTAAGCATTCTCGGCGTGGTAGCGCAAGAAACCTGCGAAGCTCTGGTATTTCTCTACGGGACTGGAGTGGAAATGGATACTCTCGAAGTCCGAGATCGCCTGGCTAAATTTTCCCAGGTTGTAGAACACCACCTCGCCCCGGCCGCCAGGCACCTTCTCCTCCCGAAGGCCGACGTTTTCGAGGAAGGCCATGTACTGGCGCTGCAGATTGTAGACCTTGAACTGTCCGATCTGCGCGTTCTGCATATCCCGCCTGGCTTGCACGGCGGATTGGATCGCCGAATCAAGCTCCTTCTTCTCGATACCAAGGTCAGCCGTCTCCCAGTATGGCCCCAGTGCTTTCTCGTCGATCTCGCCAGCAAGGAAGTAAAACAGCTGGCGCGCAGCCTCCGCCTCCGGACGTGCGAAGAGGTTGTCCATTCCGGCAATGACGTAAGGCACGCCGGCGGCCTCCAACGCAGTCATGATGACGGCGCCATCACGTCGCACAGAGCGCAGCAAGATGGCCATATCCGACCATGAAATGCCGCGCTTCCCTTCATCCTCACAGATGGCTAGGCCCCGCAGCGTCTTGCAGGTCTCGGCGATGTATCGAGCTTCAGCTTCCGGTGAATCGAAGCCGAGCGCAACGATGTCGCCCGCCTCGTAGTCCTGTGCTGCCGTGGTTTTCATCTCCTTCGGCAGGCGCCGCAAGAGCTGTCCGATGAAATCGCGCGCAACCGCCACAACGCCCTCGCTCGATCGGAAGTTTTCTTCCAGTTTGACCTGGGTTACATCTGGGTAGCGCCCCTCGAAGCTGAGGATGTTGCGTACGTCGCTGCCGCGCCATTGATAGATCGTCTGGTCATCATCCCCCACCACGCAGATGTCCGCACCGAGGGAGCGTAGCGCGCTGACTACTGCCTCCTGGATCGGATTGACGTCCTGGTATTCGTCAACGATCACGTGCCGCAGGCGATCCTCCAACCGCTGCCGCAAGCCGCCGTTACTATCCAGCTCGTTGACTGCCTCGCTGAGGATGCTCGAGTAGTCGAGATAACCTTTGCTGTGCAGTAGCTGCTCGTAGCTCTCGAGCCCAGCCACCACCGTGTTGCCCTGCAGCCCGGAGGGTTCTATAGCTTTGTCCTCGCGCAGGATGGAGAGCGCGGACACATAGTGCCGCGTGTCAGTGTATCGCTTGAGCTGGACGCCGGTGAGCGTTGTGCTTTGCGTCAGCCCGGAGGTGCGAGAGTGGCGATCTACGAACAGTATCTGCTGCACCTCATTGAGCACTTCGTACTTCATGTACGAAGGCACCTCGGATTTCAGCAATTCGAGACAGAAGCCATGGATTGTCCCGACGTACATCTCGGCCAGCCCTGTAACGCTGCCAAATGCTTCGGCGCAGCGCAGGTGGATGCGCTCCTTGAGCTCAGCGGCCGCTTTATCGGTAAACGTAAAAGCGATGATGTTTTCAGGATTGCAGCCGGCACCACCATCCTTCTCTGGTTTCAGCAGACTCACTACCCGCTGCGCAACTACCTCGGTCTTGCCAGAGCCAGCACAGGCAATGAGCTGCAGGTTGCCTTCAAGGTGGTCGATGGCTGCCAGTTGTGCAAGGGTGTATAGAGATCGATCCACTTGATAGCCTCTCCGTCTGCCAATGATGCACAATGTACTAGATTGGCCAAGAAAAGACTAAACGCATGCCCAAACCCTGGAAGCCCTTGCCATCGAAACTACAGCGAATGGCGTGGGTGATGCTCATATGTCGCCAGCCCTGCTTGAAAAAAGTTCGCGCCTTGGGGGCCAGGTCTTGCATTCGTTCATTTTGACCCGGATCAGGCGGAGGCTCTGCCCGTTTGGTTTTGATGCCGAGACTCTGTCGAGCTCCGACCGGACGCAGGGCAGCCCCGCGCAGCCGGGGCTGCGCGGGGGAGGGCTTCGGTGAATTTCCGGTTCAGGCCTTCCTGCGCCGGCGGATCGCGAGCGCCGAGAGGCCGATGCCGAGCAGCGCGAGCGAGGCGGGTTCGGGGACCGCGGCTTCCAGCGCATCGACGTTGACGCCCAGCCAGCCTTCCTTCCACCAGTGACCGCCGTGGTTCAGGTTGTCGAAATTGCCGCCGCTGAACACATAGACGCCGTCGCCCTGGATCGCTGTGCCGAGGATGGGCCAGAGGCTGAACATGATGTCGTCGCCGTTGACCATCATCCCGTCGACGTCGAATTTCTCCAGCGCGATGTCGGTCTTCAGCAAGCCGTTGACCAGGCCGCCGATGAAGGCCTGCGTGAAGCGGCAGGTCTTGCTCGCGCTGTCCCAGACCGCGCAGCCGAAGGCGTCGTCTTTGAGCGAGAACAGATAGGCGTCATCCGCCCCCTCGGGGCCGAAGACCTCCAGGCTGTCGAGGTTCTGCACGCCGTGCTGGCTGACTTCGGCCTGGGTCGCCCAGACCCGGCTGCCGCCCAGCGCCCTCTCGGTGTAGACCGGCGCGGCGACGGCGGCGGGCACGAGCGGGTTCATCGCGTCATGCCCCTGGCCGTAGGCCGCGTTGTCGCGCAGCGAGTAGAGCAGCGCGGTCTGGTTGCGGATCACTTCGTTGAACATGTGATCGAGCGGATGGGCCTGACCATCGACCTGCAGGCCGCTGAGCGTTTGCCGCGCCCCTGTCGGGTCGACATAGACGCCCGAGTAATTGAACGAATTCGCAACGCCTCCCTGCCCATCCCACATGATGCTCTGCATCGGGTTCAGGCTGCCGTCGGCGTTGCGGTCGGACTCATCGGTGTATTCCTTGCCCGGATGCTGGCGCGGCCCCGCCGGCCAGTCCAGCGTCGGCGGGCCATAGATCGGATCGGGAACCGGGACATAGGGACCGGCCTGGGCGGTCAGCGCGGTCAGCGCGCAGGCGGTGGCGAGCGCGAGTCTGTTCATCTGCATTGTTGTCTCCTTTATGCCTATGGATTGGCGAGGAGGCTGAAGCAGGATTCGTGCGAGAAATTATTTGCTTATGAATCAGTCGTCTGGCGAGGATTCCTGAATCGATGCCGAGGAATGTGCAAAGAAAATCGACAGCCGGTCTGACCGTTCAGCGGGCCGCGCGGGCGAGATAACTGCGGATCCGCAGCGAGGCGGAAGGCAGATGCATCCTGATCGCGTTCTTGAGCGCGTCGCAGGCCGGAGCCAGCGCGATGACCAGGGCCCCGCTCAGTGCGGCAAGGAAGGCGAGGCGGGCGAGGGAGGACTCGCTCCAGGGACAGATCGCCGCGAACAGGCACAGCGCGGGGTAGTGGAAGAGGTAGAGCGGGAAAGTCAGCGAACCCAGCCAGCGGATCGGGGTTTCGAGCCGCACCAGAGGGCGGCAGCCGCCCGCGAGCAGCGCCCGCGCCGAGACGAGGTGGGCGGCGAAGCTGAGCGCGACGAAATAGTCGCTGGTGATGTCACGGTTGAAAGCGCCCCGTCCCCAGGGCAGGAAGAGGCGTTCGCCCAGATGGGGAATGAAGGCGTCGATCCGCGGCGAAAACACGACCAACAGCGCCGAAGCCCAGAAAGCCAGCTGCCAGAGGCCCGGCCTGAGCGGGGGGATCCGCAGCCGCTGCAGCGTGAAGCCCAGAGCCCAGAGCGGCAGCAGGGCGGCGATGGTCCTCCCTGCCAGCGCGAGCACGATCAGCGAAGCCGGGATCGCGAAACGCTTGCGGCAGAACAGCAGGATTCCGGCGATCAGGTAATAGCTCGCCTCGAAGCTCAGCGACCAGTAGGGGCCGTTGGTACCAGGCGAGATTCCGCCGAAAGCGAAGACCTGGTATTCGTTCACGAAGAAGAGCGAGGACAGGTAGCCGGCAAGGCTCTCCGGTTTCCAGAGGATCTTCTGGTTCTGATAGAAGGACGGATTGAGCGCGAGGCCCAGGCTGTCGAGCAGGAAAGTCAGTGGCAGCGCGATCAGCACGACCGAGTAGAGCCGCGAGATCCGGCTGATCACATAGCTCTTCGCTTCGCGCTCCCGGAACGAGGTCGTATAGGAGATCACATAGCCGGACAGCACGAAGAACAGCGTGACGGCCGCGTCTCCGTACTGGCCCAGGGCGGGCCAGACGCTGCCTCGGGTGATCGGAAATGAGGACAAATGGGCGACGAAGACCGCGAGGGCCGCGCTGAAGCGGATCAGGTCGAGGTGGATCGAGAAGGCGTCGGGCAGTGGCGTCGGTGCGGCGAACAGGCGCTCCTTGAAGCGAACCCTCCCGGCTTGAATCGTGATGCCCATGCGAGTGATGTGGCAGGCAGATCCTGCGCGCTGACGCCCGGCAGTGGGCCGGCGCCCATTTTCGCCCGGGGGCATGCAGGTCCGCCGTGCCTTTTGTCACGCCGGGGGGAGCAGTTCATCCCTGATGCCGAAAGCCGGCTGACCGGGGACCGGCCAATCGCCGCTCCCCGCCCGGCCGGCTTGACCCGCATCGGCGTCTCGCGGAGGAGGCGCCGATGCGGGAGAGCGCGGATCAGGTCTTGTTGCAGCAGGAGTAGGTCTTGGGAACATAGGTGACGCCGCAGTTCCATTGCGTGTTGTCGTAGAGGCAGGGGTCGATCACCTTGGCGAGCAGCGACGAATCGAACTGCGACAGCGGTGCGAACGGCGCATAGATGTTCGCGGTGTTCGTGTCCCAGTACTTGGGAAGATGGCCCATCATGGTCCGGGTTGGATCCGCGGCCGGCGGATTCCAGGTGAAGCCGGTCACGTCGGCCCGGCGCGTCGTGATCGCAGTGCTGCTCACGTTGATCACGACCAGATCGGTGACGATGGCCACGTCTCCCGCGTACCAGGTCCGGATGTTCTGCAGGGCCACATCGGCAGTGTCGTCCTCCGCCTGGAAGTGGGTTCCCACGGCGAGCCGGGGAGCCTTCTTGAGCTGGCTCATGATGTAGCCGAAGGCCTTTTCGGGCGTGTGCGAGTTTTCCTCGATCGTGCGGGCGAGCTTGACCCCTCCGCCATTCGGGTCGGGGCTGCCGCCTTGCTTGCTCGACCAGGTCTCCGGCGGGACGACGAGTTCGTGGACCAGCACATCGACGCCGCTCGCGTTCTCGATCATGAACTGGTTCGGCTTTGTGTCGCCGCTGTAGACCATTGAGAGACCGTTCCACTCCAGCCGGTAACTGATCGATCCGTTGCGGTCATGGACTGCCGGGAAGAAGGTGATTTTTACGCCCTTTGCGTCGTCCTGGTAGGCGACCCATTGAGTCGTGCTCAGATGAGCCTTGTTGTCCATCGTCGGGTTCGTGGTCCAGGTCGCCGGAAGGCTTCCGCCGCCCCCCGTGAGCCAGTCCAGTTCGGTCGCGAACAGATCGTAGCCATCGCCTTCCGCATCGTCGTAGCGGGTCGGTACGAAGCTCTGCGCCTCGGTGTGCCAGCGGCACATCTCGCGGAAATGCATCGCGAAATTGCAGGTGCCGTCGTCATAGTCGTCGGTGCCGGTGTCCGGGTTGCAGACATGCGAGCGCGACGGTCCCCAGATGTAGAGCGGGGACTTGCCGTCCTCCTGCGGGCCGAAGCAGTAGAGGTTGGTCAGGTCGTTGAAGTGGTCGCCGTGCAGGTGGGTCAGGAAGACGCGGCGCGCCTTCGACATCGGCACGGCCAGCGCGCCGAAGTTGATCGTGGCTCCTGTGCCGCAGTCGAAGACAAAGCTCTCGCCGTTGCCCAGCTCGACAAGGACGCAGGCTCCGGCCTGGGAGCGGCGCAGGACCGGGGACGAACCCATGATCGATATCCGCATCTCGTTCGCGCCAAGCGTCTCGGTTCCCGGGATATAGGAGGGCAGCTTGTCGAAATAGGTGTACTTCTGGCTGGACGGAGTCGAAGCGCCGTCGCTGTCATTGCAGCCCTGGAGGGCCATTCCGCCCAGGGCCAGTCCGGCAAAGCCGGTGATTTTCAATGCATCGCGCCTGCTGATCTTTTCATTCATGATCCGTGCCTTTGTTGTTCGAGTCCTTCGCTTGTCGAGAAGCTGGAGAACTGACAAATACAGGGAATATGAAGATCCTTGGCTTGTTCAAGAAAAGACGCGCAAACCGTCAGATCTTCGCCTTGACGTCTGATTGAATAAAATGGAATCTACCGGCGATGCCGGCCTGCTGCGCTATTCGCAATGTCAGGTTGGGTGAAGCGAGGGGACTGTTTGTGGAAACCGTGGCCCGTGCGCCGTGATGGCCAGGGCCGGTGATCCGTTACTGTTTTGGCAAACTTCGCTGCAGCGTCGGATTCTTCGCCGGTGGAACGCATTGCCGCGGGCGGCCTGGCGTCGATCAGCCTGCAAATAAAATGCCCAATGCGCCGGCCCGTTTTTCTGGCGGCGATCGGGCATCGTGTCAGTGAGCGGAACCGGCCGGATTCGAACCAACCCCCATGCTTTGATCGAGCAAGCCTTTGACGATCATGCCGTTAAGCCAATCGCTTTTGTACTTACCTTCCCGCACATTTTGACTCAATACCAAGAGAGCACCGCTGCGTTGATTATGGTTCGCGCATTTTGTTTGTCAAAAGAATATTGAACTTTCAGGGGCGATTGAGCCTCAATTCGACGTTCGCGCTTTGCGGCACGACGACACCATGGGAATTGGCCGCGCCGGGCGTGAAATTCTCGGCGATGATCCAGAGGGCGCTGGCCTGGGGGGGATAGGGGAAGCGCGGCGTGAAGCGGATTCCGGTCGGAAAGTCGCTCAGGTGATTGCGTTCGACGACGACCCGATTTCCGATGTGACCGTAGATGCGGATTCCGTCGATCTCTGCCTTGGCCGCGCCGGAGCCGCGCAGGAATTTGATCCGGTTCGCTTCGACCGTCAGGCTCGCACAGTTGCCAACGAAGATCCCGTGCCGCTCGTCGCCGGAAGTCTCCATCGGCAGCGCGATCTCGATCGTGTTGCCGCTGATCTGCACGACTCCGGCGATATCGACGCGCGTCGCAGCCGCGTCGGCCGGCGAGACGCGATGGCTGACTCCGACATGGACACCCTGCAGCGCGTCCTCGATCGTGTTGTCCCGCACCCGGACTTCCTCGGCGACTTCGCCGCCGACGACGATGCCCTGGAACAGCCGCGGAGCGTTCTCGCGAATTGCCGCGTCGAACCAGGCCGAAAAGGCGCCGCTGCGCAGCGCGGGATCGTTGATCATCTTCACCACCTGCTCGTGCATCCAGGCGAGAAGATCCTGGGCCTTCGCTATCCCGGTCGGGGGATGGGCGCTCAGGTGCTCGGCCCACGCCTTCTTCAGGTCCGGGTGCGTGCGGAACTGGACCGCCTGGGTGCCCGAGCGGACCGTGCAGTTCGTGACGCCGTTCGCCGGGATCCGCTTGTCGCCCAGGGTCGCATTGGCGATCAGGCCGGCGATCACGCTTTCGCGGTAGACGCTGTCCTTCGCGAGTTCGCCGAGCGACAGCGCTGCGCCCTGGCGCGGCGCGGCGTGGATACGGTTGCGCTCGACTCCGGTGTTGATCACGTTGACCGCGAGCAGGCCGATCTGGCGGTGACCGGCGATCAGATCGCAACCGCGGACGCTGAGCGTGGGCTGATGCAGCTTCGCCTTCGAGGGTCTGACCGTGTGGCGCACGGCGATGCAGGCAGCCGCGCGCCGCGCGCCTCCGGCGCATTTCGCGCTGAGGCTGGAGATCTCGACATCCGTGCAGTCCTCGAAGTCCAGCGTGCCGTTGATCCGGTTCCCGCTCGCGACCTTCCCGCTCTCGGCGCTCAGGTCGCGGACGATCACCGCGACGCAATGGATGAAGCGAAGCGCCGACTCCGCGTCCGCGGCGACGAGCCGGCTGCCCGCGCCGGCGCCGGTGATCCTGAGCCGGCCCTTGCCGGAAAAGTTCAGAGCAGAGGGGAGAGCATAGGTCCCGGGCCGGAAGCAGATCGAGGCGTCGGCCCCGCTGGGCAGCGCATCGATGCGCGCCTGCAGATCCTCGCCCGGACTCAGCACGAGCGAGCATTCCGGCCTCTGGCAGAAGGCGTCGAGCGCGTCCCTGACGGTTCTGACGCCCGCGAACGCGCTGCCGCAGGCCGAGGCGGGAGCGTAGAGGACATCGTCGGCGGCGATCCCGGTCAGTGCCGGGAAGCGTGCGCGGCAGTCGTCGATGCGGCTGATCTTTCCGTCGGCCCCGACGTGGATCAGCGCCAGCCGCGCATAGCGGTAGTCGGGCGCGAGCGGCTTGTTCGCGGCACCGGGGCGGGGCGGCCACTCGATCTGGCCGGAGAGCGTGCGGGCCGGGATCAGCCAGTGATCGCCGCTGTGGTAGAGGCCTTCCGCGAAAGAGACTTCGACTCCGCTCTCGAGCGCGATCCAGTCCTTGGCCGTTGCGATGCCGTCCTCTGCCGCGCCCGCGAGCTGATCCCAGCGCCTGAGCCGGAGCGCGCTCTTGCCGGCGAGCGCGCTCGCGGATCGGGACAGCACGATCCTGCGCTTCGCCTTGTCCATTTCGGTGATCCTGAACAGCGCGTGCGGGCTGCGTTCGACTTCGGATTCGTGATCGACGATCTCGACCCACTGGCCGGGGGAGAAGCACAGCACTTCGTCCTTGCCCATGTCGGCGACCGTCAGCTCGCTGCCGCTGATCGTGTCGATCGCCGTCTCGACGATCGCGTTGTCCCGCGACCATTTGAAGGTGGCGACTCCCGATCCGCCGCCGGTGTGGATCTCGATCCGGTAGAGCTGGTTCTCCAGACTCGTGTAGCCCGCGCTCGCCGGGACTTCGCAGGGGAGCGCGGCGGCGCCGGGTTTCACTCTCGCGTCCAGCGTTCCGCTCGTCGGAGCCGTCAGCAGCGCCCACTCGGGAATGCTCGAGGAGTAGTCGGCCGGTGCAGCGGCGAGGCGGGCAAGGCGAACCTGCCAGATCACGCGCGCCCTCTGCGCCGTGTCGGGGCCGCCCAGAGCGCTCTCGCGCAGCCGCGCATCGCAGATCGCGCCCACTTCCATCTCCCAGGCCGCGAGGTAGGCGAGGTAAGTCCCGGCCCCCAGTTCGAGCTCGCGGGTCCGGGCGTGCGGGTGGAAGCGGGTGTATTCGGCGTGGGGGTGGTCGGGCTGGGCCGTGTAGCCGATCTTTCCCTTGTCCGCATCGAGTTCGCAGAGCAGGCCCTCGACGTAGAAGTGGCCCGCGGCGATCGTCAGCTTCTCGCCGCTCTTGTCGCTCTCGATCTTGAAGCCGTCGCCGGACTTCGGCGTTCCGCTCGCGCCGATCAGATCGGCCGCCTCTGCGCGCTCGCGCCAGGCCGCGATCGCCTGCTGTTCGTTCCAGTCGGCGTCGAGCTGAACCCGCCCCTGCTGCATCAGCACCGCGCTGTAGTGTTTGCGGGGGTTGAAGGTGTTGCGGCTGTAATCGCCCGGCATTTCGGTCTCCTCAGTCTTGTTCGAGCCTCACTCCGGCCGCAAGGCCGAAGCGCAGGAATTCGTCCAGCCGCGCGCCAAGGCTCGTGAGCCGTTGCGCGAGGTAGTTGTCGTGGAAGACGCCAATCTCGGCGCCGTCCTCCGCGCCTTCGCGGATCTCGCGCGGACAGCACGAGGCGAGCTGGCAATAGCCTGGATCGCCGTAGTCCAGCGATTCGAAGACCGGCTGGACGCGTATCGCGTCGGCCTCTCCGGGCTGGCAGCGGTAGGGCCTGGGCAGGACCGATCCGGCGGGCACGAAGCAGTAGCGCACGCAGCCGCTGTGCAGCTGATCGGCGCGCAGCGGCGCGCCGCCCGGAACCGGTTTCGCGACGAAGAGCGTGTTCGAGGCCGAGCTCATCTCGCGGGTGTGCACGCGGCCGATCACGGTCGCGTTGTTCGCGCTGAGCGCGCCGCCCGCGCCATCCGGCCCCGAATAGGCCTGAGCGCTCGCGGAGCGGGCATCGAGGATGCTGTCGGTGAGCTTCACGACGGCGTCGGCCGCGACGCGCAGAGCGCCGCAGATGCAGTGATCGAGGATCAGCTCCAGAGCGGCGATGTCGGCGACGATGCGCGGCTCATCAATCTGGGCCGGGACTCCGGCCAGTGCCGGAGTCGGGCCGGGAACCAGAGTGCAGTGGGTGAAACGCGCGCGTCCGAGCTGTCCGGTGACGCCCGGCGCCGAATTCGCCAGATGCACATGCCCGCCGGCGATCAGCAGGCCGTCGAGCGCGAACGAGGAGTCGCGCGCTCCGCGCACGGTGAGCCCGGTCTCGATGACCAGCACCGGGCGGCGGCCTTCGGCGGCGCGGATGCTGAGGCAGCAGCCGGCCGGCACCGTGATGTCGAGCCCGCGCGCGACGTAATACGCGTTGTCGGCAAGCTCGATGACTCCGCCTTGCCCGCCCAGACGCTCCAGCGCGTCGGCGAGCGAAGCGCCTTCACCGATGCGCAGCACCGTTGTCGAAGCCTCGTCGGCGAGTCTCGCCCGCGCGTATTCGCCGCCCCCCAGATCGCGCAGACGGCGGGTCTGATAGCTCACCTGCACGCTTTGCGGGGCGGGCTTGTCGACCGGGAAGGCGATGCGGCCCAGCTCGGGGTCGATAGCGATCCGCCCGTGGGCCTCGCGGACCCAGCCCGTCACCTCGCCTTCGGTGTTCCGCACGTCCGCCAGGTCGCAGACGCAGATCAGGTCGGGGAGGCTGCCGACGGGATCGGCGTGTTCGTCGCGAGCGGGCAGCACGTCGAGGCCATCGACGGTCAGCAGCAGGGCGGGCGTTCCGTAGTGGCGATCCAGCTCGCGGGCGAGCCGGCGCCGGCCGAGCGGGAGCGGGACGTTTTGCGCGGTCGCCAGATGAGTGACTTCGGTCTCGACTTCGGGGCAGGCGATCAGGCTCTGCTTGCGGCCCAGCGGGTCGAAAGTGAAGCGCCGCTCGTCGAGCCGGAACGCGGCGGCGCGCGTGACGCTGGCCGCGCGCCTGGGCCACAGGAAGAGACCGATGTTCGGGATGTTGAAGCGACCCCGTCCGGAGGCGATGTTGCGCACCTCGACCCGGTGCGCGAGGCGCTCGAAAGCAGAGCCGGGGGATTCGAGCGCGGCCGCATCGCGCAGGCTCGTGAAGGACTGATTTCCCGGACGCAGGTGGTTCAGGTTCTGGGTCGTCGCGAGGACGCGGAAGAATTCGACCGCCGCGGCGTCGCAATCCATGATGTCGCTGGCCAGCTCTTCGAGCACCGCGGCGGTCCCCTTGCGCCGGCGCAGCCTCAGCGTGTCGGCGACCTCGTTGCGCGCGCGTGCGGCGCGCTCGGGAATCGCGGCGAGGCCGCGCGCTCCGACCAGAGCGCCGATATAGGGGACGACCCACTCTTCGCAGGTCTCGATGAAGTGGTCGTCGTAGAGGCGCGCGAGGTCTTCCTCGAACACTCTGGCCTGCTCGGCGAGGATGCCGACCAGCGCCTTCAGCGCGCCGGTCTCGTCGCGGCTGCGCAGCACCTGGGGCAGCAGGGCGTAGAGGCTTTCGGTGTCGAAACTCATCAGAGGACTCCGAATGTGGGTCTGGCCGCGTCGAGCAGTAGCAGCTCGGCCGGCGCAACGCTGGAATCGGCGCGCAGCGTCGGCGCCGCGGCGGGCAGCGTGTCATGGACCTGCGCGCCGACCTCCTCGGTGATCTGCGCCGCGCCGCCGCCCGGCACGAGGAAGAGTTCGTCGAGCGCGCAGGCGATAACGCCCGGAACCTTCTGGATCGCCGCGAGCACTTCGGAGGCGCGCACCGGCTGGCCGAATTGACGGGCGTCGAACGAGAAGGCGCCGCGCAGTGCGCGCTCGACCGCGGCGATCACCCCTTCGCGCCGCAGGAGCGGATCGGTCGCGATCCGGGCCGAAACGCGGAAGCTGCGCCGCGCGCAGACCCGGATCGTCAGCGGGATCTGCGGGTCGGCCGCGGCGAGCATCGCTTCGCCGAGCCGGCTCATCAGCGGGCCGTTCTCGTCGAGCGCCGCGCCGTCGGCGCCGGCCACCGTGACGAAGACCGCGCGGAGTCCCAGGGCCGGGTGAGGTTGGGCGCTGGCCTTGCCGATTCCGGCAAAAGCGGACGCGAAGTCCTCGTAGTCCTGAAGCGAGACGATGCGGCCCAGGGTCAGGATTCCCAGAGTCGCGTTTCGCCTGGCCGACGCGAGCGTCTGCGCATCGGCGCCGCCGTCGGCGGCGAGCGGGTTCGTCACGCTCTTCAGCCCGAGAGGGCGGCTCAGGAGCTGGGTCAGCTGGTTCGCTGCGACGCGGCCCGCGCTGCCGGCGCCCTTCCGGTAGTTCGCGCTGACGTTGGCGACACCGCTCGGGGGGCGGGCGCCGTTGAACCCGTCGCCGAAGATCACCCGCGTCGTGCCGTCCTCGTCGCTGCGGGTCAGGTAGATGCGCTCCTGAGCGCCCCGGTCCAAAAAGGAATCGACTTCCTGCCAGAGCAGCCCCTGAACCCTGACTTCCAGCGTGCTGAGCGCGCCGCTCCCGGTCGCGGCGCTGACGCGGGTCAGCGGCGTCTGGGCCAGCGTGAAGCTCTGGAAGGGGACTCGGGCATCGGCGCTGCCCAGAGTCTCGCCCGCCGCGCCGAAGTTCGCGACCGTCTCGCCGTGCGTCGCGAGCGCGACGTTCGCGTTCAGGCTGACCGTGCTGCGCACATAGCTTCGCGCGAGCGATTTCTTCAGCGTGATCCGGGTGAAGACCTCGCGGTGGAGCGCATCGCTCAGGTCGTGCTGGGCCGTGTCGATCTCGGCGATCTCGCTGGCCGTCACGCCGCGCTCGGTGGCGAGCTCGCCGGCGAGCGCGAGCTTCTGACCGGGTTTGAGGCCATCGACGAGGCCTTCGAGCTCGATCGCGTCGCTGCCGAGCACATCCTCTATCGGCTGGCGGGCCAGGTTCAGGATCCCGCTTTCGCCGAAGACCGAAGTCGTCCGGATATGGAAATCGGCGAGTCCTTCGTTCGAGGCCAGAGTCAGGCGGGTGAGTCGGGCGCTCAGCGTGAAGTCGGTCCTGCTGATCTCGACCGCCTCTTCGACGCGGTAGCTGCGCGCCTTGTCCGCATCGACGAGCGTGACCCAGCTTCCGGCGGTGATCGTCGGATGGACCGAGTCGAGATAGACGTAGCGGGAGCCGCTCACTTCTCCCGGATAGGCGGCGAGGTTTGCCTCGGCCCAGCTCGTGCTTCTGCCCGCGAAGCCCGCGCTCGCGAGCGAATAGCTCAGCGTCGTCAGCGGGCCCGTGCTCGTCGTCGACGCCGCATATTCGGCGAAGCGCTGGGAGGCGGGAAGGGTTTTGTAGAGCGGTGCATTGTGGCCGAAGATCGCCGCGTGGCAGCGCAGCGCAATCACCCGCGCGGCCGGTGCGCGGCAGGCGAGCAGATTGTCGAGCATGTCCTGGGCAAGAAAACCCTGGGCCTCGGCGATGGCTGCGAAGTCGGCGCAGTTGCAGGGGCTGCCGATCAGCGCCAGCGCCTGATCGCCGGGGAGGGGCTCGGTGCGGGCGAGCGATTCGGGCGCGCTGCCGGCGTCGATCCGCGCCGAGAGGCCGACCCGCGTGCTCTGGCGCGCCGGATCGAGCTCGAGCGAGGCGACGCGGCAGAACAGCAGCGTCTGAGCGCTCCCGCTCTGCGCTTCGGGCAGCAGCAGCAGGCCGTCGCCGCGGCGCAGACCGCTGTCGAGACCGTCCAGCCTGAGCTCGCGATCCGCGTCGGCGATGCTCTGGCGCCGGGTGAGTCTGGGCCGGATCGCGTTCCACTGCGCGCGCGCCTCGATCTTCTCGACCGTTTCGAAGACCTGGGCGCTCTGGCCCGGGCCGGGAAGGCTTTGCACTTTCAGGCCGCGGTCGAACGCGATGCTCTGCGGCACGCCGATCTGCGTCGAGTTGATCGGGATCCCCGCCTGGCCCGCGGTCGGCGCGACCCTCCGGCTCGCTCCGGGCGCCTCTTCGACCGTGAAGGCGAGGCAGGCGCTGGCCGCGACGGCCGGGCGGAGCTCATAGCCGATCAGCCGGGCGAGTTCGAGCACGCTGAGCCGCTCGCTGGCCGTGCCCAAATAACTCTCGTTGGCGATCGCCTGCTGATAGAAGCTCAACACGTCGCCGACGCTCGCCCAGGCGTCGAGCAGGCCGATCGTGAAGTCGCCGCTCTCGCGCGTGGTCAGCGCGGCCAGAGCTTGTTGATGCGCGAGGCTCAGCCTCGCCTTGAGCGTTTGCAGCAACTCGGCATGCTCTCCGACCCGCGCCGACAGCGTCGTCAGGCCGGGCCGGTTGGTGATCGCGCGCGGCGTCGCGACCGCCAGCGATTCGCCGCAGCCTTCGCAACAGGATTTGCGCCCTTCGCTCATCACCGGCCTCCTGTCAGATCGAGTTTCAGCACCCCGCGTTCGGGATGGTTGCGGTCGCCGTTCAGCCGGGGGATCTCCCGGCGCGCGAAGCGCAGGCAGCCGTCCTGGCCCGCTTCGCTGCCGGGCTGATCCTGGCGCCGGAAGCTGAGCACGGCGACCGATTCGACGCCCTCGACTTCGAGCGCCGCGGCAACGATCGGGGACAGATAGACCGTCTGGGCGAAGCTGAAGTTGTCCGGGTGGAAGAGGGCGCGTCGTCCGTCGGCAAGCACGCCGCTGCCCAGAACCTCCCTGAGCCCGGCCTCTATCCGCGGGCGCGCGAAGTCCGCCTTGACGCGGACGGCAAGGACGAGTTCGAGCCCAACGGAGATGGGCGGCTCGATTTCGAGATCCTGGCCCGCGAGCCGGTAGGCTTCGAGGCCTTCGCACAGCGCCTGCGCGAAGGCGGCATCGACCGCTTCGCCGCCTTCGCGGTCCGCGCTGAGGAAGACCGTGTTCCAGCTGCCCGTCCAGCGCGTCGTGGCGACGGCGCACTGGATGTCCGGCTTGACGCGGCGAGCCAGAGTCTCGTAATCGGCTGCGGTGACGGCCCGTTCGAGCCTGCCGCGGATCGCGTCGGGCGCGCGCCGGCGAACCGACTCTATCGACTCGGCGTCGATGCCGCCGCGGGTGGCAAGCGGATTCCAGACGGACAGCAGAGTTGTGCTGTCGGCGAGCTCGGGCTGGGCCGTGACGAGGTGGGCCAGAGTCGATTCGGCCGCCGAGATCCCGGCACCGACCTTGCCCGCGCTGCCGTTGCCGACCCGGCAGGTGGCGAGAAAGCGCGTGCCGGGAGCCGGGCGACGGCCGAACTCGCCGTCCCCGAAGCGAAGGTGGGCGCTGCCGTCGTTTTCGACTTCGACGACGAAAGCGCGGTCCTCCCCGCTGCATTCGAGCAGATCGCGCCGGCAAGTCCAGCGCTCGCCAGCGGCGCTGAGCTCGATCTGGGCTTTGGCCGCTCCGGGGGACTGTTCGAGCAGGGCGCGGGCCGAGGCGGTTTCGACCAGAGGCGTGGCCTGGGTCAGCGGACCCGCCGACAGAGCCGGACGGTAGCGCGGGGCTGCGGCATCCCCTGAGCCGCCGACCGGAGTCAGAACCGGGTCGGGTCCGGGGACGGGACACAGCTCTTCGGCTTCCAGGGTCATGCCGTGATCGATCGCGACGATGTTGCCGTGGGCGAGCGCGAGATCGCTCAGATGAACCGTGCCCGATCGGGCTGCCAGAGTCAGCGCGAAGGGCAGCGCGTCCTCCGCCTGCCATTCGATTTCGGTGACCGGAACCGGCTCTGCGCTGGCTTCGTCCTCGAAGCGTCCGCCCAGAGGATCCTCGTCCGGCGTGACCGAGACCAGCCTGACCGCGTGGCGGCGCGCGGGATCGGCGTCGCACGCTTCTCCGGTGCGCGGGCTCTTCGCCTCGGCGAGAATCAGCAAGTCGCCGGCTTTGAGTCCGGGGAAGTGGCCGCGCAGGCTTGCGCGGGTCGCCCCTTTCGCGAGGCAGCACTCGCGCGCGCCCCAGGTGTGGAAGCGGATGTCGTTGTGCGCCGCATCGACGGCGATGTCGTGCATCAGCTCGAAGACGAGGGGCGAGGAGGCCAGAGCTGCCGCGTGAGCGGGCGAGTCGAAAGTCATCAGGCCGGGCAGGCCGGGGCAGCGGCTCAGGATCCGGGTCGGCTTGAGCCGCCCGCCGGCGAAGTGCTGGCGGCGCACCAGAAGAGCGCTGACGCCCTCTGCGGCGCGGAGCTGGACGAGGCCGCGCGCGTTGCAGCCGTCGTGCATCGGGTAGTCGATCAGCCGGGCATGGCGGCGCACCGAGCTGCGCAGCCTCGCCGTGCCCAGATAGGCTTCGGTCGCGACCGCGTCCTGGGTATAGGCCAACTGGTCGGCGACCCAGGCGAGAAGTTCGACGAGCGCGATTCCGCTGTCGGCGGCCGAGCGCTCGGTCCATTCCGGTGTCGTCAGCGCCAGCCGGTCCAGCATCAGCTGGCGAAAGCTCGGATAGTCGCGCGCCAGGTAGTCGAGCAGCGGAGCCAGGGCCGCGTCGCCCGCGATCGCGCTCGCAGCGCAGTCGAAGTCGCCCGGACAGGCGGCCTTGAAGCTGAAGGAGAGGGATGCGAGCCTCCGGTCGATGTGGGCGGGCGGGCGGCGCTCGTCATCGCTCGCGACGAGGCGAAGCTCGTAGAACGAGAAGTCTCCCGGTGCGGCGAGCTTGACGCTGAGCACTTTGGGCTGACGGGTCGGCGCTGTGCCGGGCGGCGAGCCGGGCGGCACCAGCGTCGGGGTGAGTTCGACCGCGAGGATCTCGATGTCGCGGATCCGCTCGCCCCCGGTGATGCGCAGGTTTTCCGCCGAGAGCAGGCCTTCGCTCAGTTCGTTGACGAAATGGACCAGGAGCAGGGTCTGGCGCTCGGCCGGAGACTGGTCCGGTTCATCGACGACGTGCAGGAAGTCCAGGCCGTTCCAGTCGGGGCTGCCCGCGATCGCGCTCTTGCGCGCCGATGCGCTGCAGAACTCGTTCATGTCACGCCTCCCGGGGCGGAGAAGCTCTCGGTGCGCGCTTCTCCGGTGCGCCGCACGCGGTAGCCGACCGTCACGCCGAGCTTCGCGTCCGCGACGTCTATGCTCACTTCGCTCACTTCGATCCGGCTTCCCAGCCACTCGGTCAGCGCAGCCTGGACGATGAACTGCGCGCTCATCGCCAGCTCTTCGCTGAGCGGTTCGAAGACCAGACGACCGAGGCCGCAGCCGAAGCCCGGCCGGTTCAGGCGCTCACCCGGGGCCGTGAACAGCAGCTGTTCGATCAGATCGCGCAGGTGAGCCGCGTCATCGGCTTCGGCCGTGCGGCCGCGGCCATCGAATCGGTAGGGATAAGCGAGGTTCATCGTTGTCTCGCAGTATCAAATCGCCATGACCCGGGTCTGGGTGGCGGCGATGATCAAGGGCGTTCCGGTCGGCGCGGCGCTCGCCTGGCTGTCGAGCAGCAGCAGGGGCTGGCCGTTCGCCTGAACCCGCGTCGCGGCGCTGACGAACTGGGCGCTGATGCAGGGGCCGTTCCCGGCCGGGGGCGGCGGCATGCCGCAGCCGGCAACGACCCACGGCGCGGCGATCGTCACCGTGGCCATCCCGCTCACCAGCACCCGGGGATTCGGCGCGCCCGGCTGGGCCTGCCCCCCGTGGGAGCAGAGCACCGTCGCACCGGCATGGAGAAGAAATCCTGGCATGACATCCCCCTTCAGGTGATCGTCAGCGCACCGGCATTGACCGTCACGGTCGGGCCGAGCAAGGTGATCGCTGCGCCTCTGCCGTTCTGCAGCGTGATGCCGGTGTCGTTGACGATCAGCATCGCTCCGCTCGCGCTCTTGATCATGATTCCGCCGCTGGGACCGGGCAGATCCGAGATCGTCAGACCGTTCTGCAGCGGAGTCTGCAGCGTGATCGCGGGGGTGCCGGGAGGTGTCAGCTGGGCCAGGGCCGGGATCTCGGCGCCGCTTCCCCAGAAGCAGCCGACCCAGACCGGGTAATCGGGATCGCCGTGTTCGAATTCGACCCAGACTCCGGAGCCGATCGCCGGCAGCGCAAGAAAGCCGGTCTGTATCCCGGCGATCGGTACGCAAGGCATCGCCCAGCTTGCCGGAACGAGGCCCGCGACGTCGGGAACCTGGATCTGCAGCCGGCCCTGCATCATCGGGTCGACGTTGTTGAGGACCTGGCCGCGATATTTGCCGAGGAATTTGCGCTCTTCGCTCATGGCCGGACTCCTGGGACGGTTGATATGAGCCCGTTGCGCGTGAGCTGGAAGCTCTGTGTGAACTCGCCGCGCCTGAGCGTGCTGCTGACTCGCTTGACGTAGTAGAGCCCGTCGTAGGCGACGCCGGCGCCGCGCACGCCGACGAGCTGACGGGCCCTGAGCGGCCGGCCATAGCGCAGCACGTCGAGCTTGCCGTTCGCGCTGAGCGAATCCTGCGAGCGCGCCGCGGCGGCGAGGCCCGCCGAGAGCGCGCGCATCGGCGACATCCTGGCCGTTTCCTTCATCAGCGTCAGGTTGCGGATCGGAGTCGGCAGCAGGCCCAGAGGGGGCTGGAGCGGGTTCAGGTTCGGGATCGGAATCGGGATCGCCACCCGGCTCTGCGGGTTCTGGATCAGCACGACGGGGAGCGTGCCGCGGCACGCATCGAAAGCGAAACTCAGCGCTTCTACGTTGGTCAGCACGCCCATGTCCACGTTCAGTGCGGGCTGGGGGACGCCCACCTTGATCCGGGGGCCGAAGTAGGCGATGTTGGTGCCGGGTAGCGGCCCGGGCTCGATGTAGAACACGTAACCGAGCTGCTCGGCCAGCGTGTGCAGGTACGCCAGATCCGTCCCCTGCTGGGCGGGGATGCGCTCGACCGGGATGGGCACTTCGCCGAACAGGGCCGGGATCACCAGAGGGATCAGTCCGAAGGGCGCGTACTTGGCGCAGATCAGCGCGACTCTCGCCTCGACGGGCATCGCCGGGAAAGGCAGACCGCTCGCATCCTGCATGTCCATCACGCGGCTCAGATCCTCGCCGGTCACGGTCAGGGTTCCGGCCTCGCCGCCGTTCCCGGGCTGCATCTCGGCCCGCGTCATCACTCCGTCGAAGAGGGGCAGGGTGAGACCGCTCATCGTCACGATCAGGATCACGCGCAGCGGGGGAACGCCGATCCCTCCGCTTCCGGCGGCGATCAGGAAGATCGTCGCGAGCGGCGAGCGCGCCGAGAACTGGAAGTTCAGCTGGAAGCCGCTCGCCTCGCCATCGGCGCTGCTGACCTGGACGCTGTCGAGCGCGTCGATCACCGCCTGGGGCGCGGGCAGCGGCACGACCGGGCCGATCAGTAGCGACAGGCGTATGCCTTTGGCGAGCATCAGCGGCTGCCTCCGTCGTCGAACCCGTCCTGATCGATTCCGCTCACCCCCTCCGCCAGTGTGATGCGCAGACGCCGCCCCGCCGTCGCGGTCAGCGCGTCGGGGCTCATCGCGCCGTTCGCATCGGCGATCCGCCAGAAGAGCAGAGGATCGCCGAGATAGTGGGCGGCGAGGTTGTCCAGCCGGTCGCCGGCGACGACTTCGTGCTGTGCGATCTGGGCGAAAGCCGAACTCGGGGCAATGAAGCGGCGCGCGAGAATGCGGATGAGCCGGCCGTCGGGCAGCGCGATCTGTCTCGTCGCGAGGCCGCGGTAGCGGCTGTCGGCGGCATAGGGGGAGGTCGTCAGCCCCTTGTCTTCGAGAAAAGCCTGGATTGCGCTGTTCGTGCTCATCAGAGGCCTCCGAGTCCCAGTGCCGACAGCGAGCCCGCCGGCACCGATGCCGCGAGTTTTTCCCTGGCCTGCAGGTAGGCGATGAAGAGGCCGCCCCCGCGGTGCGCGAAGCCCAGATCCTCGACGCTGAGCACGCGTAGCGCCAGAGTCACTCTGGCGCGTATCGGGTTCAGCAAGGGATCGAAAGCCTCCTCGACGATCGCGAACTCGCTGATGCGCACCGGAACGATCCGCTTTCTGCCCCAGACGAAGAGCAGAAGCGGCGCTTCGATCGGCGCGATCTCGAGCGTGCCGGCCTGAGCCTGGCGATTGCGGTCGAGAAGCTGAGCACTGCCCGGATGGGCGAGCAGTTCGAGCTGGGCCAGCTGGGGGGCGATTCCGCTCGCGATGACCGCTTCGTGCTGATCGGGAAACTCCAGATGGTCGGTCGCGTCGATCTCGGCTTCGAGGCGGATCGTCTCGATCGCCGGAGCCGTGAAGCGGACCGCTTCCGAGCGCCTTCCCGCTTCTGCTCCGGTCGTCTGGACCTGCAGGCTGCGGCTCAGCGTGTCGGAGTTGTACTGCAATGCGATCACCTTCTGCACCTGCGCGCTGTCGGCATCGAGCAGGATCAGACCGCCCTTGAGTACGCGAGGGGATTGGGAGTAGCCACTCATCGCTCGTCCTCAGGTTCAGGTTTGTGCGCCACCAGGTGGCGGCGCATAAGTCGAAGTCGTGAAGAAGTCCGGATCGGTCTCGGGGGGCATGAAATAGCGGTGGGCGCCCGGATCCAGGCTGACGTGGTGCAGATAGGCGACGACACGCTCGGCGACGACTTCGACGCGGGTCATCCCGTTCGGGCGGTGGCGGAGCTGAACCCTGAAGGCGTAGCGGTCCGGGTTGGACAGGCGGGCGCGGGCGGCGGCGATCAGCGAAGCGTCGTCGGAACGGCTCGTCGTCAGGTTCCAGGTCTGCTCTTCGGCGCTCTGGCCGCGTCGGCGGACGCTGCCGGTGATCGTGAACGAATGGACCTCTTCGCCGTTCTGGACGCTGACGGACTCTTCCAGCGCGCTCGCGCGAAAGCCGTCGTTCCTGAACTCGGCGGCGAAAGCGCGGTTGGCTTCGGCCGCGCTGGCGGGCTGGGCGAACTCTCCGGCCGGGAAGGCGAACCTGTGCACGCTCTGTCCCTGCTGGCCGACCGTGCCTTGGGACGCGATCCGGGCGGCCGATCGCCGGTCGCGCGCGACGAGGCGGCGCACCAGGCTCTGCCTCTGCCGGGCGGGCAGATGAGGGTAGAGGGCATCGACATCGATCCGCAGTTCGGCCGCGCTGAACAGCGTCGATCCCGGACGCTGGAACAGCGGGCCGCGCAGCGCTTCGCTCACCCCGGCGCGGGCCGCGAGTTCGTCCTCCTCGCCTCGCCTCGCCGTGATTTCGGCCGCGACCTCGCTTCTGCGCTGCGCGAGCGCGCGGCGGCGCTGCGCGAGCGCTTCGCGGCGGGCACGGCCGGTGAGCGCCGGATCGATCGGAGTCGGCTGGGGGTGAGCGGCCGCGATGCCGGCGCGGTGTTCGCGACGGGCCCGCGCGGCGAGCACCGGGTCGGTCTGGTAGTGCTGTTCATGAGTCGGCGCGCTCACGGTGCCGGCGCCGCCGAAAGCTTCGTCGATCAACTCGACCATCTCGCGGGTGCGGCCCAGGTTGCAGCCCTTGATGTGAATCCGGGTCTGCGCGTCGATCTGCCGTACCGGTCGGGCCAACAGACTCGGCCCGCCGCCTTGCGGGTGGAGCTGTTCGCGCAGGCTCAGCACATCGAGCCGGGTGACGGCGCCGACCTCCCCGAAGCTGAGCGTTCCGTCCTCGTTCGAGTGCGACACGATGTACAGATTGCCGATCGCCGCGTTCACGTTGGCGATCAGATAGTCGAGCAGATCGCGCAGGCTGTAGATCCCGGTCACGAGGTGGGCTGCGGGCATCCTGGCCCGATAGAACGCTTCGGCCGTCGCGTAGAAGCGCTGGTCCGCTCGTGCATTCGGCGCGTCCCGTCCCATGATGAAAACATAGTCCTCGCGCGGTGCCGGCTGGGCAGCTGGCGCTGCGACGGCCACCTCGGGAGCGGGCTCTTCCCTCTCGCGCTGCAGACGGACGGCGGCGGAACCGCTGCGCTGCTGGATCACATGGGCGAGTTCGTGCGCAAGCAGTCCTTGTCCGGCGTGGCTTTGCGGCGTGTAGCGAGCCGGGTTGAATACGATGTGATTGCCCACCGTATAGGCGCGGGCCGATACGGCGTGCGCCGAAGCCGCAGCCTGATCGTCGGCGTGGATGCGTACCTGGCTGAAATCGTGATGAAAGTGCGCCTGCATCTGTTCCCGGGTTTGCGCCGGGAGCGCCTGGCCGGGCGTGGCCAGCACGTCATGGACGCACTGCGGCGCGCGTCGATCGCTGGCGCTGCGTGCGAGCGGCGCGGCCGCACTGAGCGGCGGTGCGGCTGCGCGTAGGTCGGCCGCACGCCTGGCCTCGTGTTCCAGCGCGTCGCCGGCGCGATCGAGGATGATTGGCCGTGGAGTCTCGCTTTTGACCGCGCACGGGGCGGGCAGCACAGTTCGATGGCCGCTCATCGCAGACTCCATGCTTGAGAGGGCGACGCTTTGCTCATTTGAATCCGGCCAGGAAGTAACGCGTTCCGCTCGGATGACGCAGCAGGTTCGCGGGAAGCGGAGCGAGCGGGGGCGGCGGAGTCCGCATCTGGGGTTGGCTGGCCAGCCGGCCGTGGCCCATCAGGTGCAGACGTCCGGGCAGAAAAGTGATGTTGCCGCGCGCGCCTTCGATGCCGCCCAGGAAGAGCGGGACGATGTGGTGGGCGTGGTAGTCGCGGGGCAGCAGATCCGGATCGCTGTGGCGGTGCCTGGCCCACAGCTCCCGCCTGAGCTCCCATGAGTAGGTCTCGTCGCGCTCCTGTTGCGCCGTCTTGACGAAGAAGGTGATCGGACGATCAAAGAGCATGGGCGGGCCGAAGATCGACGGCCAGATCAGCGGATAGGCACCCGGTTCGCGGCGTCGTCTCGGTTCCGGATTGGGGATCAGGTCGGGACCCAGCCTTCGGCCGGGGCGCGCTTCGGGGGCGGGGCGGGGTTCAGGACCCGCGCGAGGTTCGACGCGGGGTTCTGTGCGAGGCTCGACGCGAGGTTCGGGCTCGGCGCGTGGCTGCGCTCGGGGTTCGGCTTGCGGGCGAGGCTGGGGCTCGGCTTGCGGTTGGGGAGCCGGTTCCGCTTCTGGCGGTGCCGGGCGAGGCCGGGGTCTCAGCGCTTCGCGGAGGCTGTCTATCACTTCCTGGGCCGCGCGCTCGCGGGCCCGGCGGGTTGCCGGGTCGAGGTTGCCGAGCAGCCAGATCATGACGATCAGGAAAGCCAGAAAGAGCAGGATCACCGCGATCGGGATCGCAATGACGAAAGCCGCGCACTGAACGGGCGGGCCGGAGAAGCGGAGCACCGGAACCGGGACCCAGCCCGGAGCCAGCGTGCAAAAACTTCGGTAGAGCGCTTCGAAGCGGGCGGCGACGTCGGTGCCCAGCGCCAGCTCGCGCCGCGGGCGGAGCTGTATGCGCAGCGCGTTCAGGCTCTGGATCAGCGGATTTTCGCTGCGCGCGGCGATCGCTTCGGCCATCGCCGTGATGTTGCCGCGAGCCCGGGCGCGCAGCTCCTCGAGCAGGCCGGGGCTGCGCAAGAGCGTGCGCGGGGCGGCGATGCCGCGCACGGCGAGCGAGGCGCTCCCGTGCTGAACCTCGCTCTGTACCCGCTCGGCTTCCCTTTCCAGTTCCAGCCGTGAGCGGGCGGTCCTACCTCCCTCGCCGCCGAAACGGCCATTGCGTTGCTGAACGACATGGGTCAGCTCGTGGGCCAGCAGCGCCAGCCCGGAGGCGGTGCGCGGGTTGAAGCATCCCGCCGCGAAGTGGATGTCGCGTCCCTCGGTGAAGGCGCGGGCGCCGAGCGCTTCGGATCGGGCGGCAGCCTGGCCGTCCGAGTGGATGCGGACATCGGCGAAAGAGGTCCGGAAGCGCTTTTCCATCGCGAGCCGCACGCCCCCGGGCAGGCTGTTCGCCGCCGATTCGCGCTCATCAGTCGGCATCGGGCTGTGGATCAGGGTTTCGCTCATGGCCTCACCCTGCGGACGATGGCCCGGGCCACGCGTCTGCCCGTGTCGGCGGGCAGACCGTCGGTGGGAAGCGCAACGGCCAGATGGCGCGAAGCGGCTCCGCTCCGTAGCGCTTCGATCCCCTCGGGCGTCGCCATAAGCCGTCCCAGCTCGGCGCTCAGGCTCTCGGCGATCGCCCGTCCGTGCTCGGGGCGAAAGCCGCGCAGCACCAGCTGATCGATCTGGAGTTCAAGCCTCTTCATACCCAGCCCCGCGTCTCGGCGTCGGTGATCGTCTGCTCGCGCTTGGCGGCTTCGTCGTAGGCGGCGTGCAGCAGATGGACCATCGTGACCGGCTGTCCTTCGTCGGCGGCCCGGAAGGCCGCGTTGAGCGCGATGTTGCGGATGCCGCCGCCGCTGATGCTGAGCCGGGCGAGCTTCGCGCAGTCGAGCGCCTCCCGCGGTGTGGCGCTCGGGAAGATGCGCTTCCAGATCGCTTCGCGTTCGGCGAGGTCGGGGAAGGGGAAGGAGACGACGAAGCGCAGGCGGCGCAGGAAGGCGCTGTCCAGAGCCGCTTTCTGGTTGCTGGTCAGGATCGCGAGCCCCCGGTAGGCCTCCATCCTCTGCAGCAGATAGCTGACCTCGATGTTCGCATAGCGATCGTGGCTGTCGCGCACTTCGCTGCGCCGGCCAAAGAGCGCATCGGCTTCGTCGAAGAGCAGCAAGGAGCCGCTGTCCTCGGCGGCGGCGAAGATGCGGGCGAGGTTCTTCTCGGTCTCGCCGATGTATTTGCTGACGACCGCGGAGAGGTCGATGCGGAAAAGCTCCAGTCTGAGCTCCCTGGCCAGAACTTCGGCCGCCATCGTCTTGCCCGTCCCGCTCTCGCCGGCGAAGAGCACCGAGATGCCCAGGCCGCGCGCGCACTTGTCCGCGAAGCCCCAGCGATCGCAGACCGTCAGCTGGTGGCGGACCTGCGCGGCAATCTGGTGCAGGGTCTGTTTGCGGGCTTCGGGCAGGATCAGATCCGCCCAGCCGGCCTTCGCATCGATGCGCTCGGCGAGGCCGTCGAGCTTCTGCGTCGCCGGGGCGCGGCAGATCCTCCAGAGTTCATCCGCGGCGTCAGCGGGGCTGGCCAGACGCTTTGCGAGCTGTTCTCCTCCCTGGCGGATCTCGCTGGCGCTGAGCCGGAACTGCGCGGCCGCGCTCTCCAGCGCTTTGCCGAGGCTCGCGCTGCCCGAGGCTCCGAGAACCTGCCGCCAGAGGGCGAGCTGATCGCAACGCTCGGGTTTGTCCACGCGGTGGCGAAGGGTCTGCCTGTCCAGCGCGACCGGTTCGGCGGTCGCGAGCAGGGTCAGTCCGGACAGGCGGGCGATCAGCTCGGCAGCGCCGGTCTCGGCCCCGGCTTCGATCAGCAAGGCGGCCGGAAGCAGCGCGGCTTCCCGTTCCCACAGAGTCGCCAGCGCTTCGCGCTCAGTCGGCGCGGCCGGGATGTCGGTCGCGGCGAGCGCGAAGACGCGCAGGCCCAGCTCGGCGGCGAAGCGGACGGCGATGTCGCGCTTGCCCTGAAGATCCCCTCCTTCGAGGACGACGACTGGCCAGCTCGCCCGCTGGTCGGCTTCGGCGAGTTCGGCGCACAGGCTGGCTACGATGCGCTCGTGGCCTTCGGCGATCAGCGCGGGAAGGGGCAGCTCGCGCAGCAGCGCGCAGAGCCGGCCATCGATCTCGTTGAGTCCGGCGAGCAGGTGCAGGATCCGTTCGTCGATGCGCAGCGGGGCCGAGATCAGAGAGGCGCCGTCACCGAGTTCCAGAAGGCGCCAGCGGCGCAGCGGAGCCTGCGGGCTCAGCGCGCTCCAGTGCGCGAGGGGCAGCATCGCGAGCGCGAGGCCAAACGTCGCGCAGGGCTGGGGCGGAGCGCTCGCGGCGCTGAGCAGCGGTGCGAACTCCCCGTCCATCTCGACTCCGGCCGCGAGCAGCAGCAGGTCGCGCTCGAAGGGCGACAGCGAAAAGAGCTCGACGATTTCGTCGATCGCGGCCGGCTCGGTGCTCGGGGCGGGAGGCTCGGCCGCGCCGCGCAGCAGTGCTTTCAGACGCGCGAACTCGCTTCCCATCCGGCGCTGGTTGCTCTCTCCCCACGCCCAGGCGCCGGATGCGGCGGCGCTGTCCGTGTCGGCAACGGGAAGGCTAGTCTCCGGGTTCATAGGATGTCCAGCCTTTGATCGGCGAAGACCGGAGGCGAGCGCGTTGCATCGACGATCGGACTCTCGATCCCGTCCACTCTGAGCCTCGCCAGATGGGCGCCGGGCGGAGCGTTTTCGATCGCGAAGGAAAGACTGCCCGTCGCCGTCGTCACAGCCGGGAAGACGAACTCGGCCTCGTCCAGCAGCAGCGACACGCGCTGCCCGGGGCGGATCTCGGGGAGCACGGCGAGCGTGAAGCGGGCCGTGCCGTCCGCGTCGCGCGCGACGCTGAGCGGCAGGCCTTCTATCCGCGGCGCCAGAGTCAGGCCCAGGCGGTTGGTCTCGCGTGCCGTGCCCTCTCCCGGGCAAAGGAGGCGGACGCTGAGCGAGTAGACGCCGACCGGGAATTCCGCCGAGCGGGAAGCCGGGATCGCAAAGGTGATCCGGTCCGGGGCGTCCGTCCCCGCCGGATCGGCGAGCACGGTCGCGCGCACGCCGAGCGCCTCTTCGGTGAGCATGACCGTGCGCTCGACTGACGACGCGAGGTGATGACCGTGCAGCGCGATGGGGGTGCCGAGCTGTGCGGCGGGCTGAGCGGCGGCCGGCTCGGCCGTCGCGAGGTGAGGCAGAGCGGCGATCAGGCCCGACTGCACCGCGACGCCGCGCGCGCGTCGGCTGCCCGGGGCCAGCCCATCCTCGATCAGCGGACCGACGCTCAGGACCGGCAGCGGCGAGCGGGCCGGCTCTTCTGACGCGATCAGCACGACACTGACGAGGAAGGAGGCGCTCGGGCGCAGCGGACTCTGGGTCGCCGTCCACAGCTTGGTCAGATCTTCGGTGCTCAGATACTCCGGGCTGATCTTGATCTGCTCGGCCTGGTTCTCCAGGCCGGAGATGGCCAGAGCGCGCAGCGCGGCGGGCAGGGTGCCGCCCAGATCCGGCGAGGGCGTCAGCGCGGTGTGTATCGCCTGACGGGGCAGAACCGCATTCTCGTGCAGCAGTTGCAGCGCATAGCCGAGCAGGATCTCGCCATGCAGATCGCCGCCGCTGTAGGCCGAGAGCAGGTAGTGCAGGTTCAGCGCCAGAGGCGCGTTGGCGAGGCGCTGGCCGTCGCCCGCGGAGCGCGAAGGCAGGCTCATGTTGAGCCAGGCCGGATTGGGGCTGACCTGGTACAGAAAGAGGTTGAGCTGGGACGCTTCCGTGCCGTCGGCCGGGACGACCCGGTCGGGGGGGCCGACGCTGACCGTGACCGAGCTGCCCAGCACTCCGGCCGCATTGTGCTGGATCAGCCCGTCGTTGAGCAGATCCTTCAGCACCGCGCTGACGGCGGCGATCGCCAGAGCGGAGCTCATCTCTTCTCTCCCGAGCGCCGGTCCAGGTACTCGTCCAGCGACATCGCGCAAGAGCGGGGACTCTTGCGCGCGGGGGCGGCGGGGAGGGCCGTGACTTCTATGCGTCCGATATGGACGTGGATCTCGCCGCCATCGCGCTCCGCGCGCAGGTGTGCCGCATCCGGTCGGCGGGCGGGAGCCTTGGCCGCGAGCGGCGCGAGCAGCGCGGCCGGCTGCCGAGGCTCAGCCTCTGCCGGCAAGGATCCGCGCTCGGGAGAATCGCTCTCCCCGGACTCCGGCGCCAGCTTGGGCGAAGCTGCGCGGCGCGCTTCGGGCACGGTCGTGCTCGCGCGGGCAGGGCCCGGTTCGCGCTCGGCTGCGGCGATCCGTCTGGCGCTCTCGACGCTTGCGCGCTGCGGCGCCGCCGGAGTGCGGGCGGCGGAGGGGGCGCGGGGGAGGCTTCCCGGACGGGCTTTGGGGGCCGCCGCCGCTGTCGCGTGCAGCGCAGCGGCGGCGCGGCCCACAAGGGGAGAGGGCGCGGCGCTTTCGGGCTCGCCCCGGCTGCGCTGCAGCGGCTCGGCCGACGACGCGAAAACCGGCGTATCCGCTCGCGCAGGCGGCAAGCGGCTTGAGCGCGGCGAGCGCGGTGACGAAGGCGAAGCGGTGGGCGGAGGCGAAGCGGTGGGCGGAGGCGAAGCGGTGGGCAGAGGCGAAGCGGTGGGCAGAGGCGAAGCGGTGGGCAGAGGCGAAGCGGTGGGCAGAGGCGAAGCGGTGGGCAGAGGCGAAGCGGTGGGCAGAGTGTGGACCGGCCGTCCCGCTTCGCGGGCGGTCAGGTCTTCGCTGCGCTGCACGGCCTCGTCCTGCATCAGTGCGGGCGGCGCGATCCAGCGCAGGCGGGCCAGAGGATGAAGCTCGCCCTTCACCGGTGGGTGCAGGCCGACGGCGAGGCGTCGCAGCAGACCGTTCATGGACTGATTCGTTCCAGATAGGCCTCGCGGCGGGCATCGGACAGCGCGAGGATGGCCGACTCGCTCCAGCCGTAGGCGCTGGCGAGACTGTGCACGTCGTCGAGCAGGCGGTGGGCGCGCGATTCGATCTCGTCCCACAGGAAGGACGCGATGTCGAAAGCGGCTTCCCAGGCGTGGCCACAGGCGGCGCACTGGCTGTCGAGGCTCAGCGCGGCGAGCGGGTCGGCCTGATCGAGCGCTTCGCCGACGCGCTCGATCAGCGGCGGCAGGGCTTCGGGCGAAGGCTGAGGCGAGCCGGGCAGGAGGCAGGCCTCAAAGAGGCGAAGGGCGGCCGTCTCGCTCTCGGCCTCAGCTGCGACCGAGGCCAGATCCCGGCTGGTCGGCAGCCGGAATCTGAGCCCGTCCACTTCGACCGGATGCGCCTGGGTCGGCGCCAGAGCCTGGAGTTCGACGACATCGAGCGTCAGTTCGAGGCGCTCGGCACAGCAGGGACAATCGAGGTAGGCGGGCATCCGGGGGCCGAAAGTCGCGGCGCGCAGCGCGAGCAGCGCCCGGTTTCTCCTGCCCAGGGTTTCGTCGGCGAGGGTGTCCGGATCGGCTCCGGGCATCGCGCAGGCGTGCAGCAGCAGGGCCCGGTCCACGGGGTGGCGTCTCTTGCCCTGCTCCCAGAGGTGCAACAGGTTTTCGGTTTGGAGGGGTTTTATCGTCATGTTCAGGAGAGGCTCAGTTCAGTGGGTTCGCCGACTTCCGGATCCCGCTCCCAGCCCTCGTTTTCGAGCTTCAGGGTCTGGATCGCGATCGCATTCGCGTTCGCATCCAGGTCGGGCAGGGCATGGAACTCCGAAACCCAGCAGCGATAGACCTTGTAGGCGAGGGCCAGCTGACCGGCCTCGTTGTAGACTTCGATGATCAGATCCTTGCGGAAGTCCTTCAGCGAGACTTCCGCACCCAGACCCGAAGCGAAGTTCCAGACCTTGTTGGCCCAGTTCTCGAATTCCGGATCGTGGGTCACCCCGCGCTCCAGCGTGATCGCCTCGAATTTGGTGCGGCCCGGGGATTTGCGCGCAGTCGAGGGGTCTCCTCCTTCGCGGTGTTCGACGATCTCGGTGCTGCGCTTGAGCGCACCGACCTTGCTGATCCCGGCCACATAACGGCCATCCCACTTGACGCGGAATTTGAAGTTCTTGTAGGGATCGAAGCGATGTGGATTGACGCTGAATTGAGCCACGTCGTCCTCCTTAGGCTGCGGTCTGCCCAGCGAGCTGCTGGAGCTTGATGATCACGAACTCGGCCGGTTTGAGCGGTGCGAAGCCGACGATGATGTTGCAGACGCCCGCGGCGATGTCGGCCTGGGTGGTCGTCTCGCTGTCGCACTTGACCAGATAGGCGTCCTGGGGCCGGCTGCCCTGGAAGGCGCCCTGGCGGAACAGACCCTGCATGAACGCGCCGATGTTCAGCCGGATCTGGGCCCAGAGCGGAGTGTCGTTCGGCTCGAAAACGACCCACTGGGTGCCGCGATAGAGGCTCTCCTCGATGTACAGCGCAAGCCGGCGTACCGGGAGGTATTTCCACTCCGACGCGAGCGAATCCGCGCCCTCCCAGGTTCGTGCGCCCCAGATGACGCGGCCCAGGGTCGGGAAGGCGCGCAGGCAGTTCACGCCCAGCGGATTGAGCTCACCGTTTTCGCTGTCGGTCAGCGGTACTTCGAGGTCGGTGACTCCGTTGAGCTGGGCTTCGAGTCCGGCCGGCGCTTTCCATATGCCGCGCGTCGCATCGGTGCGCGCGATGACTCCGGCAACCGCGCCGCCGGGCGCAAAGCTCTCCAGCCGGTTCTCGAAGAAGGGATCGGCGGCCTTGATGCGCGGGAAGAACAGCACCGCGTTCTCGTCGCGCGCCAGAGCGAAGCTTCTGGCCGCGCTGACCGCGGCGTCCTTGCTCTTCCAGCCCGACGGCGCATCGACGATCAGCATTGCCCGGCGCAGCTTGCAGTAGGCGAGCGCGGCGCTCCAGGTGCTGTCCTCGACGTCCGTGTCCCGCGAATAGGGCGGGATGCTGAGCAGGTTGAAGAGATCGGTCTTTTCGAGCGCCCAGATCCCCTGTTTGCTCCCGGCGAGGCTCGCCTCGTCGTACTGGCTGTGGGTCAGCGCCGTGCCGTCGCTGCCATCGACGGTCCGGGCGGCTTTGCTCGTGGTCCGGGCCGGGCGCACGAGCGGGAAACTGCCGGGGAAAGGTGAGGGCAGAGCGATCAGCGCCGATTCCTGGGCCAGTACCCTGGAAATATGGCGGGGCGAAGCCGGATCGACCGACACGTTGCGGTGGAGCTCGGCGGCCAGAAGCGCCCCGGTGAGCGGATCGCGCTCTTCGACCCTGAGGTTGAACACGGTGTCGGGCTTGGCTTCGGGCGCCGGGCGGACATCGTGATCGACGAAGACCTCCAGCGCATTGCCCCACTTTCCGGGGCTGGCGGCGTCGATCAGCAGAGGATCGACGCCGGTCTCGGGGGCGAGCGCATAGCGGGACGTCGCGCCGCCATTGATCAGCCGGACGATGACCGCATCGCTGCCGCCGTTGGCGAAGTAGTGCTGGAGCGCATAGCCGAGCGGAGCCTCCACCCAGATGCCGCCGAAGCGCCGCGCGAAGTCGCCGAAGCTGTGGATCTGCACTGGCTCGTTGACCGGACCGCGCAGGGCACGGCCGAGGAAGGCGGTTCGTGAAGTCGCGACGCCGACGATGCTGCGCGCAGCGCCCGGCAACTCCTCGACATATACGCCTGGATAGCTCAGATTGACTGGCATTGTGTCTCCGGACTGTCAGTGGGGCGGTCAGCCGCCGATCAGGACTTCGACGGCGATGTCGGTGGTGCCGCCGTTCGTGAAATAGAGCGTTACGGGGTGGGCGCCAAGCAGGCCTAGCGCCCCCGAACCGAACAGCAGGTGAGGGCCATCCACCAGGTAGGTCTCGGTGCTGGCGGCGTCATTGAGCTTGTAGCTGAGCCCCTGACGGGTAGCCTTGATCGCGAGGAACTGCGGCGCGAGCGACTGGGCCCAGGGCAGGGGCAGAGCAAAATCGACCGCTCCGGCCGCGATCAGCGCGCAGAACTTTCCGTAGCCGCTGACCGGTATTTCGGTGTCGAGCGAGAGTTCGGGGCCGTTCGGGATGTTCAGGCGGGCGGCTATGACGAGTTTTTCGGTGCTCACGGAGACCTCCTGGAGCTTGGCGGGGAGAGGATGCGCCGCGCCGGAAGCCCGGCGCGAGGCATGGGGCGCCTGCCGCGCAGCCCAGATATTTGCGCAGGCGGCTTAGCTATTTGGAATACTCATCCAACGTAGATCACGACGTCATGCGCGTCCAGAGGATCCGTCCGGAAAATTGGCGAGCCGGAAGTCAATTCGGCCTTTGTCGATCAAACCTCTTTTGCCCTTTCGCGAAACGAAGGCGCGGCGAGCAAGCTGAAGATTCCGATCAGAACCAGTGCGATTGTGGGGGTCTCGGCAATTGCCGTATCGCCGATCGATACGGCATATCCCGTATAGGGTGTTCCGGAGAATCCGCTGCCCGACGTGAGGTCGATCGTGAATGGTGTCGTGCTCCAGTAGATTCCCGCCGGCCCCGGTATCGTTCCGTCCGTGATCATCACGGTGTCTCCCGCGTAGATCGAAGGCCACGGATTGTTTGATGCGTATATTTCCAGGTTGATGGCCGTGTATAAGGTGCTCAGCGGGGACGACGGGATGAAGATCATGTCCGGAATCTTCAGGCAGAAGTCGTCAAACGGCGGGTATTTCCCGAATGCTTTCCACTTCCAGCTGCCGTCCGGATTCTTGACCAGATTTGCTCCGAAATTCGCGCCTGTTTTCCCCTGCTTGTCTGCGTACCAGGCTTCCCAGTCCGTCGCGTCGGAAGGCGGCTCTCCGAAGTTTTCCCATCTTCCCTTGTCGGTGTCGTTTTTCCTCGGTTCGCCGGGGTCGCCGATGGGTTTGCTCTCCGCGGTCCACCAGAAAGAAACGGTTCCGCCTGAGGGGTTCCATATCCGTATGGGCTTAGCGCAGGCATCCGCGCTCATCAGGAACAAGCCCAGAAGCAATGCCGAACAATAAGTCTTCAAATTCGAGAAATTCATTCTTTTCTCCATTTGATTGAACCGGGCTGTCGGGAAATGAATTGCGATGACCGAAAAAAGAGCGGACGAGGCTAGCTTGAATGCCTAGCATTGCTCGTGCCAGTACTGCGGAGGTTTTTCAAGCCCTTGATTGGAAATGCAAAAAGAAAAAGCGCGCGCATTTCTGGCGAGAAGACGGGGGCGGAGGGTAAAGAAAACCGACAGTCCGCCTGTCGGCCCTGCTGGCGGGGGGCGAATCCTTGGCGTGGAGCACGGGGAAAAGACGCAGCTTGCCCGCGCTCCGCTGCCTCGCCGGGTGTCGCGGCGCTGGATTGAAACCCGCGTTTGCGCTATCCTCTCGTTTTACCAGCATCCCGTTCCGTCATGACCAAGTACGTCTTTGTCACGGGCGGCGTTGTGTCCTCGCTAGGCAAGGGCATCGCTGCTGCTTCACTTGGGGCCATTCTCGAATCGCGTGGCCTTCGCATCACCCACCTCAAGCTCGATCCCTACATCAACGTCGATCCCGGCACGATGAGCCCCTTTCAGCACGGGGAAGTCTTCGTTACCGACGATGGCGCGGAAACCGACCTCGATCTCGGCCATTACGAGCGCTTCACCAGCGCCAAGATGTCCAAGCGCAACAACTTCACGACCGGCCAGATCTATGACGCCGTGATCAAGAAGGAGCGGCGAGGCGAATATCTGGGCAAGACCGTCCAGGTCATTCCGCACATCACCGACGAAATCAAGCGCTACATCAAGCGCGGCGCCGAAGGTGCCGACGTTGCGATCATCGAAGTCGGGGGCACGGTTGGCGACATCGAGTCGCTGCCTTTCCTCGAAGCGATCCGCCAGATGGGCATTGAAGAAGGTCGTAACAACACCTGCTTCATGCATCTGACGCTGCTGCCCTACATCGCGACCGCTGGCGAGCTCAAGACCAAGCCGACCCAGCACTCGGTCAAGGAGCTGCGCGAGATCGGTATTCAGCCCGACGTGCTGCTGTGTCGTTCGGATCGCGAGATTCCGGTCGATGAGCGGCGCAAGATCGCTCTGTTCTGCAACGTGGTCCCGGAAGCGGTCATCGAAGTTCTGGATGCCGACTCGATCTACAAGATTCCGGCCATGCTGCACGGCCAGATGCTCGACGAGATCGTCTGTCACAAGCTGAACATCCTGGCTCGCGCCGCGGATCTGTCGCTGTGGGACAACCTGATCGAAGCCCAGGAAAATCCGGATCACACGATCGACATCGCGTTCGTCGGCAAGTATGTCGATCTGACCGAGTCCTACAAGTCGCTGACCGAAGCGCTGCGCCATGCGGGCATCCATACCCGCAGCCGGGTCAATATCCACTTCGTCGATTCCGAACAGGTCGAGAAGGATGGAACGGCCCAGCTCGAAGGCGTCGACGCGATCCTGGTCCCCGGGGGCTTCGGCCGCCGCGGCACCGAAGGCAAGATCGCGGCGATCCGCTATGCCCGAGAGAACAAGATTCCCTATCTGGGCATCTGTCTGGGCATGCAGCTCGCCGTGATCGAGTTCGCCCGCCACATGGCCGGGCTCGAAGGCGCGAACAGCAGCGAGTTCGATCCTGAATCGCCGCACCGCATCGTCGGCCTGATCAGCGAATGGCTGGACCGCAGCGGCAATGTCGAACACCGCGACGCCGAGTCGGACCTGGGCGGCACGATGCGCCTGGGCGCCCAGCGCTGCCCGGTCAAACCCGGCACGCTGGCGGCTTCGATCTATGGGACCGAGGTCAACGAGCGTCACCGTCACCGCTATGAGGTCAATAACCGCTACGTCGATCAGCTCGAAGCGGCCGGTCTCGTCGTCTCGGCGCGCACGCCCAAGGAAAACCTCTGCGAGATCGTTGAGTTGCCCGATCATCCGTGGTTCGTCGGCGTGCAGTTCCATCCCGAGTTCACGTCGAACCCGCGTCAGGGCCATCCGCTCTTCACTTCCTACGTTCGCGCGGCGATCGAGCGGCGCGAAGGCGCGAAGAAGTAGCCATTCAGGGGCCGTCGCATTGGCCCTCCATCCACCCTTCGCCCGCTTTGTGCGGGCGAAGGTTTGACCGAGGAATTCCCATGAAACTCTGTGGCTTTGACGTCGGCCTCGACAAACCCTTCTTCCTGATCGCGGGTCCCTGCGTGATCGAGTCCCGCCAGCTGGCGCTCGAGACCGCGACCGAACTCAAGGAAATCACGACCCGCCTGGGAATTCCCTTCATCTACAAGTCTTCCTTCGACAAGGCCAACCGCAGCTCGGGCAAGAGCTTCCGCGGGCTCGGCATGATGGAAGGCCTGGAAATCCTCGCCGAAGTGCGCGAGACAGTCGGCGTGCCGGTTCTCACCGATGTGCATACGACCGAGGAAGTTCCGGTCGTCGCGAAGTACGTCGATGTGCTGCAGACTCCGGCCTTTCTGTGCCGGCAGACCGACTTCATCCACGCGGTCGCGGCCTGCGGCAAACCCGTGAACATCAAGAAGGGCCAGTTCCTCGCCCCTTCCGACATGAAGCACGTCGTTGCCAAGGCACGCGAAGCGGCCGGTGGCGCGGATTCGATCATGGTCTGCGAACGCGGCGCTTCGTTCGGCTACAACAACCTGGTCTCCGACATGCGCTCGCTGGCGATCATGCGCGAGACCGGCTGCCCGGTCGTCTTCGATGCGACGCATTCGGTCCAGCTCCCCGGGGGGCAGGGCGAGAAGAGCGGCGGCCAGCGCGAGCACGTTCCGGTTCTGGCGCGGGCGGCGGTTGCGACCGGGATTTCGGGTCTCTTCATGGAGACTCATCCGGATCCGGACAAGGCGCTCTCCGATGGCCCGAACGCGTGGCCTCTGGGGCGGATGGAAGAATTGCTGATCACGCTCAGGGAAATCGATGCGCTGGTCAAGCGCCAGGGCTTCATCGAAACAAGCCTCTGAGGCGAAGGCGGCGGGGCTTTTGCCGCCTCCGAGTGTCGATGTCTGCGCATGGTCAAAATGCTGACATGTGGCCTCAGATACACTTGGAAAGTTTAATAAGCAGCCAGAGACGCTCCCCCGTCAAAGGTATCCGAAAGGCGTGCCTCGCCGAGGCATAGTTTTCATCGAAAAAAAGGGAAACCAACATGAGTGCAATCGTTGATGTCGTTGCCCGCGAAATTCTGGATTCGCGCGGAAACCCGACCGTTGAAGCCGACGTTCTGCTTGAGTCCGGCGTTCTGGGCCGTGCCGCGGTTCCGTCCGGCGCTTCGACCGGTTCGCGTGAAGCGATCGAACTGCGCGATGGCGACAAGGCTCGCTATCTGGGCAAGGGCGTTCTGAAGGCCGTTGAAAACATCAATACCGAAATCTGCGAAGCGCTGGTCGGTCTGGATGCTGAAGAACAGGCGTTCATCGACAAGACGATGATCGACCTCGACGGTACCGAAAACAAGAGCCGCCTGGGCGCCAACGCGCTGCTGGCCGTCTCGATGGCTGTCGCCAAGGCTGCCGCTGAAGAAGCCGGCCTGCCGCTGTATCGCTACTTCGGTGGTTCGGGCCCGATGAGCCTGCCGGTTCCGATGATGAACATCATCAACGGTGGTGCTCACGCCAACAACAGCCTGGACTTCCAGGAATGCATGATCCTGCCGGTGGGTGCTCCGACCTTCCGCGAAGCTCTGCGCACCGGCGCCGAAGTCTTCCACAACCTGGCCAAGATTCTGAACAAGAAGGGTTTCCCGACCTCCGTTGGTGACGAAGGCGGCTTTGCCCCGAACGTCGCGGGTGCCGAAGAAGCTCTGAGCCTGATCATCGAAGCGATCGAAGCTGCCGGCTATGTTCCGGGCAAGGACGTTCTGCTGGGTCTGGACTGCGCCGCTTCCGAGTACTACAAGAACGGCAAGTACGAACTCGTCGGTGAAAAGAAGTCCTTCACCGCGGTCGAAAAGGTCGATTTCCTCGAAGCCCTGGTTGCCAAGTTCCCGATCGTTTCGATCGAAGACGGCATGGCCGAAGGCGACTGGGAAGGCTGGAAGATCCTGACCGATCGTCTGGGCAAGAAGGTTCAGCTGGTCGGTGACGACCTGTTCGTGACCAACACGAAGATCCTGAAGGAAGGCATCGACAAGGGCATCTGCAACTCGATCCTGATCAAGGTCAACCAGATCGGTACGCTGTCGGAAACCTTCGCCGCCGTCGAAATGGCCAAGCGCGCCGGTTACACCGCCGTGATCTCGCACCGTTCGGGCGAAACCGAAGATTCGACGATCGCCGACATCGCTGTCGGTCTGAACGCGGGTCAGATCAAGACCGGTTCGCTGTCGCGTTCCGACCGTATCTCCAAGTACAACCAGCTCCTTCGCATCGAAGAAGATCTGGGCGACATCGCGTTCTACCCGGGTCGTGAGACCTTCTACAACCTGCGCAATCGCTGATCGCCAGGTTTCCTCCCTCCTTCGGGAGGGAAGACAGGAAAGGGCCGCGCTGCGGCCCTTTTTTCTGGGTTCTGCATTAGAATCCAGCGCTTACCTTCAGGTTAAGCCATGTATTGGCAACCCCGTCCATGAAGTGGCCCACGCTTATCCTCGCCCTATTGCTCGCAGCTCTTCAATATCCGCTCTGGATGGGGAAGGGGAGCTGGGGGACCGTGCGTCAGCTCGATCAGCAGCTTCGCTCCCAGCGCGAAGTCAATGCGAAGCTCGAAGTCCGCAATGCCGGTATGGACGCTGAAGTGCGCGACTTGAAGACCGGGTACGACGCGATCGAGGAGAGAGCGCGCTATGACCTGGGCATGGTCAAGCAGGGTGAAGTCTTCGTCCAGCTGCCGACGCGCAAACGCTGAACCCTCTTCACTGCGCCTCCCGCGTCCAGAGCACGTCCGTCCCTCCGCCGACCCGATTGAGCTGCCGGCCGAGCACAAAGAGCAGATCCGACAAGCGGTTTAGATACTGAATGACCGGAGCCTTGACGGCCTCGTGCCGCGCCAGCGCGACGATGCTGCGCTCGGCCCGGCGGGCGACCGCCCGGGCCAGATGCGCTAGCGCTGCGGGTCTCGCTCCCCCGGGGAGGATGAATTCCCGCAGTGCAGGCAAAGTCGCATTGAACTGTTCCAGAGCCTGGTCCAGTCTGAGCAGGTGAGTGGCTGTGACGAGGCTGTGACCGGGAATCGAGAGCTCGCCGCCTAGATCGAAGAGATCGTTCTGGATCTGCCGGACGAGGGTGAAGATTTCGCCGGGCAGCGCTTCGGCGAGCAGAACGCCGAGCAGCGAGTTCAGTTCATCGACTTCGCCGAGAGAAGCGATGCGCAGGCTGTCCTTTGTGGTCCGGCTGCCATCACCGAGGCCTGTGCTGCCATCGTCTCCGGTTCGGGTGGCGATGCGAGAGAGGCGGTTTCCCATCGTATTTCCTGTATTTTGAAGAAAAGTGCAGGCAGTATCGAAGTCTGAACGATCCGCTTCCCGCTTGCAGCGTTGATTGACTGAATTGATGCGCAGAAGTGCCCGGAGAGCAGAGAGTCTTCATGACTCGGGCGGGTGTCCCCGCTAGAATAGTGAAAATCGTCAAAATCGCACAAACTAATGGCTCTTACCGTCGATACCGTCGTAGCGATGCACCAGGGGGACCGCAAGGAACAGCAAGACCGCGTCGGCCTGTTCCAGCATCCGACCCGTCGCGAGCTTCTGCTCGCGGTTCTCGCTGACGGAATGGGCGGGCACAGCGGCGGCGCGATGGCCGCCGAACAGGTCGTCATCAGGGCCAAGCAGAACTTCGAGGCTTATTCGCCGTCTTCCGAGACTCCCGAGGATCTGCTGCGCACGATCATCGAAGATGCGCACGTCGTGATCAAGCTCACTCGCTTCACCAGCGAACAGGATCCGCACAGTACGGCCTGCGTGCTGATGATGCAGCCGGGGCGGGTTCATTGGGCGCACTGCGGGGATTCGCGGATCTATCACTTCCGCTCGGGTCAGGTCGCGGCGAAGAGCGGCGATCATTCGCTGGTCGCCGAACTGGTCCGGACCGGGCAGCTCAGCGCCGAAGAGGCCGAGTACTATCCGCACAAGAACCTGTTGCTCTCGTGCCTGGGGGCCGAGCGCGAGCCGCGTATCGATATCGGCTGCGCTGACCGCCTGCGTGGAGGTGATGCTTTCCTGCTCTGCTCGGACGGACTCTGGGGGCATCTGTCGGACAGCGAGATGGCGCGTGCGATCGATGCCCAGCCCGCGCGTCAGGCGGCGCGTCTGATGATCGACCAGGCCCGGGTCAGGGGGCGGGGAACCGGGGACAATATCTCGATGGCGATCGTTCGCCTCGTCGAGAACGGAAACTGAATGGATAAAAAAACGCCCCTCGCAGAGGGGCGTTTTTTTTGAGCGTCAGCCTTCAACTGCGGCGGCGACGGATTCCTGCCAGTCCCATCAGACCCAGCGCGGCCAGCGCCAGAGAGCCGGGTTCGGGAACCGCGACTTCGGCGATCCAGCCGCGGTAGCTGTCGAGCAGGACGCCACCGAAGTAGTCGCCGAAAGCGCCCTTGGCCCAAGGCCAGCGGTTGCTGTGGCTGCTGAAGGTGTTGTTGCCGACCAGCTCGTATTCGCCGTTCACATAGACGAAGGACGGACCGCCCGAGTCGCCTCCGCCGATGATCGTCTCGGCCTGGTTGCCCAGCGAGTCTCCGGAAGGCAGGCCGTAAAGATCGGTGAACGGGTTGTGCGCGTAGCCGTCGGCGTCGATGCCGTCGAAGTCCGCATACCAGACCTCGGGCACAGAACCGGATGCGAAGTCGGTTTCGTCGTCGGCGTCGTAATACTCATAGACGTTGTAGCCGACGCGTTTGACGCCGAAACGCGGATCCACGGAGTAGCCGTCCCAGCCGTCGCCGGACGTGCCGTAGCCGGCCAGGGTCAGAACCGAGCCCGTCGGCAGTTCGCCCTGATGGATCTTGTAGGTCTTCACGTCGTCGCCGAGCGCCGTGGTCAGGCGCAGCACGGCGACGTCGTCATTGACGCAGAAACCGCTCACGCCGGCCGGGCAATTGCCGAAACCCTGGTAGTTCGGGTTCAGCGAGATCTTGTCGACGGCGATCTTTTGCGCGTTCGCATAGAGACCGGACGGATTGTTCGCGTTGACGTTGACGGTGACCTTGTTGGTCGGATCGGCAAGGTTCAGCGCATGGCCGCCTCCGTCGGAGTCGATGCAGTGGCCCGCGGACAGAACATGCCAGCGGTCGATCGCTGCGCCGCTGCAGATGAAGGCGCCTTCCGCGTTATCGATGCGGATGCTGACGACTCCGGAGAATGCCGACGAGGGAAGGTTCGCGTCGACGCGCTGGGTCGGCGAATCCGCCGCACCGGTCGGAACGTCGACGGGGGCGCCGGCGACGATGGTCGGGCTGACGGTGCCGCCCAGAGTGCTGACGAAGCTGGTCGTGCCGGCCTGTGCCGTGGTGGCGGCAAGTCCGAATGCGGCAAAGACTGAAAGAAATCTGCGTGCTGTCATCGAGAATCTCCAGTGGGGGTGAACGCCTTGTTGGCGCGAGATTCCTGTAAGCAAGTTCGGAGCCAGCAGATATTCACTGACTTTTTGTAATAATTTCAACAACTTGGGATATGGGTGTCAAAAGGGGCAGCAAAGCCTGTAAAATCGCCCGACACTTCTCGACCGATGTGGCGGGCAAGCAGGCCGGGCGGTCGGGCGGATTTCAAGACTGCCGTGGCAGTTCACCGGATTCCCTGCATTGATCCATCTCATTGGCGAGGCAGTCAGTGGCGCGTTGCGCTTCATTGATCGCACTGGCCTCAGTATCATTACTTTTCCTGGTCGCTGTTCCCGCATTGGAGCATGAGATGTCGGGGGCGACTGCCTGTTGGCAGTCTGGCTCCGGGTTCGGCCTGACCGGCGACCGTTGTACCCCAGCCCTCAGGGCTGAACCAAATCAGGAGGTCTCATGGGACTGACCATCGGCATTCCGGCCGAACAGCTTCCCGGCGAACGGCGCATCGCGCTGGTCCCGGATGTCGCCAAGCGCTTCAAGGCCTTGGGCGTGGAACTGTTGATCCAGCGTGGCGCCGAAGCGCCGGCCTGCATCGCAGCCGATGACTTCAAGGAAGTCAGCTGGACGGATTCGAACGACGCGGCTCTGGCGAACAAGGTGATCCTTGCCGTCCAGCCGCTCAGCTCCGAGCAGATCGCCAAGCTTGCACCGGGGACGGTGCTGGTTTCGACGCTGCAGCCCTATCAGAACGCCGATCGCGTGCGCCAGCTCGCCGAGCGCAAGATCACCGCGTTCGCGATGGAGCTGCTGCCGCGGATCTCGCGCGCGCAGAGCATGGACATCCTGTCCTCGCAGGCGGCGTGTTCCGGCTATCAGTGCGTGCTGATCGCCGCCAGCCATTGCACGAAATTCTTCCCGATGATGACTTACGCGGCCGGCACGATCCGTCCCGCCAAGGTCCTCGTGATCGGAGCCGGCGTCGCCGGCCTGCAGGCCATCGCGACGGCGCGCCGCCTCGGTGCGCTGGTTGAAGCCTATGACGTGCGCCCGGAGACCCGCGAACAGATCGAATCGCTCGGTGCGAAGTTCGTCGATACCGGAGTCTCGGCGGCCGGAACGGGCGGTTATGCCCGCGAACTGACCGAGGACGAGAAGCGTCAGCAGGCCGAGAAGCTGGCCCGTGCTGTCGCTCAGTGCGATGCGCTGATCACGACCGCGGCGATCCCCGGCAAGCGTGCGCCGCAGATCATCTCGGCCGACATGGTCGCCGGCATGAAGCCGGGCGCCGTCGTCGTCGACATGGCGGCTGAATCGGGCGGCAACGTTGCCGGATGCGTTGCAGGCGAGACGGTTGTCGTCGGACCGGCGACGATCGTTGGACCGACCAATCTGCCCAGCCGCATGGCTTTGCACGCTTCCGAGATGTACGCGAAGAACCTGTACAACTTCGTCTCGCCGATGATCAAGGAAGGCGAGCTTTCCATCGACTGGGAAGACGAAGTGATCCGCGGCACCTGCCTGACCCACGATGGTGAGGTCAAGCACGAGGGTGTCAAGAAAGTTCTCGGACTCTGAGGGAGACAGGACATGGAAGGTTTTTCCGCAATCTATATCTTCATGCTCGCTGCCTTCACCGGCTACGAGGTGATTTCGCGCGTGCCGGTGATTCTGCACACGCCGCTGATGTCGGGCTCGAACTTCGTGCACGGTGTCGTTCTGGTGGGGGCGATGGTCGCTCTCGGTAGCGCGGATCCTGCCGATCCGCTGCAGCTCGCAATCGGTTTCATCGCCGTGCTGCTGGGCGCGGCGAATGCCGCGGGCGGCTATGTGGTCACGGAACGGATGCTCGCGATGTTCAAGCGCGGTGACCGCAAGGAGAGCGCGAAATGAAGTGGGTCATTGAAGTTTCGTATTTCGTCGTCGCGGTGTTGTTCATCCTCGGTCTGAAGGGGATGTCTTCGCCGGTCTCGGCGCGCAAGGGCATTCTGTGGGCCGGTGCCGGCATGGCTCTGGCGACTCTGGTGACTTTCCTGTCGCCCGAAATCAAGATCAGCATCAATCTGGTCCTGATCCTCGTCGCGCTGGTTCTCGGCGGATCGGCTGCCTGGTGGTCGGGCAAGGTCGTCAAGATGACCGACATGCCGCAGATGGTTGCTATCTACAACGGCATGGGCGGTGGTGCGGCCGCCGCGATCGCGGCGCTTGAGTTCGCGCGCGGCAATGTCCACGGCACTGTCGCCCTGATTCTCGCCTCTCTGGGCGCGCTGATCGGTTCGGTCTCGTTCTCCGGTTCGGTGATCGCCTGGGCGAAGCTGCAGGGCGTGATGAAGAAAGCGCATCGGCTGCCGGCCCAGAACATCGTCAATATCGTTCTGGCTCTGGTGACGGTCGGCTTTGGTGCCGCGATCGTCGTGGCCGGCACGCCCGAACCCTGCACGATCATCGCCTTCTTCGTGTTGTCGCTGGTCCTCGGCACGATCATCACGCTGCCGATCGGTGGCGCCGACATGCCGGTCGTGATCTCGCTGTTCAACGCCTTCACGGGCCTGGCGGTCGGTTTTGAAGGCTATGTGCTGGATAAACCGGTGCTGATCATCGCCGGTATCGTCGTTGGCGCGGCGGGTACTCTGCTGACCCAGCTGATGGCCAAGGCGATGAATCGCCCGATTACCAACATCCTGTTCCAGCCGATTTCCGGTGAGGCCAAGGGCGATGGCAGTGCGATCGAGGGTTCGCTGAAGGAAGTCTCCGGCCTCGATGCGGCTTCGATGATGCGCTATGCGCAGAAAGTCATCATCATTCCGGGCTACGGGATGGCGGTCGCCGGAGCCCAGCACAAGGTTTGGGAGATGGCGCAGCTGCTTGAGAAGGAAGGCGTCGAAGTCAAGTTCGCGATCCACCCGGTCGCGGGCCGCATGCCTGGCCACATGAACGTGCTGCTGGCCGAGGCGGGCGTGCCTTACGACAAGATCTTCGACCTCGAAGAGATCAACTCGGAGTTCCCGCTCGCCGACGTGGCTCTGGTGATCGGTGCGAACGACGTCGTGAACCCGGTCGCGCGGACCGACAAGTCCAGCCCGATCTACGGCATGCCGATTCTCGACGCCGACAAGGCGCAGAACGTGATCGTGATCAAGCGCGGCAAGGGGGCCGGTTACTCGGGCATCGAGAACGCGCTGTTCTATGGCGAGAACTGCCGGATGCTGTACGGCAGCGCCCAGCAGGCGGTTGCTGACGTGATCACGCATGTGAAGAGCTTCGCGAGCTGAGTTCGCTTCGCTCATAAAAAACGCCGCGTTCAACGCGGCGTTTTTTTTACCCGGCGCGCAGGCGCCGGAGTCTGAAGTGCAAAAGCTCAGCGGCCGCGGCCGCCGAGCAGGAAAGCGACGGGGCGGCTCTCCCGGGCTGAGCGGGGCGAGTCGGGTTGTGCGCTTTCCGCGGCCGAGGACTCGGATTCGTTCAACGCCTCCTTGGCGACATAGGGGCGGGAGAAATCGAAGCCGTCCGGCGCGACCGTCGAGCGGGCGGGCCGGGGCGCGCTCGTGCTGCGCGGAGCGCTGGGGCTGGCGCTGCGCGATGCGCTTGCGGCGCGCCGGTCGGCGCCCTGGTTGCGAACGACGCGGTAGGCGGAGTCCGGACTCGCGTCGGCGTCGAAGCCGGGAACCGTGTGCTGCGGGATCTTCAGCTTGATCAGTTTCTCGATCGCGGCGAGCTTCTGATGCTCGTCAGGCGAGACCAGCGAGACCGCGTTGCCGTGCTTGCCGGCGCGTCCGGTGCGGCCGATCCGGTGGATGTAGTCTTCGGCGGTGCCCGGCAACTCGTAATTGACGACATAGGGCAGATCGTCGATGTCCAGCCCCCGCGCCGCGACGTCGGTGGCGACCAGAACCCGGATCGCGCCGGACTTGAAGCCTTCGAGCGCCTCGGTCCGCTGCATCTGGCTCTTGTCGCCGTGGATCGCGTCCGCCGCGATGCCTTCGCGCTGCAGATGGCGCGAGAGCCTGCCGCATTCAATCTTGGTGCTGACGAAGACCAGAACCTGGTCTCCGCCTTCGGCTTCGCGCAGCAGCCAGACCAGCAGCTGTTTCTTGACCGCCGCAGCAACCGGATAGACGCGGTGTGTGATCGTTTCGCTGACCGTGTTGCGCTTGGCCACTTCGATCAGCTGAGGATCGCGCAGCATCGTATCGGCGAGGCGCTTGATCTCTTCGGAGAAGGTCGCCGAGAAGAGCAGGCTCTGCCTCTGTTTGGGCAACAGTGCGAGGATGCGGCGGATATCGGGGATGAAGCCCATGTCCAGCATCCGGTCCGCTTCGTCGAGCACGACGATCTCGACCTGGCCGAGCGTGATGCTGCGCTGCTCGATGTGATCGAGCAGGCGACCCGGCGTTGCGACGACGACTTCGACGCCTCGCCGCAGGTCTTCGATCTGCGGGCGGATATCGACGCCGCCGTAGAGGCAGACCGTGCGGATCGGCAGGTACTTCGCGTAGGTCTGCACCGCTTCATGAACCTGAACCGCCAGCTCGCGGGTGGGCGTCAGGATCAGCGCGCGCACCGGGTGGCGGGCTGGCGAAGTCGAGGTGCTGGCCCAGCGCGAGATCTTGTTGAGAAGAGGCAGCGTGAAGCCTGCCGTCTTGCCGGTCCCGGTCTGCGCCCCTCCCATCACGTCTCGCCCCTCCAGCACAACGGGGATGGCTTGACTCTGAATAGGAGTGGGGTCGCTGTAGCCGGCGTCTTCGACGGCTTTCAGCAATTCGGGAATGAGACCGAGGTCGGCAAACGACATAGAGGTTCCGATAGAGCGCGAACATCGCGCGGGTAAAAACTTACAGATTATAGGACTTTGGCTGGCCAGCAACGACATTGCTTGTCCTGAATGGACCTGACGCCGCAAAGACGGCGTTGCTTTCCTGCCTAAGGGTCACAGAACGAGACCGACTTCAACCAGGCCCCGCAAGGCGTTCGAGACGAAGACGCGCTGCGCTGCGGCCAGATCCTTGAGGCCCAGCCGCTTTTCGCGGGCGAGACCCTGCTCGATCAACTCCTCGCGCATCACTCCGGGCAGCAGCCCGGAGCTGAGCGGGGGCGTCAGCAGCTGACCGTCCTTTTCCAGATAGACGTTGCTGCGCGCCCCTTCACAGAGCTCGCCCTCTTCGTTCAGGAACAGCACGTCGAAGTGGCCTGCTTCGACGGCGTGGGCCAGTTCGCTGTCATAGAGCGCCCGGGCGCTGGTCTTGTGGCCCAGCAGCCAGCGCGGGGTGCTCAGGATGCGCCGGGAGAGCGTCACTTTGGGGGCGGGAGGAAGGGGCGGCAGGGCGGACCCCGAGACTTTGAGCTGGCCCCTGGTGTCGAGCGAGAGCCTGACCCGGCGCGGCAGACCCTGGCAGTGTTCGGCTTCGCTCTGTAGCATTTCGCGGGCGGCGTCCTCTGCGAAGGGGAAACCCAGCTCATCTGCGGAGCGGGCCAGGCGGCGAAGATGGCGATCGAGGCGCGGATAGTCGCCCTGGGCGTTCCGGAGCAGAGTCTCGAACAGTTCGAAGCCCGGGCCCAGCTCGCTCAGAAAGCGCCCCTTGGTCAGGCACTCCGCGTATTCGCTGGCGGCGAGCGAATCGGCGACGATTCCGCCCCCCAGACCCATTGTGAAGTCGCCCGAAGATCCGATCTCCAGAGTCCGGATCGGCACGTTGAAGCAGAAATCGCCACCCGGCGCGATCCAGCCCAGAGCGCCACAGTAGAGGCCGCGCGCCGCGGGTTCGAGTTCGCGGATCAGTTCCATCGCGCGGATCTTCGGCGCCCCGGTGATCGAACCGCAAGGGAAGAGCGCCGCGAAGATCTCGGCGAGACTCGCCGTGCAGGGGGAAGCGGTGATCGTCGAGGTCATCTGGTGCAGGCTCGCATAGTCTTCGATCCGGAAGAGTTCCTCGACGCGAACGCCGCCGGGCGGGCAGAGCCTGGCCATGTCGTTGCGCAGCAGATCGACGATCATCAGGTTCTCGGCGCGGTCTTTCTCCGACGCCCGCAGCGTTTCGGCCTGGCCCAGCGGCGCCGTGCCCTTCATCGGCCGCGAGCGCAGACACTGCCCTTTGCGTTCAACGAAGAGTTCGGGTGAGCGCGACAGCAGCGCTCCGCGTGCGTGGCGGATCAGCGCGCCATAGCGCACGGGTTGAGCCTGCCTCAGGCGCGCATAGAGCGCGAGCGGGTCGCCGTAGGCGTGTCCGCTCAGCGGGAAGGTGTAGTTGATCTGGTAGCACTCGCCGGCCTCGATCTGCGCCTGGATCGCCGCGATGCCGCGCGCGTGCTCGGCCTCGCTCAGCGACGCTTTGAGATCGGTGACGCCGCTGGTCCGCTCGGACGAGGAGAGCAGGGCTTGCGCGCCGGCGAGCGTGGCCTCGAACGCGTGAGCGTCCAGGTGTTCGCCGCGCCGCCAGACCCAGGCTTCGAGCAGAGGCCGGTCGTGCGCCGGCATCAGACTGTGCAGTCTGGGGGAGAGCGCATAGCCGAGCTCATAGCTCGCGGCGAGCGCGATCCACTGTCCTTGCCCCGCGAGCCTGTCGATTTCGGCGAGCAGGCCGGGGACTTCCTCGGAAGTCCAGGCGCACAGTGTGCGCTCGAGATCGAACAGGAGCCGGGCTCCGCCTCCGCTTTGGTTGTCCTCGAACAGCGCGCAGGGCCGCTTCGCCGAGAGCCACTCCGGGAGGCCAGGTTCAGCGGATTGAAAGCTCGTTTCGAAGGCTGGGCTCATTGTCGGGACGATGCTCGAAGAGGGGCAAAGCCCACAGGAAGCGTTCGTCGAATCCTAATGGCCGGGAGGCGGAGCGGACAATCCGTGTTGCGAAAACGCACCACCCGTCAGTAGCAGTGCTCGGGAGCCGGGAAGCTCTGGTTGCGGACCGCCTCGACATAGGCGGTGACCGCCGCCTCGATGCTGGGCGCGCCTTCCATGAAGTTGCGCACGAAGCGCGCGGTGCGCCCCGGATAGATGCCCAGCATGTCGTGCAGCACCAGAACCTGGCCGTCGGTGTCCTTGCCGGCGCCAATGCCTATCGTGGCCATCCGGGTCAGCGAGCGGGTCACTTCGGTGGCCAGATCCGCCGGGACCATCTCCAGCGTCAGCAGCGATGCGCCCGCGTCCTCGAGCGCTCGCGCATCTTCGAAGAGCCGGCGTGCCGACTCATCGGTCTTGCCCTGGATGCGGTAGCCGCCGAGCTGGTGCACCGACTGCGGCGTCAGACCGATGTGCGCACAGACCGGCACGCCCCGTTCGACGAGGAAGCGAACCGTCTCGGCCATGTAAGCGCCGCCTTCGAGCTTGACCATCTGTGCTCCGGCCGCCATCAGGCTCGCCGCGTTGCGCATCGCCTGCGCGGGGCTTTCCTGGTAGCTGCCGAAGGACATGTCGGCAACGATCATCGGGCGCGAGCAGCCGCGAGCGACACAGGCCGTGTGGTACGCCATCTGTTCTATCGTCACCGGAAGCGTGCTGCTGTGGCCCTGGATCGTGTTGCCGAGCGAATCGCCGATCAGCAGCATGTCTACGCCGCAGCGTTCGAGCAGCGCTGCGAAGCTGGCGTCGTAGCAGGTCAGCATTGCGATCTTGCGGCCTTCGGCGCGCATCTTCGCGAGTTCGTGAAGCGTCACCGGACGCTCGTTGGCGAGATAGGGCATGGGTTCTCCTGGTTGGCAGGCGCGAACTTGTGGCGCGCGCCTGAGCAGGGAATCATTCGGCGTATCCGAAGAATTCCCGGTAACTGCGCATGTTCTTCAGGCGCTCGATCAAGAGTTCGAAATCGTCGTCGTGCTCGATCGGGTTCAGCGCCGCGGCATTGACGATGAACAGCGGTGCGTTGTCGTACTGGTGAAAGAAGCTCGCGTAGCGTTCGGAGACGCTGGCGAGGTAGTCCTCGGTGATGTTGCGTTCGGCCCCCATGCCGCGCTTGCGCACGCGGTCCATCAGCACTTCGGGCGTGGCCTGAAGATAGATCACGAGGTCAGGTTTGGGAAACTGCGGGCTCAGTGTCTGGTAGAGCCTCTGGTACAGCCTCTCCTCGTCGCCGGAGAGGGTCAGGCCGGCGAAGAGCGGATCCTTCTCGATCAGGAAATCGGAGACGACCCGTCGTTCGCTGGCGCGGGCGAGGAACTGGCTGAGCAAGTCGTAGCGCTGGTACAGGAAGGAGACCTGGGTCGCCAGAGCCCAGCGATCCATGTTTTCGTAGAAGCGGCCCAGGAAGGGGTTGATCTCGGGATGTTCGAGCATCAGATCGGCTTCGAGCCGTTCCGCGAGACGCGTCGCGAAACTGGTCTTGCCCGCTCCGATCGGACCTTCAACGACGATATGGCGCGCTTTGTCGAGCATCTTCTGTCCTGTTCCTGTGAATCGTCTTCGGGCTCAGATGAGCCGTTCAATGCGTTGATCGGCGACCGCGAGGCACAGCTCGGCGACGCGCGCCCGCCCCGGAATCATCAGGTCGGGATCGAGTTCCGCGAGCGGAGCGAGCACGAATGCGCGCTCGGCAAGACGCGGATGGGGAAGGATCAGCTCGGCGGTATCGAGGCAGGCCTCGCCGTAGAGCAGCAGGTCCAGATCCAGCGTGCGCGGTGCGTTGCGGTACAGGCGCTCGCGGCCAAAGGCCTGCTCGATCGCCTGCAAGGCGTGGAGCAGCGCGAGCGGCTCCAGTGTCGTCATGATCTGCGCGACCGCATTGATATAGTCCGGCTGTCCGGGCGCATCGACCGGCGCGGTCCGGTAGAGCGAGGATCGCGCGACGAGACGGCTCTGCGGCAGGCGGGCGAGGGATTCGAAGGCGCGCAACAGCGTCGCTTGCGCATCGCCCAGATTGGCGCCCAGCGCGACCCAGGCGCGGGTCGGGGAGTCGAACATGCTCACTCGCCGGCGCCAACCGGTCTGCGACGGCGGCGACGGCGGCGACGCTCCGGACTCGTGTCGGGGATCAGCATTTCGCTGCGCACATCGGGATTGGACGCCGCGAAAGATTCCCACCAGTCGGCCAGTTCGACCGGCAGCTCGCCGCTCGCGGCGCGCAGGCGCAGGAAATCGTAGCCGGCGCGATAGCGCGGCTGCTCCAACAGGCGCATCGGTGCCTTGCCGGCGCGGCGCTCGAAGCGCGGCTGCAGAGCCCAGATCTCCTTGATGTCGGCCGAGATCTTGCGCGTGATCGCGAGCTTTTCGGCCTGCAGATCCAGCACTTCGTTCATCGCGTCAAACAGCGCGGGCTGGGAAGGCTCTCCGCGGGCCTTGCGGGCGCTCCAGTTCGACAGCGCTTCGTGCCAGAGCAGCGTTGCGAACAGAAACCCGGGCGAGATGGGCTTGCCGGCGCGCACGCGCTGGTCGGTGTTCTCGAGCGCGAGCCAGATGAAGCGCTCGCCGATCGGATGCTTCAGGACCACGTCGAGCAGCGGGAGCAGGCCCGCATGCAGCCCTTCTTCGCGCAGTTGTTTGAGGCAGGCGACCGAGCTGCCGCTGGTCAGGAGTTTCAACATCTCGTCGAACAGCCGGGCCGGCGGCACGTTTTCGAGCAGCTCGGCGAGCTCCCGGATCGGCGTGCGGGCGGCCGGATCGATGACGAGGCCCAGCTTCGCGGCGAGGCGCACCGCGCGCAGCATCCGGACCGGATCCTCGCGGTAACGCACCAGCGGGTCGCCGATCATCCTGAGCGTCTTCTGCTTGAGGTCGGCGACGCCATGATGGTAGTCGATGACCGTCTCGGTGCCCGGGTCGTAGTACAGCGCATTGACCGTGAAGTCGCGCCGCGTCGCGTCCTCGGCCTGGGATCCCCAAGTGTTGTCGGCGAGGATCCGGCCGTGTTCGTCGGTCTGCGAGTCGTCGCTGGCCAGAGCCCGGAAGGTCGAGACCTCTATCGTCTCGGCTCCGCTCATCACGTGGACGATGCGAAAGCGCCGGCCGATGATCCGCGAACGGCGGAAGAGCTCGCGAACCCGCTCGGGCGTCGCATCGGTCGCGACGTCGAAGTCCTTGGGCGGAAAGCCGGCGATCAGGTCGCGAACCGCGCCGCCGACGACATAAGCCTTATGCCCGTTTTCCTGCAGGACGTGACAGACGCGCCGGGCCGCGGGCGAGATGCCGTCGCGGGAGATTCCGTGCTGTTGGGCCGGGATGACGGCCGGCTCCTTGCCATGCTGATCCTGGCGGGCATCGCGGAAGAACACGCGACGCAGCAATTTGCGAATCATGGAAATCGGGGTCGGTTGAGCAAAAGGGAAATTATAACCCGCCAGGCCCGTCCGCCAGAGGGGCGGTTTCGCGCAGCCTCAGGACGGGCCAGCCGGCCTGTTGGGCATGGCGGAGCAGGACGGGGTCGGGGTCGATGGCGACCGGATCGCTGACGCGGGTCAGGAGCGGCAGATCGTTGTGCGAATCGCTGTAGAACCAGCTTCGTGCAAAGCTGCCCCAGTGCAGGCCCTGAGACTCGAGCCAGTGCTCGACCCGCTCGATCTTGCCGGCCTGGAAAGCCGGAGTGCCGCGCGGGGCGCCGGTGAAATTGCCGTCGCGCTGCTCAGGCGTCGTCGCAACCATGTGCGGGATGCCGAACTTGCGGACGATGGGGCCGGTCACGAAGGCGTTGGTCGCGGTGACGACGGCGCACAGATCGCCCGCTTCGCGGTGGCGGTCGACGAGTGCCTGGGCGGCCGGCAGCCACATCCCGGCGATCTTCTCGCGCATGAACAGCGCGTGCAGCGCGTCAAGCTCGGCGCGCGGGCGGCTGGCCAGAGGCGCGAGCGCGAACGCGAGGAATTCGAAGATGTTGAGCGTGCCGGCCTTGTACTGCTCGTGGAAGGCGGCGTTGCGTGCCTCGTATTCGGCGCGGTCGACGAGACCGTGCTCGACGATGAACTGACCCCATTCGTAATCGCTGTCTCCGGCGATCAGCGTGTTGTCGAGGTCGAAAAGGGCCAGGTTCATGCGGTCTCCGTCGGGAAGAGGGACTCCTGCGCGATCTCGCGCAACAGTGGAAGGCTGGGGGAGCGGCGGCGGGCAAGCGAGATCGTGTCCAGCGTGTCGATCGCGTCGAGCAGCGAAGGCAGATCCCTGCGGCCGTGCTCCAGCAGCCAGGTGATCAGCTCGGGCTCCAGCATCAGGCCGAGGGAGAGCGCGTAGAGCGCCAGGGTCTCGGCCTTGTGGCCGTCGTCGAGCGGCTGGAGTTCGAAGATCAGGCATTGGCCGATCCGGGTCCGCACGTCCTCGCGCAGGCGCAGCGCCGAGGGGGGGGCATCCCCCGCCATCAACAGCGCGCAGCGCTTCGCCGGCGCGCGGATGTAGGCGCGGAACAGGGCGGCCTGGCCGGCCGCGTCGAGGTTCTGGACGTCATCGACGCAGAGCAGACCGTTCTCGGGTAGATCGAAATCGCCGTCGTCCGTGACCGTCTTCGCCTCGGCGACTTGGTGGCCGCCCGCCCGGGTCTCCGCGGCGGCGGCCGTCAGCAGGTGGGTCTTGCCGCTGCCCGTCTCGCCCCACAGATAGACAGCCGCGGGCTGTCCGAAGCGCGAGAGCATGCGGACGGTGTCGAGCGCCTCGCGATTTTCGCCGACAGCGAAATTGTCGAAGTGAGGCGCGCGTTCGGGGCGAATATCCAGGGTGAGTTGTCTCACGGACGAAGGGTGCCAGGGGTGTGAATGGGCAAGCCCGCCACTGTATCGGTGCGGCGGGGGCGATTCAAGCCATCTTTGCGGCTCTGGGATACGATCGCATTTTATCCCGAGGAACTGAAATGGTTCGTGGCTGCGAAAAAGAACTCGACGCCGTAGCCTCTTTGCTGGCCAGCGCGAAGCGCGTTCTCTTCATCACCGGAGCGGGAATCTCCGCGGATTCGGGCCTGCCGACCTATCGCGGAATCAACGGTCTCTACAACGATCAGGCGACCGAAGAGGGGGTCGAGATCGAAGAGGCGCTCTCCGGCGACATGCTCGAGACCCGCCCCGAGATCACCTGGAAATACCTCGCCCAGATCGAGGCGGCTTGCCTCGGTGCCCAACCGAATTTCGCTCATCAGGCGCTGGCCCGGATCGAGCGGGAGAAACCCGGCTCGCTGGTGCTGACCCAGAACATCGACGGCCTGCATCACGCGGCGGGAAGCCGGAACCTGATCGAGATCCACGGCAGCCTGCGCCGCCTGCACTGCACGCGCTGCGCGTACCGGGAAGATGCGGCGGTCTGGGAGGGGCGCGCGCTGCCGCCGCTTTGCCCTGCCTGTCAGGGCCCGCTGCGCCCGGATGTCGTGCTGTTCGGCGAGATGCTCGGCATGGAGAACCTGAGACGGCTCCAGCTGGCCTTGCAGCAGGGCTTTGACATGGTCTTCAGCGTCGGGACGAGCAGCGTCTTTCCCTATATCGTCGAGCCGGTGGCCTGGGCGATACGCAATGCGATTCCGAGCGTCGAGATCAATCCGCTGGACACCCAGATCAGCGAGCACGTCCGTTTCCGGCTGCCGCTGGGCGCCGCGGAGGCGATGCAAGCGCTGATGGCGCGCGCCGGCTTATAAAAAAACAGGCCGGCGCCTGGGGGCGTCGGCCTGTTGTGCGAAGGCTTGGGCTCAGGCGCGCAGGTGCAGCTCTTCGGCGGAGAAGCTCAGCGCCAGCGGTTCGATGACGACTTGCTTGGCGCCCGCTTCGACGCGGCCGGCGACCCAAGCGGGCACACCCGCTTCGCGCGCGATCCGGGCGCATTCCTCGGCCTGGTCGGCGGCGACGAAGAGCGCAAAGCCCGCGCCCATGTTGAGGCTGCCGTAGGCTTCGCGGTCGTCGATGCCGGCATGCTGCTGGATGAAGGAGAGCACGGGCGGCACGTCGGGCAGCGTGTGGATACGGTAGGTGAAGCTCGCCGGATGGCGCATGATCTTGCGCCAGCCGTGGCCGGTGATGTTCGCGCTGTAGTGCGGAACGATGCCGGCCGCGAACAGCGCTTCGGTGACCGGAACGTAGAGCGTGGTCGGGTCGAGCAGCGCTTCGCCATAGGTCCGGCCGTCGCTGATCCGGGTCGCATAGCCTTCGGGCAGGCGCTCGACGAGCTTGCGGGCGAGGCTGACTCCGTTGGCGTGGATGCCGCTCGCGGCGAGCAGCACGATCGCGTCCCCTGCGGCGAGCTTGTCGCCGAGGGTCAGGCGATCGCGCGACGGGATCACGCCGACCGACGAGGCGGCCAGGTCGATCCGGCCTTCCTCGACGACTCCGGCCAGCGCCGGAGTTTCGCCGCCGCCCCAGCTGACCTTGCAGACGTCGCAGGCCTTTTGCCAGCCGCTCACGAGGTCGCGCATCCGCTCTTCGTCGGCGAACCAGCCGCTGCCGCCCGCCGACCAGTAGGCGTGAACGGAAAGGGGGGTTGCGCCGACCGTGATCAGGTCATTGACCGCCATCGCGATCGTGTCCTGGGCGATGCTGTCGTAATGGGTGCGGCCGCTGATCGCGCGCACCGCGTCGGCGACCAGTGCTTTCGTGCCCAGGCATTCGGTGATCGAGGCGATCAGCGTGCCGCCCAGATCCATCACATAGGCTGATTCGCCGCGCGAGGCGGGAATCTCGCTGACTCCGTGCCCGGCCAGGTTGTGCTGGGTTGCGCTGGCGGCCTTTTGGGCGAGGATCTTGAGCGGGTCGATTTTGTCGTAGTCGACGCCAGCGGCGGAGTAGTCGAGAGGGGTTTGGGTCATGACGGATCCTGAGCGAACGAGTCGGCGATTTTATCGCGGCTCGGCGGTCTGTGCGCCCCGGCTTCATGCGTCCAGGGGGAGAGGGGATTACACCTTGACCAAAACAGCATCAACCGTGAAAATCGCAATTCCGCCGGCCTGAAAAAACAAAAGGCCTTCATGCGAAGGCCTTTTGTCATCTGTTCCTTGGCTCCCCGACCTGGGCTCGAACCAGGGACCTACGGATTAACAGTCCGGCGCTCTACCAACTGAGCTATCGGGGAACAGAAGCCGCCATATTAGTCACTGTTTTTTGCCTTGTCAAGAATTGAATAAAAAAGACTCGCCCGGCTTGGAGTAATATGCCACTGTATTCGGGTTGCCCGGACGGGCTTTCGACTTGAGCAGGAGGATTAATTGGATCGATTCACGGTGTTCTGTCGAACCGGGGCGGGCGACAAAGCGATTGCTGACGAGCGGGGCGGGCAGGACAAGCTCACTCGGGCATTGCTCGAAGCCATCGACGGTTTTTCGACGGTCGGCGAGATCTCGTCCCGGATTGGCGATGCGCGCTCGGTTCCCAAGGCGCTCGAGGCGCTCGAGGCGGGGGGAATGATCGAAACCCTGGACGCGCGGATGGCGCGCGTCGCGGGTCAGGAATCGCGCTGGGTCAGCGCCAGTGGCGGGCTTTCGGTGGGCGGCAAACCCGCCTCACCGCCGTCCGAGTTTGGCGAGCCGCGCACCGAAATGCACTCGGAGATTCACACTGAGCCGCACGCCGAGCCGCACATCGAATCGTCCTCCGGGGAAGCCTCGTTGCACCCGAAAACGGATTCGTCCCGCTTCAAGGTCGCCTCGGGCTCGCGAGCTTCGGTCTTCGACCGCTTCCGGGCGTTCCTGGGCAATTTCGGCCACGATCTGCTGGCGGCAAAAGGCTCGCATGCGCGCAAGATCCGCCGCGCCGTGCTGATCACGGTCAGCCTGGGCGTTCTGGTCGTCGCGGCTTTCTCCTCGGTCGTTCTGGTTCAACAGTTCAGCACTCTGCGCGCGCGGGTCGAGCAGGGCGCGGCGAGCTGGACCGGTGAGCCGGTCAAGATCGGCTCGGCCGGAATCGGCTTTCACCCGTGGCCGGCTTTTGTGCTCAAGGACATCAAGCTGGGCGAGGGCGGCGCGAGCCGGGTCGGTTCGGCCTGGGGCTATCCGGACTGGATCGACTGGGCGTTGGGTAGGCCTCTGCGTTTGTCCGTCACGTTTGCGGATGCGCAGATCGAATCCTCGCTTCTGCTGCGGCTCGCGACGCTGACGACGCCGCAGGCCACATGGCGGCTCAAGTCGCTGGAAGTCAGGAATACCGCTCTTCACGTCGGACAGCTTTCGATCGGCGCGCTGGAGGGGCGGCTTGGCTTCGACGATCTGGGCGTCTGGACCGAGGGTCGTTTGCTGGCGCCGAACGGCGCCGTTCTGGAAACCCAGGTTCAGGACGGCCGGGTGCAGTTCACCGCGCGAGCGGCGAGCTGGAAGCTCGGTGAATCCACGCTGGAGAATCCGCTGCTCACCGGCGAGCTGAACGGCTCCGGATTCAAGGGGGCGCAGTTCGGCGCCAACTGGCTGTCCGGCGCGATCAAAGGGGATGTCGATCTCGACCTCTCCGGGCCTTTCCGGCTCGACGGGCGTTTGAAAATTTCCAGCGTTTCGGTCGATAGCCTTGCCGCGCTGGGTGGTTTTTCCGGAGTCCTGGAAGGGCGATTGTCCGGGCCCGTCACGGTCGAGGCCAAGACCCAGAACGCGAGCCAGCTCCTCGATGCGCTGCGCTGGACCGGTAGCTATTCGATCGCCGATGGCGCGCTGACCCGGATCGATCTGCTCGAAGCGATGAGGCGGGGAGGGGCGGCTCCGATCGCGGGTGGTGTCACGCGCTTCTCGAAGATGGAAGGCGACTATGCCTTCGAGGTGGGCAAGCCTTTTCGGTTCGGGATTCGCCGTTTGGATTCCGGGGCGCTGATGGCCTCGGGGCGCTTCACGATTACCCGCGACGGCAAGATCCAGGGAGGCGTGCGCGCCGATCTGCACACCGCGGTCGAGCGCTTTGCACGGAACTTTTCGGTCGAAGGCGAACCCGCCTCGCCCAGGCTCAAGGCCGGCGGCGAGTGAGTCAAAAGAAAAGCCTTTCCTGTTTGCACAGGAAAGGCTTGCGCGGCGGCAGCCGTGAAGGGCTCAGTCGCCGAAGAAGGTGCGGACCTTGTCCATCCAGCCCTTTGCGCGCGGCGTCTGTCCGGCCGGATCGCGCTGGGCCAGTTCCTCGAACTCGCGCAGCAGCTCCTTCTGGCGTTCGGACAGATTGACCGGAGTCTCGACAACGACGTGGCACAGCAGGTCGCCCGGGTGGCCGGAGCGGACATTGCGAATGCCCTTGCCGCGCAGCCGGAACACCTTCCCCGACTGAGTCTCGGTCGGAATCTTCAGACTGGCCGCGCCGTCCAGAGTCGGGATCTCGATTTCGCCGCCCAGCGCCGCGGTTGCGAAGCCGATCGGCATCTCGCAGTGCAGATCGTCGTGATCGCGCTGGAACACCGAGTGTTCGCGGACGTGGATCTCGACGTAGAGATCGCCCGACGGGCCTCCGTTGACGCCGGGTTCGCCGTAGCCGGCGTGGCGCAGGCGCATTCCGTCGTCGATGCCGGCGGGGATCTTCACTTCCAGCGTCTTCTGCTTCTTGACCCGGCCCGACCCGTGGCAGCTGGGGCAGGGGTCCGGGATGATGCGGCCCGAGCCGTGGCATTTCGGGCAGGTCTGCTGGATCGAGAAGAAGCCTTGCTGCATCCTGACCTGGCCGGCCCCGCCGCAGGTCGGGCAGGTCTTGGCCTGGGTGCCGGGTTTCGCGCCCGAGCCCTTGCAGGGTTCGCACTCTTCCATCAGCGGAATGCGGATCGTCTTCTCGGCGCCGCGGGCCGCCTCTTCGAGCGAAATCTCGAGGTTGTAGCGCAGATCCGCGCCGCGATAGACGTTGGAGCGGGCATTGCCCGCGCCGCGGGCGCCGCCGAAGATTTCGTCGAAGATGCCGCCGAAGGCATCGCCGAAGCCGTCGAAACCGGCTCCGCCGCCAAAGCCGGCACCGCCCGCCGCCGACGGATCGACGCCGGCGTGACCGTAACGGTCATAGGCGGCACGCTTGTTGCCGTCCGAGAGAATCTCGTAGGCTTCCTTCGCTTCCTTGAATTTCTCCTCGGCGCTCTTGTCGTTCGGATTGCGGTCCGGGTGGTGCTTCATGGCCAGCTTGCGGTAGGCCTTTTTGATTTCGTCGTCCGAAGCCTCGCGGTTGATCCCGAGAACCTCGTAGTAGTCGCGTTTTGCCATCTTCTGAATCCGTCGCTTGAGCGGGCGTGTGCCCCCGATAGCGCAAAGGCCAGGCGGGGACGCGTTGCGCTCCCGCCTGGCCGTGTTTCGGCCGTGAGCTGCGCCGCTCTTACTTCTTGTCCTTCACTTCGGTGAACTCGGCATCGACGACGTTATCGTCGGCGCTCTTCGCCTCGCTCGTCGAAGCACCCGGCTGAGCCTGGGCCTCGCCTTGCGGTTGCTGGGCATACACCTTCTCGCCGAGCGTCTGGCTGGCCAGGGCCAGTGCCTGGGCCTTCGCGTCGATCGCTTCCTTGTCGGTGCCCTTGATCACTTCCTCGGCGTCCTTGATCGCGGCTTCGATCTTGGCCTTCTCCTCGGCCGAGACCTTGTCACCGTGTTCCTGGATCGCCTTCTTCGCGGTGTGGATCAACGCATCGCACTGGTTGCGCGCGTCGACCAGTTCGCGGGTCTTGCGGTCGTCATCGGCGTGCGCCTCGGCGTCCTTGACCATCTTCTGCACTTCGTCGTCGGACAGGCCCGAGTTCGCCTTGATCGTGATCGTGGCTTCCTTGCCGGTCGCCTTGTCCTTGGCCGAGACGTGCAGGATGCCGTTCGCGTCGATGTCGAAAGTGACTTCGATCTGCGGCATGCCGCGCGGAGCCGGCGGGATGTCGGCCAGGTTGAACTGACCCAGGCTCTTGTTGGCGCTGGCGATCTCGCGCTCGCCTTGCAGAACGTGGATGGTCACCGCGGTCTGGTTGTCGTCGGCGGTCGAGAAGACCTGCTGGGCCTTGGTCGGGATCGTCGTGTTGCGCTTGATCAGCGGAGTCAGCACGCCGCCCAGCGTTTCGATGCCGAGGGACAGCGGAGTCACGTCGAGCAGCAGCACATCCTTGACTTCGCCTTGCAGCACGCCGCCCTGGATCGCGGCGCCGACGGCGACCGCTTCGTCCGGGTTCACGTCCTTGCGCGGTTCCCGGCCGAAGAATTCGCGGACCTTGTCCTGAACCTTGGGCATCCGGGTCATGCCGCCGACCAGGATCACATCGTCGATGTCGGTGACCTTGAGGCCGGCATCCTTGATCGCCTTGCGGCAGGGTTCGATCGTCGCGTCGACCAGCTCTTCGACCAGCGATTCGAACTTCGCGCGGGTGATCTTCATCGTCAGGTGGGCGGGGGCGCCGTTGGCCATCGTGATGTAGGGTTCGTTCAGTTCGGTCTGCTGCGACGAGGACAGCTCGATCTTCGCGCGCTCGGCGGCGGCCTTGATCCGCTGCAGCGCGATCGAGTCCTTGGACAGGTCGATGCCGTTGATCTTCTTGAACTCTTCGACGATGTAGTCGATCAGGCGCTGGTCGAAGTCCTCGCCGCCGAGGAAGGTGTCACCGTTGGTGGCCAGCACTTCGAACTGCTTGTCGCCATCGACGTCGGCGATCTCGATGATCGAGATGTCGAAGGTGCCGCCGCCCAGGTCGAAGACCGCGATCTTCTGATCCTTGGCCGCTGCCTTGTCCATGCCGAAGGCCAGAGCCGCGGCGGTCGGTTCGTTGATGATGCGCTTGACTTCGAGGCCGGCGATGCGGCCGGCGTCCTTGGTGGCCTGGCGCTGGCTGTCGTTGAAGTAGGCCGGCACCGTGATCACCGCTTCGGTGACTTCCTCGCCGAGGTAGTCTTCGGCGGTCTTCTTCATCTTGCGCAGCACTTCGGCGGAGATCTGCGGCGGCGCCATCTTCTTGCCGCGCACGTCGACCCACGCGTCGCCGTTGTCGGCCTTGGTGATCTCGAAAGGCATCAGGTTGATGTCCTTCTGCACTTCCTTCTCTTCGAAGCGGCGGCCGATCAGGCGCTTGACCGCATAGAGCGTGTTCTTGGCGTTGGTCACGGCCTGACGCTTGGCCGGAGCCCCGCACAGCACTTCACCGTCTTCCATGTAAGCGACGATGGACGGCGTCGTGCGCGCGCCTTCGGAGTTTTCGATGACCTTGGGAGTGCCGCTTTCCATGATTGCGACGCAGCTGTTCGTGGTACCGAGGTCAATGCCGATGATCTTTGCCATGTTGGCTCCTTTGAATTGTTTCAAAAACCTGTGCCGCAGGTGGGGGCATGGCCCCCGGCTTTCAAGCCCCTGCGTGAATCAAGCGTCTTTGCCTTGCGAGACGGCGACCAGCGCCGGCCGGATGACCCGGCCTTCGAGCGCATAACCCTTCTGGAAAACCTGGACGACGGTATTGGCGGGCAGATCCGACGGGACCATGCTCATCGCCTGGTGTTGATGCGGGTCGAATTTCTGGCCGTCGGGATTGATCTCGACGAGGCTGGATTTTTCGAACGCACGGCTCAGATTGCGCAGCGTCAGCTCGACGCCTTCGCGGATCGATTCGAGCGTCGGCTCGGGGACGGCCAGAGTCTGTTCGAGGCTGTCGCGAACCGACAGCAGTTCGTTCGCAAACTTCTCGATCGCGAACTTGCCCGCCTTGATCACGTCTTCGGCGGCGCGGCGGCGGATGTTCTCGGTCTCGGCCTTCGCACGCAGCCAGGCGTCGTGGTGTTCTGCGGCCAGAAGCTGGGCCTGTTGAAGCTGCTCTTCCAGGCTCGGCGCCGCATCGGTCTCGGTCGTGTCCGCTGCGAGCGTCTCCGCTTCGGGGGAGGCTTCCGCTTCCTGGGACTGCTGGGCCTCTTCCGGCGCGGGGTTCTGGTTTTCCTGCATGTTGTTTGCTCCCTGTGACGACAGTTCTGCCCAGCATCTGGGGGGGGTGTCGGTTTTTTCAAGTGCGACTTTGGGCGCGGCGCGCTCGGCGCTACACTCTCGGAATGTGATGAGGAGGGTTCATGGCTGTCCAGCCCGAGCGCGTCGGCAAATATCGGATCATCCGGGAGATCGGCCGGGGGGCGACTGCGACCGTCTATCTTGCCGAGAATCCGTTCTATCCCGAGCCCGTTGCACTCAAATACATCTCGTTCAAGGACAAGGCCAAGGACGAGGCCAAGTGGAACCGCCGCCTGCTCAAGCTGCTGCGTGCCGAGCAGGCCGTCGCCGAGCGCCTGAACCATCCGAACATCATCAGGATCTTCGAGACCGTGATCGAGGCCGAAGAGGCCTATGTCGTGATGGAGTATTTCGCCGGCGAATCGCTCGAAGCCTATACGTCCTTCGACAAGCTGCTGCCGGTGCATCGGGTCGTCAGTCTGGTCTTCAAATGCTGTCTCGCGCTCGATCACGCGTTCAAGAACGGCATCATCCATCGCGACATCAAGCCCGCGAACATCATGATCGACGACCAGGACAACGTGAAGATCACGGACTTCGGCCTGGCGATGAACATCAGGAAGCAGTCCGACGAGGACTCGACCTTCATCATGGGGGTCGGCTCGCCGGCCTATATGAGCCCGGAGCAGATCAAGGCCTATCCGCTGAACCAGAAGACCGACCTGTATTCGCTGGGCGTCGTGCTCTTCCACCTCTTGACTGGCCGCCTGCCTTTCCGGGCCAAAAATCCTGCCCAGCTGATCTACAAGATCATCAATGCCGATCCGCCCGCGGTCAGCCAGCTCAATCCGGCGATTCCCGAGCAGATGGATGCAATCATCCGCAAGGCGCTCGAAAAGGATCTGTACTCGCGCTACAAGAACGGCACCGAGTTCGCGAAGGATCTCTCGGCGGTGCGCTACAAGATCGTCGGTGAGCACGATCAGGAAGCCGACAACTCGCACTACGGGCAGCTGCGCCGCTTGCCTTTCTTCACCGAATTCGACGACGTCGAGGTCTGGGAGGCGCTGCGCATCTCGCAGTGGCGGCGCGTCGATGCGATGAATGCGCTGATCCGGGAAGGCAGCTCCGATGCGCGCTTCGCGATCCTGATCGAAGGTCAGGTCGAGTTCTCGATCGGCGGGCGCAGCCTCGGCCAGTTCGGCCCCGGGGAAGTGTTCGGCGAGGGTGCTTTCCTCGACGAGCGGGACAAGCGCCAGCCGCTGACCGTCGTTTCGATCACGCCGGTCAGCTATCTGGAGATCAACCCGTCGGCTCTGGCGCTCTCGTCCGAGGAATGCCTGGAACACTTCCGCACGCGTCTGACTGGCATCGCGGTCCAGCGCCTGACCGCCGCCCAGCGCGAGCTGTCCGCGCACGGCGCACCGGCGGTCGCCGCCCTGGACGCGACCCAGGTCGGCTTCGAGCTGCAGCTGACCAACGATTAGCCGCCCGCCGGATAGCCCCTCGGATTGACGCAGGCGCCGCGCCGCTTCGCCGGTGTTTCTGGGACGGCGAGGGGGACGGGTCTTCCTATCGGTTCGCGGAACCGCACACTGATCAGTGCATGCCCCTGGAGAACTCTTCAAGGACGAGATGGGGCTGGTAAGGTGCCAACTCGGGGGCTGCGCGGGTCACTTCGACGATGAAGCACTTCGGTGTGGCTTCTGAGGAGGAGAATCTGTTGTAATAGGCTCGATCAAGAACTCTTGTTACATTTCTTCCGGGAACGCTGGACGTGGCTTCGTTGCTTTGATTGGCCCGCGTGTGGAATGTTTCTTTATTGCCAATGCTGGTTTTTGCCATCGGCAGTCTGCAAGATGGCCCGTTGTAAGCGGTGATCTCAAGATCCAGAGGGATGCCTGGGTATTCGTCTTCAAAATTGCGGCGCCCAAACAGGCGCGAGAATTCGTGCCAGTAATCATTCCGTTCTAGGTCTTCGGCCATGAAATCGATAAATAGCCTGTAACGTCCTTTTCCTGTCAATACAACGCTCCAGGCGACCGGGTTCCCGGTCTTCGTGACGTCCAGCGGCATCTCGATGCGCTGCCAGGGAACGTCCGGATAGAGCAATGCGCAGGATCCGGTCAGCAGAGGCAGCAGGATCAGCGCCAGAGCGCTTCGCAGACGAGATAGAGACTTAGGGCGACGGGCATTCATCGCCGGCCCCTGCGTGCGGCTCGGTTGAATTGTTTTCATGAATGGATCTCCGTGCTTGTACCACCACCTGATGCGAGCTTTTCCTGGGCGGGCAGAACCGCCTTGCCTCCCGGCAGCGCGATCATCCCTTCGCTCGCGAGCGTTTCCAGGATCGTCTTGAGCATGTCATCGACGAAAGGGGCATCCACGCGGTGGTTCCTCATGATCCCGACCGCCTGATCTGCTCCCAGAACGAGTTGGAAGCATGATTCACGAAGCTTTCCTCCGGCCTGACCCCAATGCTCTTTTTGTTGCCTTGTTAATTTTTTGAACGGATGATTATTCTGATAATCGATAGACCGAACAACAGTAGACTACCAGCAAATATTGTTAAATAGATGGCGAACTTTCTATTCTGATATGCCACGCTACTATTGAATGAGTGAAATTTATCGGAAATACTGGCTTCCGAAACCACGTACCGTCCGCCCCCGTAGCGATTGCTGCATTGGCTTAGTCTGATTTTTGAAATTTGCGGCCACTTTTTAACCCCCAGTAGGAGAGGGCACGCTCCAGAAGCTCCGCAGTAAATTTTGTTATAAACAAAATTTGTGTTCATAATTTCGATGTCAATTACCGAGCTTTTGTAATAGTTCCTCACCTTTACTGACACTGAGCCATTTACAACAAAAGACGGCGAATTTTCGATATTGCAGTCAAGGCGGGATTCTTCGGAAAAGCAAAATATCGCTGAGAGCCCCCCTAATACAAGCAGGGCTAGCGCTAGCTTATCCCACCACCTGACATAAAACTTTTTATTCCATATGCTTTCCATGGGGCGCGCTCTTTGATTTTGGTTGTTGCTTTGGGGGGGGCGTTATTTCTACGAGATCATCCGTTGGAATGGGTTTGCCCTGAAGGCGCCAGCCTCAAGGCATAGTTGCCGCCGGTCTGCACGAAGCCCAGGCGGCGCAGGAAGCGGTCGGTCCGCTCGATATGGGCACCGCTGTTGACGCCGGCGCAGAGTTCGAAGACTCCGCGGTTCTCGGCCCACTTGCGAAACGCCATCAGCAGGCGCAGCGCGGCGCCGCTCATCCTGCGCTCGGGCAGCACGTCGTAATGAACGATGCTGGCGACGAGCTGGTCCGAAAAGATATGGGTTTCCAGGCAACCGATCAGTCCGCCAACGGCCTGACCCGAATCGTCCTCGGCGACGAAGAAGCAGTACTTTCCCCCTTCGTAGCCGATCAGCCCGGCCAGCGAGCGCCGCACTTTTTCGGCATTGAACTCGAAGCAGTGGAAGCGGGTGATTTCGTGGTGGCGGCGTCCCAGCTCGACGAAGGTCTCGACGTCATCGGGGCGGGCAAAACGTATCTTCATGGCTCTTCCTGGTTCGAACGGCGCAGGCCGTGGAGCGCGCGGCGGCCTGTCGCCGGATCCCGGTAACGCAGCGTGCAGAAGAAATCCCAGGTGTTCCGCCGTTGCCCATCGCCGGTGTAGAAACCGCTGATATCGGCTTCGATGTAATAGCTCTCGCCCGCATCGAGTTCGAGCACGAGCGGAGACGGGGTGCAGTCCACGGCGAACAGCTCCAGACGCCCGGCGGGGACCGTGAAGCTCAGATAGCCGGCATTGGTGATCTTCCCGATTTGCTTGCCCTGGTGGACCAGTGCGTAGCGGCCAAAGGCGCCGACGATCCCGAACGGGCGATAGACGTAGATGCGCGCCAGCCCCGGTGGCGGCGCTGCTTCAGGGGCGACGAAGGCGGGGCCGATCGCACAGCCCGAGAGCACGCTTGCAAACAGCCAAGGGAGAACCCGCGTGAATTTCATGGTTTGAGTTCCGTCGGTGCTTTGGCGACCTGGGCTTCGCGGGTCGGCACCGCACTCCGATCCTCGTCAGGGCAAGGGCGTGAACAGCAAGAGTTCCGGCCCGGAGATGTGCTGAGAATCCGGCAACATCGAGGGTATTTCCGCCTTCAAGACCTCGCCGAGGGCAGGTGGTCGGGATCGGAGGTGTCGCTCTGCACTGGCCCGCAGCGAACTTGTTCATGGACTGGTCATGGAGTGAAACAGATACGAATGTTCGGAGGGTATTGCTGCTGCGTCAACTACCAGCCGGGTTTGGGCGATCCGCGCTGCCGTCCGCGCAATCCCCGGCAGGCGGAGCCGCGGTGGAGACGCGACCCCGCTGTTCAGCGGGGTCGCGAGGGGCTGGGGGGAGAGGGCGCCAGCGTTGCAGCCCCGTCCGGATAGACGCCCGATCTGCGCAGCTTCGCCAGGAGGGGCTGAGCCCGGGGGCCCTGATCGGTAAGGCTGGGGCATTCTTTGTGTGGTAGAAAGCCCTGAAGCGATTGGCTGCGATTCAGTTGGGGCTGAGCCGGACGCAACTCGAACAGGCGCTAAGGGCTGGGAAACTGATAGAGGTGAAAGATCATGAAGAGTCGACTCCTGAAAACCTTGCATGAAACGGCCGAGGACTTTGCGGACATCGGGCTGATCGATACGCAGACCATGCGCGAATTCGATGCGCTGTGCCTGCCCCCGGTGAAGGACTATACGGCGGAGGACATCAGGAATCTGCGCTTGCGCTGCCGGGCGAGTCAGTCGGTGTTTGCGGCCTATCTGAATACCAGTCCGTCCACGGTTCAGAAGTGGGAGCAGGGGCAAAAGCACCCGAACGGCCCTTCGTTGAAGCTGTTGAACCTGGTGGCGAGCAAGGGGCTTGAAGTTCTGGCGTAAAGACCTGGGTTCGCCTCAAGCGCCGATCCCGCCACGCTTCCAGAGGGCGGGCGCCCGCATGAGTCATGCCCGAGCGTCCTGAAAGCCTGTCCTGCGAATGAGCGGTCTGCTTCGGGTCAGCGGAAACTGCTGCACACTGATCTTGTCCTGGTTTTGGAGCTTGTCGTGCTGATTGGATACAAGCGTTTCTGCCGTTCGGGTGTTCTGACCCTTTTGCTCGGACTGGGGGCGCTTCTTGTCACTCCGCTGAGTGCGGCCGCCAGCAATCCTGACCCGCTGCTGATGGCGCCCAGTCCGGACGCGAATTACAGCTTGGGAAGCTGGATGCTGATTCCTCAGCCGCTCCCGATCGTCAAGGCCGAGCTCGAAAGTGGCTTTGCAAAGAACGGCTGGCGCGGATTCCAGTGGCGCGATGATTCTGCTCCGCTGTTGGCGATGGAGTTTTACTGGGGAGAAGTCAGCCTCCTGCACCGGCCCGACATACAAAAGGCCTTGAGCGCCCGGGCGGGAGAGAGAGCCTCGCCGGTCTTTGACCGGGCGCTGGCGGCGGGGGCGATCAGCGCCGAAGAGCGCGCGGTGTACGAGCAAAGCATTCGGGAACAGCTGGGCTACGACAAGGAAACGCTCCAGTCCCAGCCCTTCTTCGCGCAGCGCATCGCCCGCTGGTCCTTCTTTCGCGAGAAGGGTTGGGCCAAAAAGACCGAAAAAGTCACGGGCCTGATCATGGACGTCTCGCCAATGCTCGCCCGCTCGCCGATGACCCTGGTGTGGTTCGCGGGCTGGAATACGGTCACCAGCACCCGCTTCGAGTGGGCCAGTTGCATGACAGGAGTGACCTGCTTTCTCGCTCCGCACTTCGCGAAGCAGGCTGACAGCAAAAAATATCTTGATCCCAAGCTGCTCGCCTATCTGGAGGCCTCAGCAAAAAAAATGCAGGCACTCCCCGACGAGGCAGCGGAGCCGATGCTGCAGGGCTATCGTTTTGCCTACCGAGAGAACAATATGTTCCCCGGGCAGAAACTGTTGAGTGAATCGAAAGCGGCCCCCGTGCGATTGAGCGGGAGCGAATTGCCTGCCGACCTTGCCCCCAGTGAGCTCAACGACAAGCGCTGGAACATGGTCGCTCTGCCCGATGGCAGCGTTCTGATTTCGGGAAACCGCGTGCATCGCCTGGTCCGGGAAACAGGGCAGGTGCGGCGTATCGCGAGCCTTGCTGAACTGGTCTCGGCGCAGGACTTGAAAGTCGATCAATCGGGCCGGGTCTGGAGTTACAGCGAGGCAGGAGAAGCCGGCAGCCATTTTATGGCCTGGAACCCAAAGACCGGAGCGACCCGGAGCTATCCCTTGCCGGCACGGATCAGTGGACGTGGGCGCGGAGTCGAATGGATAGTCGTGCCGGGGCAGGCCATCGCGTTCCGGAACCATGATGATCTGTACACGCTGGAGGCGAACGGACAGTGGATGCACAGCGTCTGGAATAGCCGTTTGCGCACGGAGGTCTCAGACAGTCTGGATCATGTCATGCCCTGGCTGGCGAGGACCTCGGATATCGGCCCCCATTTCGGCGACGGCCTCTTCTGGCAGGCTGACCGGGATGTCTATGGTGTCGACCCGAGGACTGCGCATGTCGTCTCCAGCCTTCGCATTCCCAGCGCCAAGCTCGTCTTTGGCTGTCATGGGGCGGGGTGGGGGCTTGTCCTTGACCGCGCCTATAAGGCCGGCGTTGCGCGGATCTTTGATCTGAAGAGCGGACGCCTTCGCTTTGACGTGGAAACGAGTCTGGCCAACGACACTTCCAGCTTTGCGCGTTCAGCGCACGGGCGCTTGCTCGCGCTGAGCAGTAGATCGAGCAATTCGGTGCAGGTACTCGACATGCACAATGAGCAGCCGCTCGCCGTTTTGCTGGCTCATGAGGGCTATGCGATTCAGGCCACCGCCTTTTCATGGAAGGGCGACCAACTGTGGATGTACGCCAAAGGCAGGGCGGGCCAAGCTCCCAGGATGATGGTCTGGGATGTGCCTGCTTCTGCCATCGATCCGGCCCAAGGGGCGCAGCTGCCCGATCAGTTGAGGTGTGACTACTCAGAGGCCTGCCGTTAGCGGGGCGAGTCCATCGATCTCCTCTTCCCGGGTCAGCTGCTGGCCGCCTGCCGGGGCTGCATCGGGAAAGCGGTTCTCCCCGATGCGGTCGGCGCTGATTCAGGCCACCACGTCGATCTGCTGCAGCGCGCCGGCGCTGCCGTCCTCGTTCAGATAGACGCCCGAGCTCTTGAGCTTCGCCTGTTCCTGGCCCGAACCGTCGGCCAGCGTGAAGGGGCTGGCGACCCGGCCCAGATACAGCGCGCCGACTCCGGCCTGTTTGAGCGTGACGAGGCCGCCTTCGCCCTGAGCGTCCGGCTGCCAGAGCTTGAGCTGGGTGAAGGCGGCGTCGCCTTCGTCGATCCAGCCGTTGCCGTCCTGATCGAGCTTGGCAAGCTCTTCGAAGCCGTCGCCGCTCGCCGGGCCGAAGAGCTCGGAGCCGCCATCGGCGCGTCCGTTGCCGTTCGCATCGCGCACCAGATAGGCTGCCCCGGCGAGCACCGGCAGCGAGTTCATGCCGTCGGTGAGCGCGAACTCGGTCCGCGCGCCGGTCGCCTTGACGCCGGCACCGAAGCTCAGGATCAGCGGATCCTTGGTCTGGGCTGCGGCGCCGCTGCGGATCGAGAGGCTGGTCTCCTCGCGCTGGACGCGCGTGAGGCTCAGCGATAGCGAGAAATCGACGGTGCTGCCATCGCCGAGCGTGATCTTGCCGCTCGCCGAGAAGTCGGTCTGCTCGGTGGTTTCGCTGACGCTTTGGTAATCAAATGCAAATGTCGGCTCCTGGCTGGCGGCGTTGGCCGCAGCGCTCTGGGCGCTCTCGGCAGGGGCGGTCGCCTCGCCGGAGGCGACGCCGGACATGTCGAACAGGCGGATCTCGCGCCCGGTCAGCTGTTCGATGATGTTCTTCAGGATCTGCAGCTGAACCGGAAGCACCTGTTTGCTGCCCGATTCGACGTTCGCTGTCTGGGCGGATGCAGTGCTGACTTGCTGTTTGCGGGCTTCGTCGAGCAGCGCCTGGCCGGCGGAGGAGAGCTCGACCCGGGGGCGCTGCGCCGACGCGTTGTTGTCCAGCGCTGCCGCGCCGGTGCGGAAACTGATGCGTTCCTGGCGGCTCTGGCTCAGCGAATGCGTTGCGCTCAGGCTCATCTCGCTGCTGGCGATCTTCATCTTCCTTCCCTCCGCCCGGAACTCCGGGCTGAAATTTCTGCTTTCAGGTTTGAAAACCTTGCATGAAATACCGGCGTATCGTGGCTATGCTTGAAGTCCTGACGGGGGGACAGTGCCCCTCGTGGTCGTAGACCTGCTTCCCGGGGAGGCGTCCGTTAAAGTTTTGATTTTTAAAGCCGAAATTTTTCAGACACCGTCAGTCGAACGTGTGCGAAGGAGGACAGAACGTGGCCCGAACAAGCGTGTATGGAATCAGCAGAGTGGACAACGAGGTCAGCCGCACACATGGCTGGCTGGTGACGATACAGCGCCGCGGAGTGATCTACCGCAAGCACTTCAGTGACGGCGTCCACGGCGGCAAGCAGAAGTCCTTTGCCGCGGCGAAGGTCTATCGGGACGAGATCATCGCGAACTACCCGCCCTTCTCGATGCGCGAGTATTCGAACATCGTCAAGAAGAACAACCGCTCCGGCGTCGTCGGAGTCTGTCGCTACTGTGCTTCGGAGACGCGCGACATGCCCGAGGAGAAGCAACGCTGGTTCTGGGTTGCTTCCTGGCCTCTTCCCGACGGACGGCGCAAGAGGGTCAAGTTCTCGGTCAAGAAGTACGGCGAGGACGGCGCTTTCAACATGGCGCTCACCGCCCGCAAGGACGCGCTGAAGAAGCTCGAAGGCGAGTTCGATCCGGGCGCGGTGCGCCGCAAGCCGCGCCGCCGCAGCAAGGCCGCAAGCCAGGCCAGCGCCTGAACCGGCGGGCGCTCGCTCAGCGGCGCTCGCCCACCGCGAGGCCGACCAGTGTGCTCAGCACGCTGTAGAGCAGGGCGCCCCAGAAGGCCGACCAGAAGGTCGGCACAATGATGCCTTCGATCAGCCCCGCGACGCCCCAGAAGGCGAGCGCATTGACGACGAGCGCGAAGAGGCCCAGCGTCATCACGCTGATCGGCAGGGTCAGGATCAGCAGCACGGGTTTGAGCACGGCGTTGACGAAGCCCAGCAGCAGCGCGAAGAGCAGCGCGGCGATCCAGCTCTTGATCTGGATGCCGCTGATCAGCTGCGGCAGCAGCATCAGCGCGAGCGTGTCCAGCGCCCAGATGACGACGCGGTTCCAGGAAATCATGGCTGTCCTCCCTGGACAGGATTTGCGTGCGTGCTTTCAGCTTCCAGCCAGTCGCCAGCCTGAGTCCTGACGAGGGTCTGTAGCGCGCGGATGAAGTCGGCCCGCTCGTTGAGGCAGGCGATCGGGCGGTAGTCCTTGCCGCCCGCGCCGAGAAAGTCGCGTTTGCCTTCGAGCGCGATCTCTTCGAGCGTCTCCAGACAGTCGGACACGAAACCGGGGCACAGCACATCGACCGAATCGACTCCGGACTTGGCGAGCGAGATCAGGCTCTGCTGCGTCGAGGGCGTGAGCCATTTGCCGCGGCCGAAGCGGGACTGGAACGAGAGCACCCAGTCTTTCTCGTCCAGTGCGAGCGCGCGGGCGAGCGCGAGCGCGCTGCGTCGGCACTCGTCGAGATAAGGGTCGCCCTTTTCGATGAGGCTGAGGGGAAGGCCGTGGAAGCTGATCACGAGCTTTTTTGCGCGGCCGTTGATCCGCCAGTGTTCGCGCACCGACTGGGCCAGCGCGTGCAGATAGCCGGGATGGGTTGGAAAGCTGCGGGTCATTCTGAGTTCGGGAAGCGAGCGGGTGCTGCGCATCCAGTCGGCCAGCGCGTCGGCGACCGCGCCGGTCGTGCTACCCGAGTACTGAGGGTAGAGCGGCAGGATCAGGATGCGGTCGCAGCCGGCGGCAGTGAGCGCGCTGAGCTGAGCCGCGATAGCCGGGCTCCCGTAGCGCATGCCGGCCAGCACTTCGACCTTCCTGATCCCGGCTTCGGCGAGATAGCCCTTGAGCAGCTTGGCCTGGCGTTCGCTGTGCACGGCCAGAGGAGAGCCTTCGCGCATCCAGATCGAGGCGTATTTGCGGGCCGATTTCGCGGCGCGCAGTGGCAGGATCAGGCCGTGCAGCAGAGGCCACCAGAGCAGGCGGGGCAGTTCGACGACCCGGGGGTCGGCGAGGAATTCGCCGAGATAGCGGCGCACGGCCCGTGGCGTCGCCGCCTCGGGGGTGCCGAGGTTCGCGAGCAGAACGCCGACTTTCTTGTGTGCGGTTTCGGGCGGGGCGGGGCGGAAACGGGGCATATCAGCTCTCAGGAGACAGCGCGCTGGAGAGCAGGCGCGCGGTGATGTCGACGATCGGAATTACGCGTTCGTAGGCCATTCGGGTCGGGCCGATCACGCCCAGCGATCCGACGATGTGGCCATCGACCGAGTAGGGGGAGGTGACGACGGTGCAGTCGTCGAGCGATGCGATCCCGGATTCGCCGCCGATGAAGATCTGCACGCCTTCGGCGCTGCGCGACAGATCGAGCAGTTGGAGCAGGCCGGTGCGGTTCTCGAAGAGGCGGAACAGATCGCGCAGCCTGCTCATGTTCGAGGACAGGTCCTCGACTTCGAGCAGATTGCGCTCGCCGGATAGCACATAGGGCTCGACCGAGCCGCTGATCGCTTCCTCGCCGGCGTCGATCGCCGCGCTCATCAGCTCGGACATGTCGGTCTGCAGCTGGCGCAGCTCCTGTTTGACCCGGGTGCGGATCTCCTCGAAATCGAGGCCGGTGAAGTTCTCGTTGAGCAGGTTCGCCGCGTGCGTCAGCTCGTTGGCCGAATAGGCGCGCTCGGTCAGCAGGATGCGGTTCTGCACGTCGCCCGAGTTGGTCACGATGATCAGCAGAATGCGCTTCTCGGACAGGCCGATGAATTCGATCTGGCGGATCCGGGTCGCCTCCCGGCGCGGCGAGACGACGACTCCGGCGAAGCGGGTCAGCTCGGAGAGCAGGTGGGAGGCGGCGCTGATCACTTTCTGCGGTTGGTCGGGGAGCAGCTGCTGTTTGAGTTCCAGCACTCTGGCTTGTTCGAGCGGCGTGACCGTCAGCAGCGTGTCGACGAAGAAGCGATAACCCTGGGCGGTTGGGATCCGGCCGGCCGAAGTGTGCGGGCTTGCGACGAAGCCGAGCTCTTCGAGGTCGGACATCACGTTGCGTATCGTTGCCGGAGAGATGTCCAGGCCCGAGGATTTGGACAGCGAACGCGAGCCGACCGGCTGCCCTTCGGCGATGTAGCGCTCGACCAGGGTTTTGAGCAGGATCTGCGCGCGGCGGTCCAGGGCTTTGGTGGTATCCATGGCGGTCAATTCTAGGTTCTTTCCGCGTCAGCGCAATGGCGCAGGCGTCTTCATCCTTGTGGTTTAATGCGCATCATGCAGAACGCCTTCCAGACCGTCGCGCTGATCGGCAAATATCAGAGCCCCGAAGTTGCGGGCGCGGTGCTTCGCCTCGCCCATTTCCTGCGCGAGCGCAGCGTCGCGGTGCTGATCGAGCAGGCGACCGCGAGTGCGACCGGGATCACCTCCGAGTTTCCGGTCGCGACCTACGAACAGATAGGCAGCAAGGCCGATCTGGCCGTCGTGCTGGGCGGAGACGGCACGCTGCTGACCGCGGCCAGGCGCCTGGCGAGCCATCAGGTGCCTCTGGCCGGCGTGAACATGGGGCGGCTGGGCTTTCTGACCGACATCGCCTGCGAGGCGATGCTGGAGCGGATCAGCGAGTTTCTGGCCGGCGATTTCCTGCGCGACGAGAGGATGATGCTCGAAGTCTCGATCGAGCGCGCCGGCGAGCGGGTGTTCAACACCGCAGTGCTCAACGACTGCGTGATCAACAAGGGCGAGAGCGGCCGGATGATCGAGTTCGAGCTGCATGTGGACGGCGAATTCGTCTATTTCCAGCGCTCGGACGGCATCATCATCTCGACGCCGACCGGTTCGACCGCCTATGCGATGTCGGCGAACGGCCCCATCCTTCACCCCAAGGTCAGCGGGATCGCGCTGGTGCCGCTGTGCCCGCACGCGCTGTCGCACCGCCCGATCACGGTCGGCGATGACTGCCGGATCGATCTCTTCATCCAGCCGCCTCACGATGCGCGTATCCACTTCGATGGCCAGACCCGTTTCGATGCCCGCTCCGGCGACAAGATCAGCGTTTCGCGCTCCGCTTACCGCGTCTGCCTGCTGCATCCGCTCGGCCACAGCTATTTTTCCATTCTGCGCGAGAAGCTCCACTGGAGCGCCTCTCCGCGCCTGCCCTGAAGGTGCCCTGTGCTGCGACGCCTGACGATTCGTGACTTCGTGCTCGCCCATCGCCTCGAACTGGACTTCTCCGAAGGCTTTGGTGCCCTGACCGGCGAGACCGGCGCGGGCAAGTCCATCCTGCTCGACGCGCTGTCGCTGCTGCTGGGCAGCCGGGCCGATCCGGCCATGATCCGCGAAGGGGGCGAGCGGGCCGAAATCAGCGGTGTCTTCGAACCCGCCGCCGACAGTCCGGTCGCAAGCTGGCTCGCCGCGAACGATTTCGCGGTCGAGGACGAACTGATCGTGCGCCGCGTGCTCGAATCCTCGGGGCGCTCGCGCGCCCAGATCAACGGCAGTCCGGCGACCGGCGCCCAGCTGAAAGAGCTCGGCGAATTCCTCGCCGACATCCACGGTCAGCATGCCCATCACGCGCTGCTGCGCGCCGACTCGCAGCGCCAGATGCTCGACGCCCAGGCCGGCGCGACCGAGCTGTCCCGCGAAGTGGCGCTGCATTTCCGGGAGTGGGCCGGCGCGCGGCGCGCCCACGCCGAAGCGCTCGCCGACCAGGCGGAACTGACGCGCGAACGCGAGATGCTCGAGTGGCAGCTCGGCGAAGCGAAGAGCCTCGCTTTCGATCTTCCCGGCTGGGAGAGCCTCAATGCCGAGCATCAGCGTCTGGGTCACGCGGCCAGCCTGATCGACGGCGCGGCCGAAGCGCTCGCGACGCTCGACGACGACGAGCCGGCGCTCTCGGCGAGCCTGGACCACGTTCTCGCGCGCCTGACCGAACTCTCCCGCTTCGATGGCCAGCTCGCGCCGGTCGTCGATCTGCTGAGCGGGGCTGCGATCGGCCTGGGCGAAGCGGTCAGCGCGCTGCGCCGCTATCGCGACCGGATCGAAGCCGATCCCGAAGCGCTCGAAGCGGCCGAGCGGCGGATCGCCGCGGTGACCCAGTTCGCGCGCAAGTACCGGCTGACGGTCGAGGAGATCCCGGAGCGGATCGGCGAATGGAGCGAGCGGCTGGGGCTGATCGAACAGGCGTCCGATCTCGCTGCGCTGGAGAAGGCCGAGCAGGCCGCGCAGAGCCGCTACCGCGAGGCGGCCGAGCGCCTGTCGGTGCTGCGGCAGCGTGCGGCCAGCGAGTTTTCAAAGGATGTCAGCGACGCGATGCAGAGCCTGGCGATGGCCGGAGGAGTCTTCGACGTTGCGCTCTCGCCGCTCCGCGAAGCTTCGGCTCAGGGCCTGGAGAGTGTCGAGTTCCTGGTCGCGGCGAACCCGAACCAGACTCCGCGGCCGCTGGCGAAAGTCGCGTCCGGGGGCGAGCTGTCGCGGATCGGTCTGGCGATCCAGGTCATCGCGAGCCGCAGCGGTACGGCGCCGACGCTGATCTTCGACGAAGTCGATGTCGGCATAGGCGGGCGGGTCGCCGAGATCGTCGGCCGCCACCTCGCCGCTCTGGGGCGGGAGCGCCAGGTTCTGGTCGTCACCCACCTGCCCCAGGTCGCGGCGCGGGCCGATTGGCAGTGGCAGGTCAGCAAATCGCTCGGGCCTGATGGCGCCGTGCGCTCAGAGCTTGCTCGCCTGGAAGGCGAAGCGCGGGTCGAGGAGATCGCGCGGATGCTCGGCGGGGTCGATATCACCGAGACGACGCGCGCCCATGCGGCCGAACTTCTTGCCGCGCGGTGAATCCTTGATACGAAGTGTGAGCCGCCGCTACTTGGCGGCTTCGCCCGGGGCCAGCCGCGCCTGGGCAAACTGACGGTTCGGACAGTCCTTGTTCAGGCAATCGACATAGAGGTGGAGCGCGTGGTCGCGCACTTCGAAGCCGCGCTCGCGCGCGATCTGGCGCTGCCTCTCCTCGATCTGGCTGTCATAGAATTCCTCGACCTTGCCGCACTGCATGCAGACCAGGTGATCGTGATGCTGGCCCTGGTTCAGCTCGAAGACCGCCTTGGTGACTTCGAAGTGGTGGCGCTCGAGCAGCCCGGCCTGTTCAAATTGGGTCAGAACCCGATAGACCGTCGCCAGACCGATGTCGATACCCTCGTTCATCAACAGCCGATAGACATCTTCAGCGGTCAGATGGCGTTGGTCGGCGCGCTGGAAGAGGTCGAGGATCTTGAGGCGCGGCAGGGTGGCCTTGAGCCCCATGCTCTTGAGGTTTTGGGAATTCGTCATGGGATGCCGGGGATGGATGGTTGCAGGGGCATGATATAGTCTGGCGCTTGTTTTGAAAATGCGCTTCACGACTGGAATCGCCCCGACCATGCGTCTTTCCGCACTTCGCTTGCCCCTGATTCTTTCTCTTTTCCTGCTGGCGCTTTCCGGCTGTCAATGGCTTCGTCCTTACAGCATCGAAATTCGCCAGGGATCCCTGGTCACCGGCGAGATGGTCGCCAGGCTCAAACCCGGCATGAGCGTCGATCAGGTCAAGTTCATTCTCGGCACGCCTTCGCTGACCGACGCCTTTCATGCCCAGCGCTGGGACTACCCCTACGAGTACCGGTCCCCTCGCGGCATCAAGGTCGAACGTCATCTGCTGACGCTCTTCTTCAAGGAAGGCAAGCTCGAACGCTGGGAAGGCGATGTCAAGGCGGAGGCCGCGAAGGAGGAGACTCCGAACCGGGTCGTCGAAATCGCTCCGGCCAAGCGCTGAGGAAAAAATCATGACCCGCAAAATTGCTGTGGCCGGCGCCAGCGGGCGCATGGGCCGGATGATCATCGAGGCGATTCTCGCCGACCAGAATTGCTGCCTGTCGGCGGCGCTCGATCGCGCCGACAGCCCTTTCATCGGCCGCGATGCGACCGATTTTGCCGGTCAGCTGAGTGGCGTCGCGATTGCGACGTCGGTTCCCGATGCGTTTGCGGCTTCGGACTGCCTGATCGATTTCACCCGTCCCGAAGCGACGCTCGCCCACCTCGACGCGGCTGTTGCGGCCGGTAAGGCGATCGTGATCGGTACGACCGGCTTCGATGCAGCGGGCAAAGCGAAGATTGCCGAGGCGGCGAAGACGATTCCGGTTGTATTCGCGCCGAACATGGCGGTCGGCGTCAATGCGGTGTTCCGCCTGCTCGACGTGGCCGCGCGCATCCTTGCCAGCGGCTACGATATCGAAGTGATCGAGGCTCACCACCGGCACAAGGTCGATGCGCCTTCCGGAACCGCACTCAGGATGGGGGAAGTTGTTGCCCAGGCCCTGAATCGGGATCTCTCCGAGTGCGCGGTCTATGGCCGCGAAGGCTATACGGGCGAGAGGCCCGAGCAGCAGATCGGCTTTGCGACGGTGCGCGGCGGCGACATAGTCGGCGACCATACCGTGATGTTCGCGGGTCTGGGCGAACGCATCGAGATTACCCACAAGGCTTCGAGCCGCATGCCTTACGCGCTCGGTTCGCTGCGCGCGGCGCTCTTTCTTGACGGCCGCTCGCCCGGTCTCTATGACATGCAGGACGTGCTGGGCTTGCGCTGACCGGTTTCGCTCCGCCTTCCCGCGAAGGCGCGCTCCGGATGGCTCCCGCGCTGAAATGGCCAGAGTGTCACGATGCCCGATTCTGACGCAGATCGTGGAAATTCTCCCGCCTCGCCGAACGGTGACGAGGCTCACGGGCAATGGCTCGCCGAGAAGCGGGCACTCGAGCGCCGGCTCGCCGAGAGCGAAGAGCGCCTGAGCCTGATGCTCGACGTCTCCGGAGATGGTCTCTGGGAGATGGAGGACGCGAGCGGGAGCATGAGCCTGCGTTCGAACTGGATGGCCTCGCTGGGCTATCTGCCCGGCGAGATCGAACTGACCGTGGCGCTCTGGCAGACCATGGTTCATCCCGACGATCGGGCGATGGCTGAAGCCGGCGTCCGGGATCTGATCTCCGGCAAACGATCCGAGTACCTGGCCGAGTACCGCCTCAGAACGAAGCGCGGCGACTGGAAGTGGATACAGGTGCGGGGCAAGGCAGTGTTGCGCGATCCCGATGGCCGTGCGCTGCGCGTACTGGGCACCCTGCGTGACATCACCGAGCGCAAGCACTGGGAGCAGGAGCTCTTGAGCGCCCGGGATGCCGCTGAGGCGGCCAACCGCGCGAAGAGCGATTTTCTGGCCAACATGAGCCATGAGATCCGCACGCCGATGAACGGGATCATGGGCATGACCGAGCTGGCGCTCGAGACCCGTCTCGACGCCGAGCAGAAGGGCTATCTCGAAACTGTTCTCTCGTCGGCCGAGGCACTGCTGACCATTCTGAACGACGTGCTCGACTTCTCGAAGATCGAGGCCGGGCGGCTCGATCTGGAGAATATCGAGTTCTCGCTCTCCGGCGTGATCGCCGACTGCGTCAAGACGATGGCCTTGCGCGCGCAGCAAAAGGGCCTGGAATTGATCTGCGACGTCGAGGAGGATCTGCCTCTGCGTCTGCAGGGCGATCCGGGGCGGCTGCGGCAGGTCTTGCTGAACCTGATCGGCAATGCGATCAAGTTCACCGAGCGTGGCGAAGTCGAGGTTCTGGCGCGCAAGGTGGCCTTGGAAGGCGGGCGGGTCAGGATAGAGTTTTCGGTCCGCGACTCGGGGATCGGAATTCCCGCGGACAAGCACGACGCGATCTTCGAGGTCTTCTCGCAGGCCGACAGCTCGACGACGCGCAAGTTCGGCGGAACCGGGCTGGGGCTGGCGATCTGCCGGCGCCTCACCGAGTTGATGAACGGGCGAATCTGGGTCGAGAGCGAGCCGGGCGTCGGCAGCACTTTTCGTTTCACGGTCGATGCGGGTGTGCTCGGTCGGCCCGAAACGATCAAGCTGCCCGAAGTCTTTGCGGGGCGGCGGGCGCTTCTGGTCGTCCGCAATCCGAATCTGTGCGCACGCCTGGCGGCTGATCTGCGCCGCGGGGGGCTCGGCTGTGCGACGGCGCACAGCGTCGATGAAGCGCTCGCCGAGCTGCATGCCGCCGTTGAGTCCGGTCAGGCTTTCGATCTGATGATCGTCGATGCCGATCTCGCCGAACCGGGCGGTTTTGCCCTGCCTTCGCGCTTTTTCGATGAGGGCGCTTCGTGCGAGCGGATCGTGATGCTTCTCTCGGCCAAGAACCAGCGCGAGGATGCGCAGCGCTGTCGTCAGCTCGGCCTGCGCGCCCACCTGGTCAAGCCCTTCTTCCGCTTCGAGCTTTGGGATGCGGCTCAGCTTGCGCTGGGTGTCGAGGGCGGGAGCGGCTATTCGCTGGCCGAGTTCGATCTCGTTGCGGCAAAAGCGGCGTCCGAAGCGCCGGACCGCCCGCTGGACATCCTGCTCGTCGAGGATAATCCGGTGAATCAGGCGGTCGCGTGCAAAGTTCTGGAGCGGGCTGGGCACAAGGTGACGCTGGCCAGCAACGGCGCCGAGGCGCTCGAACTCTTCGACCGGCAGAGTTTCGATCTGATCCTGATGGATGTGCAGATGCCGGTGATGGGAGGGATCGAAGCGACGCGGGCGATCCGTACCCGCGAAGCGCGGCGCAGCTGGGCCGGGACCGGTACGCTGATGAGTGTGCCGATTGTCGCGATGACCGCGCATGCGATGCGCGGCGACCGGGAACGCTGCCTCGAAGCAGGAATGGACGATTACGTCGTCAAGCCGCTCAAGCCCGCCGATCTGTTCGCGACGATACGCCGGGTGGTCGCCGAACCCGAGCCCGGAGCCAATCCCTACGATTCGTCGGCGACCTACGTTGAATCCCAGAGCGACGCCCTGGGGGACGATGTGGCCGATCTGGCGCAGACCCGCGATACTCTGGACGGCGATGAAGGTGCGGTCCAGATGGTAATTGGCGTTTTTCTGAATGACTACGGGCGGGCGCGTGCCGAGCTGCTTCAGGCCGGCAGGGCCTGCGATTGGGTTCTTCTGGCGCGCGCCGCGCACTCGCTCAAAGCCTCGGCCGGGATCTTTGGCGCCGTGATCGTCGCCGAGGCTGCGCTCGGGCTGGAGCAGGCGGCCCGCGCGCAGCGCGAAGCCGACGCCAAGTTGCGCCTCGCCGAGCTGATCCCCGAGCTGGACAGGCTGGCAAGCCATTTGCGCCGCGAGCACAGGCCGGGAGTTTCGCCTTGAGGGCGCGGCCGGATTTGCCTCGGCGGCCCCGAATCGGTATAATGCCGTCACATTGCAAGCGGGATGCGCCTTAGGGCGAATCCCGTTTTTCATGTCCGACGTCGGTTCCGGCGTCGCTCCGAATTCCGGAATTTGGCACTAGTTTCAGGGAGTCCTCCGTGACAGCATTCCCCCCAGCCTTGCTCGCGCTCGCCGACGGTACGGTGTTCCATGGCAAAGGGATTGGCGCCATCGGTTCATCCGTTGGCGAAGTCGTATTCAATACCGCGATGACCGGCTATCAGGAGATCCTCACCGATCCTTCCTATAGCCGGCAGATCGTGACCCTCACTCATCCGCATATCGGCAACACCGGTACGAACAGCGAAGACTGCGAATCGGGCCGTGCCCATGCGGCCGGTCTGATTGTTCGCGATCTGCCGCTGCGGGTTTCGAACTTCCGCGCCGAGCGTACGCTCGACAGCTACCTTGCCGCCGAAGGCATCGTGGCGATCGCCGGTATCGATACGCGCAAGCTGACCCGCATCCTCAGGGAGAAGGGCGCCCAGGCTGGCTGCATCGTGACCGCGCCGGCTGGCACCGAGATCGATGTGACCGCCGCGATCGCCGCGGCCCGGGCTTTCCCCGGGCTCGCCGGCATGGACCTGGCCCAGGTCGTGACGGCCGACAAGGCCTATGCATGGGATTCGGGCGAATGGCATCTCGGCGAGGGCTTCAAGACCCAGGACACGCCTCGTTACCACGTCGTTGCCTACGATTTCGGAGTCAAGCGCAACATCCTGCGCATGCTCGCCGAGCGCGGCTGTCGCCTGACCGTCGTGCCGGCGAAGACGCCGGCGGCCGAAGTGCTGGCGATGAATCCGGATGGCGTCTTCCTGTCCAACGGCCCGGGAGATCCGGAGCCCTGCGACTACGCGATCGCCGCGATCCGCGAATTCCTCGAACGCAAGATCCCGACTTTCGGCATCTGTCTGGGTCATCAGCTGATGGCTTTGGCGGCGGGCGGCAAGACGCAGAAGATGAAATTCGGCCATCACGGCGCGAACCATCCGGTCAAGGATCTCGAGTCTGGCCGTGTGCTGATCACCAGTCAGAACCACGGTTTCGCCGCGGATCCCGCGACGCTGCCGGCCAATGTCAAGGTGACCCATGTTTCGCTGTTCGATGGCAGCCTGCAAGGCATGGCCTGGACCGACCGTCCGGCGCTGTCCTTCCAGGGCCACCCGGAAGCGAGCCCTGGCCCGCACGACGTGGCTTATCTGTTTGACCGTTTCGTCGGCTTCCTCGCGCAAGCCAAGAAGTGATTTCCTCCGGCGCGCAGCCCAGCGTTGCGCGCCTCGCCCGGTGGTGAAAGAAACATGCCCAAGCGTACAGACATCCAGAGCATCCTGATCATCGGCGCAGGTCCGATCGTGATCGGTCAGGCGTGCGAGTTCGACTACTCCGGCGCCCAGGCCTGCAAGGCCCTGCGCGACGAAGGTTTCCGCGTCATCCTCGTGAACTCGAACCCGGCCACGATCATGACCGACCCGGAGATGGCCGATGTGACCTACATCGAGCCGATCACCTGGCAAGTGCTCGAGCGCATCATCGAAAAGGAGCGCCCGGACGCGGTGCTGCCGACGATGGGCGGACAGACCGCGCTGAACTGTGCGCTCGATCTGTGGCGCAACGGCGTGCTCGAGAAATTCGGCGTCGAGATGATCGGCGCCAAGCCTGATGCGATCGACAAGGCGGAAGACCGTCAGAAGTTCAAGCTGGCGATGACCAAGATCGGCCTCGCTTCGGCGCGTTCGGGTGTTGCGCACACGATGGAGGAGGCGCTGGCCGTCCAGGCGACCGTGGGCTTCCCGGTCATCATCCGTCCGTCCTTCACGATGGGCGGTACCGGCGGCGGCATCGCCTACAACATCGAGGAATTCGTCGAGATCTGCACGCGCGGCCTCGATCTGTCGCCGACCCGCGAGCTGCTGATCGAGGAATCGCTGCTGGGCTGGAAAGAGTACGAGATGGAAGTCGTTCGGGACAAGAACGACAACTGCATCATCATCTGCTCGATCGAAAACCTCGACCCGATGGGTGTGCATACCGGCGACTCGATCACGATCGCGCCGGCCCAGACCCTGACCGACCGCGAATACCAGATCATGCGCAACGCGTCGATCGCGGTGCTGCGCGAGATCGGCGTCGACACCGGCGGCTCGAACGTGCAGTTCTCGGTCAATCCGAAAGATGGCCGGATGATCGTGATCGAAATGAATCCGCGCGTCTCCCGCTCCTCTGCACTGGCGTCGAAGGCGACCGGCTTCCCGATCGCGAAGATCGCCGCGAAGCTCGCGGTCGGCTTCACGCTCGACGAGCTGAAAAACGAGATCACCGGCGGTGCGACCCCGGCTTCGTTCGAGCCTTCGATCGACTATATCGTCACGAAGATTCCGCGCTTTGCCTTCGAGAAGTTCCCGGCCGCGAACGACCGGCTGACGACCCAGATGAAGTCGGTCGGCGAAGTGATGGCGATCGGCCGCAGCTTCCAGGAATCGTTCCAGAAGGCGCTGCGGGGTCTGGAGACCGGCGCCTACGGCCTCGACGAAGTCGAATGCGACCGCGAAGAGCTCGAGAACGAGCTGAGCAATCCCGGTTCCCAGCGGATCTGGTACGTCGGTCAGGCCTTCCGCGAAGGTATGAGCCTCGATCAGCTGCACGGTCTGACGAAGATCGATCCGTGGTTCCTGGCCCAGATCGAGGACATCGTGCTGACCGAGAAGTCGCTGGTTGGCCGTTCGCTGAAGTCTCTGCCGGCTGGTGAGCTGCGCGACCTCAAGCGCAAGGGCTTCTCCGACCGTCGTCTGGCGCGCCTCTTGGCGACCGACGAGACCGCGGTGCGGCTGCAGCGTCACACGCTGGGCGTGCGCCCGGTCTATAAGCGCGTCGATACCTGCGCGGCCGAGTTCGCGACCGGCACTGCCTACCTGTATTCGAGCTACGAAGACGAGTGCGAAGCGCTGCCGACGAATCGCAAGAAGATCATGGTTCTCGGCGGCGGGCCGAACCGGATCGGGCAGGGCATCGAATTCGACTACTGCTGCGTCCATGCTTCGCTCGCGCTGCGCGAGGATGGCTATGAGACGATCATGGTCAACTGCAATCCGGAAACCGTCTCGACCGACTACGACACCTCCGATCGCCTGTACTTCGAGCCGGTCACGCTCGAAGACATCCTCGAGATCGTCGCGGTCGAAAAGCCGGTCGGCGTGATCGTCCAGTTCGGTGGCCAGACTCCGCTCAAGCGTGCGCGTGAGCTCGAAGCCAATGGCGTGCCGATCATCGGCACGACTCCGGACATGATCGACGCCGCCGAAGACCGCGAGCGCTTCCAGAAGCTGCTCAACGATCTGGGCTTGCGCCAGCCGCCCAACCGCACCGCGCGCACGGCCGAAGAGGCGGTGCGTCTCGCGGCCGAGATCGGCTATCCGGTCGTCGTTCGTCCCTCCTATGTGCTGGGCGGCCGGGCGATGGAGATCGTCCATGAGCAGAAGGACCTGGAGCGCTATATGCGCGAAGCGGTCAAGGTCTCGAACGATTCTCCGGTGCTGATCGACCGCTTCCTGAACAACGCGACCGAGATCGACGTCGATGCGCTGTCCGACGGTGAGGAAGTGATCATCGGCGGGATCATGCAGCACATCGAACAGGCTGGCGTGCACTCGGGCGACTCGGCCTGCTCGCTGCCGCCTTACTCGCTGACGAAGGAGCTGCAGGACGAGCTGCGCCGTCAGACCAAGCTGATGGCCAAGGGCCTCAATGTCTGCGGTCTGATGAACGTGCAGTTTGCGATCCAGGGCCGCGGCGAGGATGCAGTCGTCTTCGTGCTCGAAGTCAATCCGCGCGCCTCGCGCACCGTCCCCTTCGTTTCGAAGGCGAGTTCGCTGCCGCTCGCGAAGGTTGCCGCACGCTGCATGGCGGGCCGTTCGCTCAAGGATCAGGGCGTCACCGCCGAGATCATTCCGCCTTTCTTTGCGGTCAAGGAAGCGGTCTTCCCGTTCGCGAAGTTCCCCGGCGTCGATACGATCCTCGGGCCGGAGATGAAGTCGACCGGCGAAGTGATGGGGGTCGGCCGCAGCTTCGCCGAGGCCTTCGTCAAGAGCCAGCTCGCCGCCGGCGTGCGTCTGCCGACCTCGGGCAAGGCCTTCATCAGCGTCAAGATGACCGACCGCCCCAACGCGGTCGGGATCGCCCGCGAGCTGGTCGATCTGGGCTTCGTGCTCTATGCGACGCGCGGCACGGCCGCGGCGATCGAAGCAGCCGGTGTCGCGGTGACCGTCGTCAACAAGGTGACCGAAGGCCGTCCGCACATCGTGGATATGATCAAGAACAACGAGATCAGCCTTGTCGTCAACACGGTCGAGGAAAAGCGCCAGGCGATCGCCGACTCGCGCTCGATCCGCACCAGTGCTCTGGCGGGCAAGGTCACGATCTTCACGACAATCGAAGGGGCTCGCGCTGCCTGCATGGGCATCCGCCAGCAATCCGAACTCACTCCCTATTCGCTGCAAGCGCTGCATGGCGAACTTGCCTGAACGACAATGAACAAGATACCTCTGACCAAGCGCGGGGCTGAACTGCTCCGCGCCGAGCTGCACAAACTGAAGACGGTCGAACGGCCGTCCGTGATCGAAGCGATCGCCGAAGCGCGCTCGCATGGCGATCTGTCCGAAAACGCTGAATACGACGCGGCCAAGGAACGTCAGGGCTTCGTCGAAGGCCGGATCAAGGAAGTCGAAGGCAAGCTGTCCAACGCGCTGATCGTCGATCCCAGCTCGCTCGATGCCGACGGGCGCTGCGTGTTCGGTTCAACGGTCGAACTGGAGGACGAGAACGGCAATACGCTCGTCTATCAGATCGTCGGTGAGGATGAAGCGGACAGCAAGGCGGGACGGCTTTCGGTTTCGTCCCCGATCGCGCGCGCGCTGATCGGCAAGTTCGCCGGCGATATCGCCGAAGTCCAGACTCCGGGTGGCGTGCGCGAACTTGAAGTTGTCGATGTCCGCTACGTCTGAAGCATGAACCAGATCTTCCGGCCTCTCTACGCGATCGCGCTGACCCTGTGGGTCGGCGCCTTGTGGGCGATTGGCGGGATTGCCGCGCCGACCCTGTTCTCGGCGCTGTCCGATCACCTGCTCGCCGGGATGCTCGCGGGCCGGATGTTCGTCGCAGTCGCCTGGATAGGCATAGGCTGCGGCGCTTATCTGATGCTGCATCAGGCGGTTGAGCGGGGCTGGCAGGCCTTCAGGTCCCCGGCCTTCTGGATCGTGCTGCTGATGTTCGTGCTGACCCTGGCCGGACACTTCGGCATCGAGCCGGTGCTCAGACAGATCAAGAACGCGGCGCTGCCGCGCGAAGTGATGCAGAGCGTCGTGCGCGACCGCTTCCTCGCCTGGCACGGCATCTCCAGCGCGCTCTATGTCGTCCAGTGCGCGCTCGGTGGTGCGCTGGTCGTGCTCGAATTCACCGGTCTGGCCCGGGGAAGCCAGGCTTCGCCGTCCAGATCGGGGCGCGCCTCATCCGGGCGCCGGCGCTGAGCGCTCTGATAAAGCAAGAGCGAACCCAGGGGTTCGCTCTTTGCGTTTCAGCGCTTCGGGGGGCGACGGCTGCGGCGGGGGCGGGGAGATCCGCCGCTCGGGCGGGCCGCCGAGGCGCCGAGGCGACGCACGGCGCTGGTGCCGGTCGTGGTTCGCGAGGTGCGGCCCGATTCGAGCTTGGCGCGGGGCAGGGCGCGGGGCTTGCGCGCGGCAAGCGGCTTTTCTTCGGGTTCAGGCTTTTCGCGGAACACGATCAGCAGTTTGCCGATCGTCTGCACCGGAGCGCAGTCGAGCTTTTCGCAGATCTCCCGCATCAAGCTCGTGCGGAACTCGCGGTCATCGCTATAGACGCGGATCTTGATCAGCTCGTGCGCGTTGAGCGAGCTGTCGATTTCCTTGAGCACCCCATCCGACAGGCCGTTTCCGGCGATACTGACGACCGGATCGAGGTGGTGAGCGCTGGCGCGTAGCGCGCGCTGCTGGGCAGGTAGAAGTTCTTTCATGGACAATCCATCAATCAAACCGGTATTTTAGTGCGATGAAGCGTAGCAAGACCAGCAAACAATGGATGCATGAGCATGTAAGTGATCCCTGGGTCAACAAGGCCCAGACCGATGGCTACCGTTCGCGCGCCGCTTACAAGCTCACCGAGATCGACGAGAAGGACCACCTGCTCAAGCGTGGCGAGGTCGTCGTCGAGTTGGGCGCAGCGCCAGGAAGCTGGACCCAGGTCATCGCGCGCCGTGTGCTGCCGGACGGTGCGGTGATCGCGCTGGACCTGCTACCCTTCGAGCCGATTGCCGGAGTCGATTTCATCCAGGGCGACTTCACCGAGGACTCGGTGCTCGCTGAACTGGAGGCGAAGCTCGCCGGTCGCAGCGTGGACCTTGTTTTATCGGACATGGCTCCCAATATATCCGGCATCGCGATCAGCGATCAGGGCAGGATGTACCAGCTTGCCGACATGGCGCTCGATTTTGCCGATCAGCACCTGAGGCCGGGGGGCAAGATGCTGATCAAGCTCTTTCAGGGGGCCGGTTTCGATCCCTACAAGAAAGCGATGCAGCAGCTGTTCAAGACGGTCGTTCCGCGCAAACCGGCCGCTTCGCGGGGGCGCAGTTCGGAACTCTATCTGTTGGGAATCGATCGCAGGTCAGGCGATTGATGTAACAAAATTGTTGCGTCGGGGGAACGGTCATAGAATCGTCGGGTCCACCCCCTGCGCCTCGTGGCCTGAAAAGGAAGTGCCTTGAACAATCTCTTCAAGAATCTCGCTATCTGGTTGGTGATCGGCGTCGTCCTGATGACCGTTTTCCAGCAGTTCAACAATCGCCAGTCGGCCCAGACCCAGATGGAGTACTCCCAGTTCATGGAGGAGGCCAAGCAGGGACGGATCGCCAAAGCGACGATAGAAGGGCGCACCGTTCATGCGACGACCCAGGACAACCGGCAGATTACGGTCTACACGCCAGGCTCCCAGGATCTGTGGATGGTCAGCGACCTGATGCGCGACGGCGTCAAGATCTCGGCCAAGCCCGAGGAAGAACAGTCGCTGTTGATGAGCATCTTCGTCTCCTGGTTCCCGATGCTGCTCTTGATCGGTGTCTGGATCTTCTTCATGCGCCAGATGCAGGGCGGGGGCAAGGGCGGCGCTTTCTCGTTCGGCAAGAGCCGGGCGCGGATGCTCGACGAGACCGCGAACTCGATCACGTTCGCCGATGTCGCCGGCTGCGAGGAAGCGAAAGAGGAAGTCTCCGAACTGGTCGATTTCCTGCGCGACCCGTCGAAGTTCCAGAAGCTCGGCGGTCGCATCCCTCGGGGCGTGCTGATGGTCGGCTCGCCGGGTACCGGCAAGACGCTGCTTGCGAAGGCGATCGCCGGCGAAGCGAAAGTGCCTTTCTTCACGATCTCGGGTTCGGACTTCGTCGAGATGTTCGTCGGTGTCGGCGCCGCGCGGGTTCGTGACATGTTCGAGAATGCGAAGAAGCAGGCGCCCTGCATCATCTTCATCGATGAAATCGATGCGGTCGGCCGCCAGCGCGGTGCGGGCCTCGGTGGTGGTAATGACGAGCGCGAACAGACGCTGAACCAGTTGCTGGTCGAGATGGACGGCTTTGAAGGTCAGTCCGGCGTCATCGTGATCGCTGCGACGAACCGTCCCGACGTGCTCGACCCGGCGCTGCTGCGCCCGGGCCGCTTCGACCGCCAGGTCGTCGTGCCTCTGCCCGACATCCGCGGCCGTGAGCAGATCATCCGAGTGCATATGCGCAAGGTGCCGGTCGCTCCCGACGTCGAACCGTCCATCCTCGCGCGCGGCACGCCCGGCATGTCCGGTGCGGATCTGGCGAACCTCGTCAACGAAGCGGCGCTGTTCGCCGCGCGCGCCAACAAGCGCCTCGTCGATATGGACGACTTCGAACGCGCGAAGGACAAGATCTTCATGGGGGCGGAACGCCGCTCGATGGTGATCACGCCCGAGGACAAGAAGAAGACCGCCTACCACGAGTCCGGTCACGCGATCATCGGTTCGCTGCTGCCTGGCTGCGATCCGGTCCACAAGGTCACCGTGATTCCGCGCGGCCGTGCGCTGGGGGTGACCTGGTCGCTGCCCGAGATGGACCGCTTCAGCCTGTACAAGGACCAGATGCTGGCCCAAATCAGCATGATGTTCGGCGGTCGGGTCGCCGAGGAGCTGTTCGTTGGTAACGTCTCGACCGGTGCTTCGAACGATTTCGAGCGGGCGACCGCTCTGGCCCGCGACATGGTGACCCGTTACGGCATGTCCGACGAGCTCGGACCGATGGTCTATGCGGAGAACGAAGGCGAGGTCTTCCTCGGCCGTTCGATTGCGACGCACAAGAACGTCTCGGAAGCGACGATGCAGAAGGTCGATATCGAAATCCGCCGCATCATCGACGAGCAGTACGCTCTGGCCAAGAAGCTGCTTCAGGAGAACAGCGACAAGGTCGAAGTGATGACCCAGGCCTTGCTCGAATGGGAAACGATAGACGCCGAGCAGATCGCCGACATCATGGCGGGCAGGACTCCGCGTCCGCCCAAGACCCTGTCCCAGGCGCCCAAGACCACGCCGGACGATCCCACCGGAACCGCGCCGAGCGCCGAAGCGACGGTCTGATCACCTTTTGACTCATTTTCGGGCCGGCTGATGCCGGCCTTCTCGCTTATGCAGACCCGGTATTTCGATTGCGGGCCTTACCGGCTCAGGCTCGATCGCCCTCTGGTGATGGCGATTATCAACACGACTCCCGATTCCTTTTCCGGCGATGGCGTCGCCGGATCGGTCGCGCTGGCCGTCGAGCGCGCGAAGGCGGCGATTGACGCCGGAGCGGACATCCTCGATGTCGGCGGCGAGTCGACGCGGCCCGGCTCCGCCGCGGTGGCGCTCGACGAGGAGTTGCGTCGCGTGATTCCGGTCGTCGAAGCGCTCGCGCCGCTCGGCCTGCCGATCTCGATCGACACCGTGAAGCCCGAAGTGATGGTCGCCTCGCTCGCGGCAGGAGCGAGCCTCGTCAACGATATCAATGCCTTGCGTGCGCCCGGCGCGCTGGAGGCGGTCGTGGCTTCGAACTGCGGTGTCTGCGTCATGCACATGCAGGGCGAGCCGAGAACGATGCAGGACGCCCCGGCCTACGGCGATGTCGTTGCGGATGTCGAAGCTTTCCTTGTCGAGCGGCGCGATACCCTGATCGGGGCCGGCGTCTCGCCTACGCGCATCCTGCTCGATCCAGGCTTTGGTTTCGGAAAGAGCCTCGCGCACAATATCGAACTCTTCGGCGCGCTGGAACGCCTCGCGAAGAGCGGCCCGCTGCTGGTCGGGGTCTGCCGCAAGCGGATGATCGGCGAGATCACGGGGTGCTCGCTCGGAGAGCGGGATTTGCCCAGCGTCGTCGCCGCGATCGCGGCGGTTGCGCGCGGCGCCGCTGTGCTGCGCGTGCACGACGCCGCGGCGCTGCGGGCCGGCCTGAAAATATGGGAAGCCCTGGCGCCAGGCGCTTTGAAATTCGAATAATGACAAGAGAGGGAATGCGGGTGACGAGAAAATATTTCGGGACCGATGGAGTTCGCGGCCGGGTCGGGGAAGCTCCGATCACGCCTGATTTCGTGCTCAAACTCGGCTATGCGGCCGGGCGCGTGCTCTGCGAAGGGCAGAGCGCGACGCGCGGCCATCAGCGCCCGACGGTTCTGATCGGCAAGGACACCCGGGTGTCCGGCTACATGCTCGAAGCTGCTCTCGAAGCGGGCTTCGCCGCGGCGGGCGTCGATGTGATGCTGGCCGGTCCGATTCCGACCCCGGCCGTCGCCTATCTGACCCGGGCTCTGCGCCTCGACGTCGGTGTCGTGATCTCGGCTTCGCACAATCCCTATTACGATAACGGGATCAAGTTCTTCTCGGGACGCGGCGAAAAGCTGCCCGATGAAGTCGAGCTCGCGATCGAGGCCGCGCTGGACGGCGAGATGGGCTGCGCCGAATCGGCGAATCTGGGGCGCGCGAGCCGGATCGACGATGCGGCCGGGCGCTATATCGAATTCTGCAAGAGCACTTTCCCTAACGAGTTCGACTTGCGGGGAATGAAGATCGCGCTCGACTGCGCGAACGGGGCCGCCTATCACATCGCGCCGCGTGTCTTTCACGAGCTCGGCGCCGAAGTGATCGCGATCGGACGCGAACCGAACGGCTTCAACATCAACGACAAGGTCGGCGCGACCGCACCCGCGGCGCTGTGCCAGTTCGTCATCGACAATTCGGCCGATCTGGGGATCGCGCTCGACGGAGACGGCGACCGGCTGATGATGGTCGATGCGGCGGGCGAGCTTTACGACGGCGACAAGCTGCTCTATGTGATCGCGCGCGGCCAGAAGGCTCAGGGCAGACTTGCCGGTGTCGTCGGCACGCTGATGAGCAACCTCGGTTTCCAACGCGCGATCGAAGCGCTGGGTGCGCCCTTTGTCCGCGCCAAAGTGGGCGACCGCTATGTGCTCGAAACGCTGATCGAGAAGGGCTGGAAACTCGGCGGCGAGAACTCCGGCCACATCATCTGCCTGGATCGGCATTCGACCGGCGACGGCATCATCTCGGCGCTGCAGGTGCTCGCCGCGCTGCGCGAGCAGAAAAAGACGCTCAAGGAGGCTTGCGCCGATCTGGAGTTCTACCCGCAAAAGCTCGTCAATGTCCGGATGGCGAGCCGCTGCGACTGGCAGTCGAACGCAAAGGTCACGGCTGCGATCGGACAAGCTGAAGCGGAACTCGGTGAGCTGGGGCGCGTGTTGATCCGTGCGTCGGGCACCGAGCCCCTGCTGCGCGTGATGGTCGAAGGGCGCGAAGCCGCGCGGGTCGAGGCGCTCGCCGACGCGATTGCCGCGGTGGTCCGGGCCGAATTCTGCTGAGTGGGGAGGGGCGGCGTTAAGAATTTGCGACATGTCACGCGGCTGTAACATCGCCCTCCTAAAGTGCAGCGATCAACCCGTCAGTGAGGACAACATGAAGTTCCGCATCGCTTACGCAGCCCCCCTCGCAGCACTGATTCTCGCCTCCGTTCCGACCCAGGCCGCCGAACTGGTCGGCGCAGGTGCTTCCTTCCCCGCCCCGATCTACGCGAAGTGGGCGGATGCCTACCAGAAGGCGACCGGCAACAAGGTCAACTACCAGGCGATCGGCTCTTCGGGTGGTCTGAAGCAGATCCGGGCGAAGACCGTCGATTTCGGTGCTTCCGACATGCCGCTGAAGCCCGAAGAACTCGCCAAGGACGGTCTGGTCCAGTTCCCGACCGTGATCGGCGGCGTCGTGCCGGTCGTCAACCTGCAAGGCGTCAAGCCCGGCCAGCTGAAGCTGACCGGCGCAGTGCTGGCCGACATCTACCTCGGCAAGGTGCGCAAGTGGAATGACCCGCTGATCGCGAAGCTGAACGCCGGAGTCGCGCTGCCCGACCAGCAGATCGCCGTTGTGCGTCGCGCCGATGGTTCGGGCACCAGCTTCATCTTCACGAACTATCTGTCCAAGGTCAGCAGCGACTGGCAGCACAAGATCGGCGAAGGCACGGTCGTGCAGTGGCCCACCGGCACCGGCGGCAAGGGCAATGAAGGCGTTTCGGCTTTTGTTCAGCAGCTGCCGGGTTCGATCGGCTATGTTGAATACGCCTATGCGAAGCAGAACAAGCTGATCTACACGCAGCTGCAGAACGCGGCTGGTCACTTCGTCGAACCCGACGACTCGACTTTCCAGGCTGCCGCCGCGACGGCTGACTGGCAGAAGAGCGCCTTCTACCAGATCCTGACCAACCAGTCGGGCAAGAATGCATGGCCGATCACCGGCGCGACCTTCGTGCTCTTCCACACCCGTCAGGACAAGCCGGCTCAGGCCGCCGAAGCGCTCAAGTTCTTCGAGTGGTCGTACAAGAACGGTGGCAAGATGGCGGCGGCTCTCGACTATGTCGCTCTGCCTGAATCGCTGATCAAGCTGATCCACGCTTCGTGGGCCGGCATCAAGGACGGCGCGGGCAAGCCCGTCATCACCGTCAAGTAATATCAGGCTGTCTGTTTCACCACGCGACGCGCAAGGTTCCCCTTCGCGTCGCGTGCTTATGGAGAGGGGAAACGTGAGTATTGACGCATTGCCGATGAAAGGCGCCAGTCGGACGGGCGCGAAACGCAGTGGGGGCGGCTGCCTGGGGGACTTCCTGTTCTTCAACCTGACCCGCTGTGCCGCCATCCTGGTCCTGGTGGCCCTGGCCGGCATCATGGTTTCGTTGCTCATCGGCGCCTGGCCGGCGATCCGCGAGTTCGGCGTCATCGGATTTCTGAAGAGCAGTGACTGGAACCCGCCGATGGCGAAGTTCGGTGCGCTGATCCCGATGTACGGCACGCTGGTCACTTCGCTGATCGCGCTGGTGATCGCGGTTCCGGTCAGCTTCGGCATCGCGCTCTTTCTGACCGAGCTCTCCCCGCGCTGGCTGCGCCGGCCCTTGGGCATCGCGATCGAGCTGCTGGCCGGCATCCCGAGCATCGTCTACGGCATGTGGGGACTTCTGGTGTTCGCGCCGCTCTTTTCGAAGTATGCCCAGCCGCTGATCGCGGCGGTTTTTGGCAAGATTCCGGTGCTCGGTGCTCTGGTTGACGGCCCGCACTACGGCATCGGCCTGCTGACGGCCGGCATCATCCTTGCGATCATGATCATCCCCTTCATCACTTCGGTGATGCGCGACGTGTTCGAAGTGACTCCGGCCCTGCTCAAGGAGTCGGCCTACGGGCTCGGTGCGACGACCTGGGAAGTCGTCTGGCAGGTCGTGCTGCCCTACACGCGGGTCGGCGTCGTCGGCGGCATCATGCTGGGCCTGGGGCGCGCGCTCGGCGAGACGATGGCCGTCACCTTCGTGATCGGCAATACGAATTCGCTCGAAGGCATCTCGCTCTTCCTGCCCGGCAACAGCATCACCTCGGCTCTGGCCAACGAGTTCGCCGAAGCCGAACCGGGGCTGCACACGGCCTCGCTGATCTATCTGGGCCTGGTCCTGTTCGCGATCACGCTGGTGGTCCTGACCGTATCCAAGGTCCTGCTGCTGCGAGTCGATCGCAAGCAGGGCGCGCACTGAGGTTTACCGCATGACGCTTCATCAACAGAGAAAATGGATCAACCGGATAGCGCTGATGCTGTCCATGCTGGCGATGGCCTTCGGTCTGATCTGGCTGGTCTGGATCCTGGTCACGGTCCTGGGGCGCGGGGCTGCCGCGCTGTCGCCGACTCTCTTCACCGAGATGACGCCGCCTCCGGGGTCTTCCGGCGGGCTTGCGAACGCGATCGTCGGCAGCGGCCTGATGGTCGGGCTCGCGACGCTGATCGGCACTCCGGCGGGCATTCTGACCGGGGTCTTCCTGGCCGAATACGGCATGCGCAGCCGCCTCGCCTCGGTGACCCGCTTCATCAACGATCTGCTGCTGTCCGCGCCGTCGATCGTGATCGGCCTCTTCATGTACGCGATCTACGTCGCGCGCGTCGGCTCGTTCTCGGGCTGGGCGGGCGTGCTGGCGCTGGCCCTGATCGTGATCCCGGTCGTCGTCCGCACTACCGAGAACATGCTGCAGCTGGTTCCGAACTCGCTGCGCGAAGCTGCTTTCGCGCTGGGCGCGCCGAAGTGGCGGGTCATCATGGCTGTCTCGGTGCGTGCCTCGAAGTCAGGCATCATCACCGGAGTGTTGCTCGCAATCGCCCGGATCGCCGGCGAGACGGCTCCGCTTCTCTTCACAGCGCTGTCGAACCAGTTCTGGAGCCTCGATCTCAACAAGCCGATGGCCAACCTTCCGGTCACGATCTTCAAGTTCGCGATGAGTCCCTTCCCCGACTGGCAGAAGCTGGCCTGGGCGGGCGTCTTCCTCATCACCCTTGGTGTGCTAATCATCAATATCATCGCCCGCACCATGCTGGCGCGTCGCGTCGATCAATGAGCAGAACAATGACTACGTCTCAGGACAAGAACCTCAAGGCCCAGATCCAGGTCAGGAACTTCAACTTCTATTACGGCGCGACCCAGGCGATCAAGAACGTCCATCTGGACATCTACGACCGCAAGGTCACCGCCTTCATCGGTCCTTCCGGCTGTGGCAAATCGACGCTGTTGCGGGCGCTGAACCGGATGTACGAGCTCTATCCGAACCAGCGCGCCGAAGGCGAGATCCTGCTCGACGGGCAGAACATTCTGAACCGCGACACCGATCTGAACCGGCTGCGCGCGCGCGTCGGCATGGTCTTCCAGAAACCGACGCCTTTCCCGATGTCGATCTACGAGAACATCGCGTTCGGCGTCAGGATGCATGAGCGCCTTTCGCGGGCCGAGATGGACGAGCGGATCCAGTGGGCGCTGACCCGGGCTGCGCTGTGGGATGAAGTCAAAGACAAGCTCGACACCAGCGGTCTGGGCCTGTCGGGTGGTCAGCAACAGAGGCTTTGCATTGCGCGCGGAATCGCGGTCAAGCCCGAAGTGCTGCTGCTCGACGAGCCGACTTCGGCTCTGGACCCGATCTCGACAGCGAAGATCGAAGAGCTGATCAGCGAGCTGCGCGAAGAGTTCACGATCGCGATCGTGACCCACAACATGCAGCAGGCTGCGCGCGTCTCCGACTTCACCGCCTATATGTACCTGGGCGAGATGATCGAGTTTGGCGTGACCGACCAGATCTTCCTGAGCCCGCAGAAGAAGCAGACCGAGGACTACATCACCGGCCGTTTCGGCTGAGCGCTCCGCCGGCAAGACATGCCTCCCCGTCCGCAAGGGAAGGGCCGATCCAGTGGATCGGCCCTTTTTTTCAGGTTTTGGGGGCTTCTCGCTTGACACGTCCCCGGGAGTCGCGTAAATTCCATCTCCCTGCTGCTGACGCGGTAACAAATCAGCGACAGGGGTTGAACGGTTTGCCGGTTTTCGGTTTTGTTGAAACCTTCGGGTTTGCGAAATTGAAAACGAATTAAAAAAACAAAACGTTTGACAGAGTGGTTCGGTTCTGACAGAATCTCACCTCTCGCTGCAACGCAAACAACGTTTCGCTGCAGCAGCGCCGAAAGGCAACGATCTTTAAAAATTTGAACAATCGATAAGTGTGGGTGCTCAGGTGATGCGAATTGCAGCTTGTCTGCAATGTAGCAAAAATATTGAGTGCCAACCAAGTCAGCAATGATGAGTTTGGCTATTTGGATTGAACTTAAGAGTTTGATCCTGGCTCAGATTGAACGCTGGCGGCATGCCTTACACATGCAAGTCGAACGGATTCAAGGAGCTTGCTCCTTGAGTTAGTGGCGAACGGGTGAGTAATGCATCGGAACGTGCCCAGTCGTGGGGGATAACGTAGCGAAAGTTACGCTAATACCGCATACGTCCTGAGGGAGAAAGCGGGGGACCGAAAGGCCTCGCGCGATTGGAGCGGCCGATGTCAGATTAGCTAGTTGGTGAGGTAAAAGCTCACCAAGGCGACGATCTGTAGCTGGTCTGAGAGGATGATCAGCCACACTGGGACTGAGACACGGCCCAGACTCCTACGGGAGGCAGCAGTGGGGAATTTTGGACAATGGGGGCAACCCTGATCCAGCCATGCCGCGTGAGTGAAGAAGGCCTTCGGGTTGTAAAGCTCTTTCGGACAGAAAGAAATCGGACGGGTAAATAATCCGTCTGGATGACGGTACTGTAAGAAGAAGCACCGGCTAACTACGTGCCAGCAGCCGCGGTAATACGTAGGGTGCGAGCGTTAATCGGAATTACTGGGCGTAAAGCGTGCGCAGGCGGTTTTGTAAGACAGCTGTGAAATCCCCGGGCTCAACCTGGGAACTGCGGTTGTGACTGCAAGACTTGAGTACGGCAGAGGGGGGTGGAATTCCTGGTGTAGCAGTGAAATGCGTAGATATCAGGAGGAACACCGATGGCGAAGGCAGCCCCCTGGGCCTGTACTGACGCTCATGCACGAAAGCGTGGGGAGCAAACAGGATTAGATACCCTGGTAGTCCACGCCCTAAACGATGTCGACTAGTTGTTCGGAGGGTAAAACCTTTGAGTAACGTAGCTAACGCGTGAAGTCGACCGCCTGGGGAGTACGGCCGCAAGGTTAAAACTCAAAGGAATTGACGGGGACCCGCACAAGCGGTGGATGATGTGGATTAATTCGATGCAACGCGAAAAACCTTACCTACCCTTGACATGTCAGGAACTTTCCAGAGATGGATTGGTGCCCGAAAGGGAGCCTGAACACAGGTGCTGCATGGCTGTCGTCAGCTCGTGTCGTGAGATGTTGGGTTAAGTCCCGCAACGAGCGCAACCCTTGTCATTAGTTGCTACGCAAGAGCACTCTAATGAGACTGCCGGTGACAAACCGGAGGAAGGTGGGGATGACGTCAAGTCCTCATGGCCCTTATGGGTAGGGCTTCACACGTCATACAATGGTCGGTACAGAGGGTTGCCAAGCCGCGAGGTGGAGCCAATCTCAGAAAGCCGATCGTAGTCCGGATCGTAGTCTGCAACTCGACTGCGTGAAGTCGGAATCGCTAGTAATCGCGGATCAGCATGCCGCGGTGAATACGTTCCCGGGTCTTGTACACACCGCCCGTCACACCATGGGAGTGGGTTTCACCAGAAGCAGGTAGCCTAACCGCAAGGGGGGCGCCTACCACGGTGGGATTCATGACTGGGGTGAAGTCGTAACAAGGTAGCCGTACCGGAAGGTGCGGCTGGATCACCTCCTTTCTAGAGCAAAGCAGAGCTTGAGCTCCCACAACTTATCGGTTGTTCATTAAAAGCGAGAAGCTACATGGGTCTGTAGCTCAGCCGGTTAGAGCATCGTCTTGATAAGGCGGGGGTCGTTGGTTCGAATCCAACCAGACCCACCAGTGAAAACTGGTGTGGCAGTGACACGGAAAGGGGCTGTAGCTCAGTTGGGAGAGCGCCTGCTTTGCAAGCAGGATGTCGTCGGTTCGATCCCGTCCAGCTCCACCAAGAATGTGTTTCTCGCGAAACAGAACTAGAAGCGTCGTGAATGAAGAGTGAGCACTCCTCATCCATGACTCCTCTGGAGTCCTGTTCTTTAAAAATCTGGAAGGCATGAAATCAAAACAACGCTGTGTGTTGTTTTGAATGAGGTTGTGATTGCATCGACGAATTCATCCTATTGAACCAGCGATGAAGACGTCAGACATTAAATGCTGAGTTGCACCTGTGACTTTCCTTGGGAAACCAAGGGTTCAAGGTTATAGGATCAAGCGACTAAGTGCATGTGGTGGATGCCTTGGCGATTACAGGCGATGAAGGACGTTGTAGCCTGCGAAAAGCTCCGGGGAGCTGGCAAACAAGCTTTGATCCGGAGATGTCCGAATGGGGAAACCCACTCCGCAAGGAGTATCCCGCACTGAATACATAGGTGCGCGGAGGCGAACGCAGCGAACTGAAACATCTAAGTAGCTGCAGGAAAAGAAATCAACCGAGATTCCCATAGTAGTGGCGAGCGAATTGGGATGAGCCTGTGCGTGATAATCGAAGTGTTAGTGGAACGGTCTGGAAAGTCCGGCAATAAAGGGTGATAGCCCCGTACGCGAAAACACATCGATGGTACTAAGCGCACGACAAGTAGGGCGGGGCACGAGAAACCTTGTCTGAATATGGGGGGACCATCCTCCAAGGCTAAATACTCGTAATCGACCGATAGTGAACAAGTACCGTGAGGGAAAGGCGAAAAGAACCCCGGGAGGGGAGTGAAATAGATCCTGAAACCGCATGCATACAAACAGTGGGAGCCTCCTTGTGGGGTGACTGCGTACCTTTTGTATAATGGGTCAGCGACTTACGTTCTGTAGCAAGCTTAACCGAATAGGGGAGGCGTAGCGAAAGCGAGTCTGAATAGGGCGACATAGTTGCAGGGCGTAGACCCGAAACCGGATGATCTATCCATGGCCAGGATGAAGGTTGGGTAACACCAGCTGGAGGTCCGAACCCACTAATGTTGAAAAATTAGGGGATGAGCTGTGGATAGGGGTGAAAGGCTAAACAAATCCGGAGATAGCTGGTTCTCCCCGAAAGCTATTTAGGTAGCGCCTCATGTATCACTCTCGGGGGTAGAGCACTGTAATCGTTGAGGGGGTCATTGCGACCTACCTCGCGATAGCAAACTCCGAATACCGAGAAGTGCGAGCATGGGAGACAGACCTGGGGTGCTAACGTCCTGGGTCAAGAGGGAAACAACCCAGACCGCCAGCTAAGGCCCCAAATGCGTGGCTAAGTGGAAAACGAAGTGGGAAGGCATAGACAGCTAGGAGGTTGGCTTAGAAGCAGCCACCCTTTAAAGAAAGCGTAATAGCTCACTAGTCGAGTCGTCCTGCGCGGAAGATGTAACGGGGCTCAAGCCACGAGCCGAAGCTGCGGATGTGTCTATGACACATGGTAGGGGAGCGTTCTGTAAGTCTGCGAAGGTGGATCGAGAGGTCTGCTGGAGATATCAGAAGTGCGAATGCTGACATGAGTAGCGATAAAACGGGTGAAAAGCCCGTTCGCCGAAAGCCCAAGGTTTCCTACGCAACGTTCATCGGCGTAGGGTGAGTCGGCCCCTAAGGCGAGGCAGAAATGCGTAGTCGATGGGAAACAGGTCAATATTCCTGTACCGCTCTTTAATGCGATGGGGGGACGGAGAAGGTTAGGTCAGCCGGGTGTTGGATGTCCCGGTTCAAGCCTGTAGGCGTGCTGCGTAGGCAAATCCGCGCGGCTTAGCTGAGGGGTGATAACGAGCGAACTTGTTCGCGAAGTGGCTAATACCAAGCTCCCAGGAAAAGCCTCTAAGCTTCAGTTAAAGAGTGACCGTACCGCAAACCGACACAGGTGGGCAGGTTGAAAATACCAAGGCGCTTGAGAGAACTCAGGAGAAGGAACTCGGCAAATTTATACCGTAACTTCGGGAGAAGGTATGCCTCATTAGCTTGTAGGAGAACATCCGAAGGGCGAAGAGGCCGCAGAGAATCGGTGGCTGCGACTGTTTAATAAAAACACAGCACTCTGCAAACACGAAAGTGGACGTATAGGGTGTGACGCCTGCCCGGTGCCGGAAGGTTAAGTGATGGGGTGCAAGCTCTTGATCGAAGCCCCGGTAAACGGCGGCCGTAACTATAACGGTCCTAAGGTAGCGAAATTCCTTGTCGGGTAAGTTCCGACCTGCACGAATGGCGTAACGATGGCCACACTGTCTCCTCCTGAGACTCAGCGAAGTTGAAATGTTTGTGAAGATGCAATCTCCCCGCGGCTAGACGGAAAGACCCCATGAACCTTTACTGTAGCTTTGCATTGGACTTTGACGGGACCTGTGTAGGATAGGTGGGAGGCTTTGAGACCAGGACGCTAGTTCTGGAGGAGCCGTCCTTGAAATACCACCCTGGTGTCGTTGAGGTTCTAACCTTGGTCTGTGAATCCAGATCGGGGACCGTGCATGGTAGGCAGTTTGACTGGGGCGGTCTCCTCCCAAAGAGTAACGGAGGAGTACGAAGGTCTCCTAGGTACGGTCGGAAATCGTACTGATAGTGCAATGGCAAAAGGAGGCTTGACTGCGAGACCCACAAGTCGAGCAGGTGCGAAAGCAGGTCATAGTGATCCGGTGGTTCTGTATGGAAGGGCCATCGCTCAACGGATAAAAGGTACTCTGGGGATAACAGGCTGATTCCGCCCAAGAGTTCACATCGACGGCGGAGTTTGGCACCTCGATGTCGGCTCATCACATCCTGGGGCTGTAGCCGGTCCCAAGGGTATGGCTGTTCGCCATTTAAAGTGGTACGTGAGCTGGGTTTAAAACGTCGTGAGACAGTTTGGTCCCTATCTGCCGTGGGCGCTGGAAGTTTGAGGGGGCCTGCTCCTAGTACGAGAGGACCGGAGTGGACGGATCTCTGGTGTACCGGTTGTCACGCCAGTGGCATTGCCGGGTAGCTAAATCCGGAAGAGATAACCGCTGAAAGCATCTAAGCGGGAAACTCGCCTCAAGATGAGACTTCCCTCGGGACTTGATCCCGCTAAAGGGTCGTGGAAGACCACCACGTTGATAGGCTGGGTGTGGAAGCGCAGTAATGCGTTAAGCTAACCAGTACTAATTGCCCGTGCGGCTTGATCCTATAACCTTGAGTAATCAAGGTGCGACGCAAGCTTTAATGTGCGACAATCGCAACCTAATTCATGCCTTTCCAGTTTCAGCCTGACGCCCATAGCGCTTTGGTCCCACTCCTTCCCATCCCGAACAGGACAGTGAAACGAAGCCGCGCCGATGATATTGCGCTTCTTGCGTGAGAAAGTAGGTCAGCGTCAGGCTACCCATTCCAACACCCCCTCGCCTCAACAGGCGCAGGGGGTGTTCTCGTTTCCGCTCCGAATTTCCCACCTCTAAAGCCTCGCCGCGGATTCCGCGGATCAACGCGGATTTTTCAGAACAAAACCGGGCGACCTGGAATGCGGGCAGATGTCTGCGCTCTGAAATCCCTGGCCTGATCCGCGCCTGTCCGCGTGATCCGCGGCCATCCAAACGACATATTGTGTACGGTTTGTCCGCAGGGAAATCCTGCCTGTGCCGCCAGAAAGCGGGCGCATAAGCAATGATATTTATGTATCGCTGCGGGCAACATTTGAGACATAATATGTAACTGTTTATTTGTAGAATTCAGGGTCATGTTGGCTGATTTTTCCTTGCACGAATGGTCTGCCTGGGCTCCCGGGCTGGAATCCGTCGCCGCCTGGAAATCCTGGTCAGCGCACCCCTTCTCTATTCCTTGCGACGGAGAGCCCGCTCTGCCGGGCGTGCCGCCCATGCTCAGGCGCCGCGCCGACCGCTTCGGTCGGATGGCGCTGCGCGTCGCCTGCGATGTGCTGGGAGCTGCGCGGGGTGTTCCGGTCGTCTTCGTATCCCGTCACGGTTCACTGGGTCGCTCGGCGGCTCTGCTCGGCGACCTGGCCGCCGCAGTCCCCCTTTCCCCTGCGTCCTTTGCGAGTTCGGTGCACAACGCCAGCACCGGTCTGCTCGGGATCGCGCGCGCCGACACCGCGCCCTGCGCAGCGCTGGCCGCGGGGGATGCGCGCATCGCGGCGATGCTCGCCGAAGTCATCGCCTTCCTGTCCGATGGTCATCCGCGCGTGCTCGGTGTGCTCTGCGATGAGCCGCCTCCCGAGCTCTATCAGCGCTACATCGCGACCGACGAGCCGCCTCTGGCCTGGGCCGGGATGTTCGGTGCCCCCTCTGCCGAGGGTGAGAACATGAGTTTTTCGGCCGGAGCCGCGGAGCTCGCGCCGGGCAATCCCTCTCTCGCCTGGATCAAGTGGCTGCTCTCGGAGGATGCCGAGTTTGGATGCCCGGGCACGGGCGCGGTTTCGGGCTGGAAGGTTCAACGCCGTGCCTGATTTTTGCGAGCGTCTTTGGCGCATCTGCGCCACGGGTTTCTGTTTTGCCGTCTTCGGAACGGGCGGGCTGATCCTGCGCTTCGCGATCTTTCCCGCGGTGGGCCTCGTCGTGCGCGATCGCGCAAAGCGGGCGCGGTGCTCGCGCGCGATCCTCAGCGCGAGCTTCCGCGCTTTCGTCGGTCTGATGCATCTGTGCCGCGTCTTCACCTACGAAGTGCGCAACGGCGAGCGTTTGCGGCGCTCAGGCCTGCTGATCGTCTGCAACCACCCCTCGCTGATCGATGTCGTCTTCCTGATCTCGCTGGTGCGCAATGCCGATTGCGTGGTCAAATCCTCTCTGTTGAGCAATCCCTTCACGCGCGGCCCCATCCTTGCGACGGGTTTCGTCAGCAACAGCACCGGGCCCGAAACCGTGGACGCCTGCGTCGCATCGCTGCGCGCGGGCAGCAATCTGATCATTTTCCCCGAGGGAACCCGCAGCGTACCGGGCCAGCCGCTCAACTTTCAGCGCGGTGCGGCGAACATCGCGGTGCGGGGAGGCCGAGCCATCACGCCCGTGTCGATACGCTGCGCTCCGCCGATGCTGACCAAAGGGGAAAAATGGTATCGCGTGCCGCGCAAGCGCCCGCATTTTGTCTTTGAAATCAGTGATGACATCGCTGCCGCGGATTATCTGCGCGGCGATGTTCCCCCCTCTCTGGCCGCGCGCCAGATGAACCGTGACCTTGAATTGCACTTTTCGCAGGAGTTGTCCGTCAATGGATGAGCTGTACACCGAAATCAAGCAGATGATCATCTCCAGTCTGGCGCTGGAGGACATCAGCGCCGAGGACATCGAAACCGATGCGCCTCTGTTCGGCGAGGGGCTTGGCCTCGATTCGATCGATGCGCTCGAACTGGGCGTCGCGCTGCAGCGTCAGTATGGCATCACGCTGGCCTCGGATTCGGCCGACACGAAGCGCCACTTCGCGAGCGTCAAGGCCCTGGCCGAACTCGTCGAGGCTCATCGGGCCGCGAAGGAGGGCGAGTGATGACGCACGACGAGATCTACGCCTGGGTCGTCAAGGTTCTGCACGAGAGCTTTGAGATCGATCCGGCCGCGGCGACCCCCGACGCGAACCTGTACACGGATCTGGATATCGACAGCATCGATGCCGTCGATTTGATGCTGCGCACCCGGGAGTTGACCGGCAAGCGTGTTTCACCGGAAGTCTTCAAATCGGTTCGTACCGTGCAGGATGTCGTAAATGCCCTGCACGATGTGATGACGCAAGCGGACTGAAGCGTGCTCAAGGCTGTTCTGGTCGCGCTCGCCGCGCTCTATCCGCTGGTTCTGGCTTTCGGCCAGAGCTGGATCGCGCCGCGCTGGATGGCGCTGGGCCTCGCCGGCGTGGCCCTGCTGCGCTGCGTGCTCGAACGCGGGCGGGGACTCAGTGCGCTGTGGGCGCTGGGCGCGCTTGCGCTGGCGGCGTTTGCGTGGGCCGGCAACAGCGTCGCGCCACTGAAGCTCTACCCGATCCTGGTCAATGCGGTGCTGCTTCTGGTCTTCGGCGCCAGCCTTGCCCATCCGCCCAGCGTCGTCGAACGCCTCGCCCGGCTTCAGGACCCGGCTCTGCCAGATGCGGCGATCCCCTATGTGCGCCGCGTCACCGAAGTCTGGTGCGTGTTCTTCGTGCTGAACGGAGCCATATCGGCGGCGACCGCGCTGTGGGCGTCCGATGCGTTGTGGGCGCTCTACAACGGCTGCATCGCCTATGTCGCGATCGGCCTTCTGTTCGGAATCGAATGGTGCGTGCGCCAGCGGGCGATGCGGAGAGTCTCCGGTGTCTGATTCGCTCTCGCAACTCTTGCTCTGCCGCCGCCCGGCGGCCTCCGAAGTCGCACTGACGGCGGACGGGGCGCGCTCGTGGGCGCATTTCCTGGGCGGAGTCGCCTGCTGCGCGGCGCGGCTTGCGGCGCGCCGCGAAAAGCGTTTCGCGCTCTTCACCGAGGACAGCTTCCTCGCCGCCTGCGCGCTGTTCGGTGCCTGGGCTGCGGGAAAGACCGTCGTTCTGCCCGGCGATGAGCTGCCCGCGACGCGGGCGCTGCTCGAAGGGCGCGTCGCGGGCTGGATAGATCCGGCCGCGATCGACTGCGCCGCGCCCGTTTCCGCGCTGCCGGTGATCCCCGCGGATCATCCGGCGATCGAAGTGTTCACGTCCGGTTCGACCGGCGAGCCGGTCGCGATCGGCAAGACCCTGGCCCAGCTCGAAGCCGAAGTGCGCGAGATCGATGCGCGCTGGGGGGAGCAGATCGCCGGGAAGAGAGTGCTGGCGACTGTTCCGCACCAGCATTTCTACGGTTTGCTCTTTCGCATCCTGTGGCCGCTCGCCGCGAACAGGCCTTTCGATGCGCTGCGCTTCGCTTTCCCCGAACCGCTCGCGGCGCGTCTCGCCGAGGCTCCGGCCGTCCTCGTCTCCAGTCCGGCCTTCCTGAAGCGCTGGCCCGATGCTTTGGACCTGTCCGCCGCGCCCTGTCCGCCGCACGCGATCTTCTCGTCCGGTGGTCCTCTGCCGACCGCGAGTTCGCTGACCTTGCAGCAGCGCCTCGGCTGCCCGGTCTTCGAGATCTTCGGCAGCTCGGAGACCGGCGGCATCGCCTGGCGGGTCCAGCGGGACGATGCCACCCCGTGGCAGACCCACCCCGTCGTCGAACTCGATTTCTCGGGCGAGACGCTCGCGCTGCGCTCGCCCTTCATGCCCGATGCGGCGCAGTGGTATCCGACTTCGGATCGCGCCGAAGCCTGTCCGGGGGGCTTTCGCCTGCTCGGCCGGGCCGACCGCATCGTCAAGGTCGAGGAAAAGCGGGTATCGCTCGACGCGATCGAGCGGTCCCTGCTCGCGACGTGCGACGTGACCGAAGCGCGGGTCTGTCCGCTCGCCGATGGCCGCCTCGGCGCGGTGCTGGTGCTGAGCCCGGCCGGCAAGGCTTATCTGGCTGAGCAGGGCAGAGCGGCGCTGAACCGGCACCTGCGCAGCGCGCTCGCCCGCTCGCTCGAAGCGGTCGCGCTGCCGCGACGCTGGCGCCACGTCGAGGCCCTGCCGGTCAATGCGATGGGCAAGATCACCAGCGCTTCGCTGCGCGCGCTCTTCGAAGACGTGCTGCAGCCTGAAGTGCTTGCCTCAGGTGGCAGCGGCGGGCTGCGCACTTTCGATGTGCTGGCCGGCGAGGATCTGCTCGCTTTCCGCGGCCATTTTCCGGCCATGCCCATCCTTCCCGGAGTCGTCCAGCTCGACTGGGTCATCCGTTTCGCCCGACAGAGTTTCGCCTTGCCCGGCGAATTCTCGGCGATCGAAGTGCTCAAGTTTCAGCAGCCGATCCGCCCCGGCATGGCGCTGAGGATTGCGCTCGAATGGCTGCCTGCGCGTTCGGCCGTCGCGTTCCGGCTGACTTCGGGCGAGCGGCCGCTCGCCTCCGGGCGCATGGTTTTCGCGGGGGCTCGCTCGTGAAGTGCTGCGCGCTGGTGCCGGTCTTCAACCACCAGGACGCGGTCGGCGCCGTCGTCCACGCCTTGCTGGGTCACGGTCTGCCGGTGTTGCTCGTCGATGACGGCAGCGATGAGGCCTGCGCGGCGGTGCTCAGGGCGCTCGCCGCGGCCTCGCCCGAGCGAGTCTCGCTTCTCGTCCGGCGCGAGAACGGCGGCAAGGGCGCCGCACTGATCGACGGCTTGCGCCGCGCGGCCGAACTCGGCTTCACGCATGTGCTGCAGATCGACGCTGACGGCCAGCACGACACCGGCGATGTCCCCAGGTTTCTGGAGGCCGCCCGGCAGACGCCCGCAGCCTTCATCTGCGGCTGTCCCGAGTACGACGCGAGCGTGCCCAAGGGACGGCTCTACGGCCGCTACCTGACCCATGTCTGGGTCTGGATCAACACGCTGTCGCTGCGCATCACCGATTCGATGTGCGGGCTGCGCGTCTATCCGCTCGCGCCGACGCTTAAGCTGATCGGCTCGGTGCGCATAGGCCGGAGGATGGACTTCGATACCGAGATCCTGGTCCGCCTCGATTGGGCCGGAGTCGCGATCCGCAATCTCGCGACCCGGGTCTGCTATCCGCGCGACGGAGTCTCGCACTTCCGGCCCCTGGCCGACAATGTCGCGATCTCGTGGATGCATACCCGGCTTTTCTTCGGCATGCTGGTGCGCCTCCCGCGCCTGCTCGCCCGGCTGCTGCGCGGCCAGGGGAGGGCGCTGTGAGCCGGCACTGGGCGAAGCTCGACGAAGTGGGTTTCCTGTTCGGGATGAGGCTGCTCTACCGCGTTCACTGCGTGCTGGGCCGACTGCCCCTGCGCCTCGCGCTCTATCCGGTCGTCTTCGTCTACTGGCTCGTCTCCCGTGAGGCGAGGCGCAGTTCGCGGGACTATCTGCGCCGGCTCGCCGAGGCGGGACTTTCCCCGGGACGCTGCGCATCCTTGCGCCACTTCGTCTGCTTCGCCGAGACCATCCTCGACAAGCTGCTGGCCTGGACCGGAGGACTCGATCCGCTGCGCTGCATCGTCGAGAATGCCGGCGATTTCCTTGAGACGCTGCGCCACGGCCAGGGCGGCATCATCGTCACCGCGCACTTCGGCAATTTCGAAGTCAGCCGCGCGCTCGGCGCGCTGCAAGGCGAGAAGCGCCAGGTCCATGTTCTGGTCCATACGCGCAACGCGCTGCGCTTCAACCAGATGATGGCCGAGCTGAATCCGGCCAGTCAGCTCAACCTGATCCAGGTCACCGAACTCGATCCCGGCACCGTGATGCGGCTCGCCGCCCGGGTCGCCGAGGGCGACTTCCTGGTCATCACCGGCGATCGCGTGCCCGTTTCGGACAAGCCTTCGGTCGTCTCCGCGCCTTTCTTCGGTTCTCCCGCGCCTTTCCCGTCCGGGCCGTGGATTCTCGCCTCGGTGCTGCAGGTGCCGGTCTTCCTGATGTGGGCCGTTGCCGAAGGGGAGGGGTTCCGGATCCGCTTCGAACGCTTCCGCGACCGCGTCGTAGTTCCGCGCCGCGGCCGACGCGAGGCGCTCGTGCCGCTGGTCGCCGACTTCGCAGCCCGCCTGGAGGCCGAGGTCCGGAAAAGCCCTCTGCAATGGTTCAACTTCTTCGACTTCTGGTCGATGCCGGAAAGCATTTCTGATGACAAACCTGTCTGAAAACACGGTCACCGTCGGTGCCGCTCCCTTGCGCGCCGATCAGGTGCTGGCCGCGAGTCAGCGCTGCGTCGCGGTGCGTCTTGATCCCTCGCCCGAATTCCGGGCGCGGATAGAGCGGGGCGCCGCTTTCCTCGATCGCCTGCTCGCCGAGGATGGTGCGATCTATGGCGTCACGACCGGCTACGGCGATTCCTGCACCGTGGCGATTCCGTCCGAGCTGGTCCCCGAGCTGCCCCAGCACCTCTATACCTTCCATGGCTGTGGCCTGGGCCGCTGGCTGACGCCGGAAGAGACGCGCGCGGTTCTGATCACCCGGCTCAACTCGCTGGCCCAGGGTTTCTCCGGAGTCAGCTGGGAACTGCTGGTGCAGATCGAGACCCTGCTCGCCGAGGACATCCTGCCGAAGATTCCGGCCGAAGGTTCGGTTGGTGCGAGCGGCGACCTGACGCCTCTGTCCTATGTCGCGGCCGCGCTGTGCGGTGAGCGTGAAGTCTGGGTGAAGGGCGAATTCCGGCCGACCGCCGAAGTCTTCGCCGAGCGCGGCATCCGTCCGCTGCGCCTGAGGCCCAAGGAAGGACTCGCGATCATGAACGGCACCGCGGTGATGACGGCGCTGGCCTGTCTCGCGCTCGCCCGCGCCGAATATCTGGCGCAGCTCTCGACGCGGATGACGTCTCTGGCCTGCCTTGCGCTCGACGGCAATGCCAACCACTTCGACGAGACCCTCTTCTCGGTCAAGCCCCATGTCGGCATGCAGCGCGTCGCGGCGCGGATCCGCGGCGATCTCGCTTCGGGCAGGCCGCCGCGCAACGAGAACCGGATCCAGGACCGCTATTCGATCCGCTGCGCACCGCATGTGATCGGCGTGCTCGAAGACGCTCTGCCCTTCCTGCGCACGACGATCGAGAACGAGCTCAACAGCGCCAACGACAATCCGATCATCGATCCGGACGGTGAAAAAGTGCTGCATGGCGGCCACTTCTACGGTGGGCACATCGCGTTCGCGATGGACAGCCTGAAGAACCTCGTCGCGAATCTCGCCGATCTGATGGACCGGCAGATGGCGCTGCTCGCCGATGCCCGGTTCAACCAGGGCTTGCCGGCCAACCTGTCCGGCGCGACCGGGCCGCGCGCGGCGATCAACCACGGTCTGAAGGCGCTGCAGATCGCGCTGTCGGCCTGGACCGCCGAGGCACTGAAGGGAACGATGCCCGCCTCGGTGTTCTCGCGCTCGACCGAGTGCCACAACCAGGACAAGGTCAGCATGGGCACGATCGCGGCGCGCGACTGCCTGCGCGTGCTGGAGCTGACCGAGCAGGTCGCTGTCGGGTTGCTGGTCGCGGTGCGCCAAGGCCTCGCGCTGCGCCGCGCGCGCCGCTCCGTTGCGCTGACCGAGACGCTCGCGGCCTTCGCCGCCGGGCTCGAAGAACTGATCCCCTTTATCGACGAGGACAGGGCGCTCGACGGCGAGCTGCGCGCTCTGCTCAACGCGCTGCGCGCCCGGCAATGGAAACTCTATGACTGAGAAAAGCCTCGCGGCGAGCATTGCGATTGAAGTGCCCTTCCACGATCTCGACCCGATGGAAGTGGTCTGGCACGGCAACTACGTCCGCTACTTCGAGCGCGCCCGCCACGCGCTGCTCTTGGCCCTCGACTACGACTACCCGCAGATGAAGGCCTCGGGCTATGCCTGGCCGGTCGTCGATCTGTCGGTGCGCTATGTCCGCTCGGCCCGCTTCGCGCAGAAGCTCATCGTCAGCGCGAAGATCGTCGAATGGGAGAACCGGCTGAGGATCCGCTACGAGGTGCGCGACGCGGCCACTGGAGAGCGGCTGACCAAGGGTGAAACCGTCCAGGTCGCGGTCGAGATCGCCAATGGCGAGCTCTGTTTCGTCTCGCCCCCGATCCTGTTCGAGAAGCTCGGAGTCGCGCCATGAAGCGTTTCCTTTTGATCTGCGCTCTATTGATGAATGGCGCTGCCTATGCGGGCAGCATCGTCGATCAGGTTCAGGCGACGCTGACCCAGCCGGCCGTCGTCAGCGGCCGCTTCGAGCAAAAGCGCGAGCTGGCCGGTTTTCCGAAGCCTGTCGCGTCGAGCGGACGCTTCCTGGTCGCACGCGAGCGCGGCGTGCTGTGGACGACCGAACGCCCGTTCGCGAGCAGCGTGCGGCTGACTCGCGGTGAGATCCTGCAGAAGGCCGGCGACACGGTCACGATGAGGATGTCGGCGAGCAAGGAGCCGGCGGTGCGCGCGATCAACGGCGTGATGTTCTCGCTGCTCTCGGGCGACATCGCGCGGCTGGAACAGAACTTCACGGTCACCGGTAAGGCTGGCGAGGGGCGCTGGACCCTGTCGCTCGCGCCGCGCGAAGCGGGGCTCGCCCAGGTCATCAAGCGGATCGAGCTCTCCGGTCAGAAGTTCGTCGAGACCGTCGACATGCTCGACGCGAACGGCGACCGCACCCATATCCGGATGCTCGACAGCAAGGGCGCTGCGGCGCTCTCGAAGGCGGAGGCGGCGCAGTTTGACTGAGCGCGATTTCTGGCCCGAGTCGCGCTGGCGGCTCGCCGCGTGGCTGTGGCTCGTCGCGGTGCTTCTGATGTTGGCTCACCTCGGTTGGCTCGCCTGGGTTGTGCAGCCGCGCCCCGATTCGGACGTGATGGCCTTGTTGCCCCGCGACGCGCGCGATCCGCTCGCCGAGACCGCCTTCGCGCGGATGAGCGCGAGCGCCGAGCGCCGCGTCGTCGTGCTGCTTGGCGCCCGCGACGCGGCGTCGGCGAAGCGGGCGGCCGATGCCTATCTGCCAGCCCTTACCGGCATCGCCGCCGAAGTCCGCCACCGGGTCGCTGCTGCGGATCTGGCGCGTTGGCGCAGCGAACTGTCGCCCTATCGCGGCGGTCTGCTCGGCGATGCGGGGCGCTCAGTCCTGGCGCTGAACCCGGACAAGCAGGCCGATCACGCGCTCTCCCGCCTCTTCAGCCCGGCCTCGGCCGGGGGCTTGCCCTGGCGGGAGGATCCCTTCGGTTTCTTCTCCAGCTGGATGATGGAGCTCTCCGGCGGGCAGAACGTGCGCAGCGTCGATGGCCGGCTGTGGATCTCGGGTGAAGGCCGCGAATGGGCTGTGATCCTGCTCGAAATGAAGGACGGCGCCTTCTCGCTCGCGGCCCAGCAGGCCTTGATGCCGCGCCTGGCGGACGGCGCAGCGAGGGCGCGCGCCGCATCTGGCGGAGTCGAAGTGCTGACCGCCGGCATCGCGCCGATCGCCGCGGTGGTTGCCAATGAGGCGCAGAATGAACTCTCGGCGATCGGCGTCGGCTCGACGCTGGGCGTGCTGCTCCTTGTGCTGCTGATCTTCCGCCGTCCCGGGGCGGTGATCCTGTCGCTCTTTCCGCTCGCGGTCGGCACGCTCGCTGCGATCAGCGTCACCTCGCTCGTCTTCGCGAAAGTCCATGTGCTGACCCTGGTCTTCGGCGCGAGCCTGATCGGTGTCGGCGTCGATTACGGCGTGCACTTTCTCGCCGCCGGGATCGGCGAGAGTCCCTTCGCACCGAAACGGCGGCGCGATGATCTGAACTATGGGCTGTGGCTCGCGATGATCACGACCGTCGTTGCCTATCTCGCTCTGGCTCTGACGCCCTTCCCGGGGCTGAGGCAGATGGCGGTGTTCTCGGGCGCCGGCCTCGTCGCCGCGTGGTTGACCGTGATCCTCTGGTTCCCGTATCTGCAGCGCCGTCCCACCCACGGCACCGGAATCGGCGCGTGGATGGCCCACCTGCGTTCGACCTGGCCTGTCTTCGGCAAGGGGATCACCGGCCGCGCGATTGCGCTTCTCGTCGCGGTGGTCCTCGTCGCGGGCTTCGCGAAGTTCGAGATCCGCGACGATATCCGCGCGCTGCAGGCCGTGCCGACCGCGTTGCTGCTCGAACAGGGCCGGGTCGCGAAACTCGCCGGCCTGCCCAGTCCGGCCCAGTTCTTCATCGTCCGCGGCCCTTCGTCCGAAGCGGTCTTGCTGCGCGAGGAAGCGCTGCTGGCGAAACTCTCGCCGTTGATCGCCGACGGCACGCTGAGCAGCGTCCAGGCGACGGCAAGCCATCTTCCCTCGGCGGCGCGGCAGAAGGCCGATTGCGTCCGGCTGCGCGCCGCTTATGCCGATCCCTCCTGGCAGAAGAGGATCGGCGAGGCGACCGGTTTCGCCGCCGCCGCACTCGTTCTGCCCGACTGCCGGCCATTGACCGAGGAGGCCTGGCAGGCTTTGCCGGCCTCCGAGGCTTTCCGGACGCTGTGGCTGGGCCGGGTCGATGGCGACGTGGCCGGAGTCGTGCTGCTCGGCGGCCTGAAGGGCCAGGCGGCGCTCGCGCGGGTCGCCGCGGCGGGGCAGGGGCTCGCCGGAGTCAGCTGGGTGGACAAGCCGGCGCGGATCTCCGCCGTGCTCGCCCATTACCGCTTCCTGATGAGCCTCGTCGTCGTGCTCGGCTATCTCGCCTCGGTTTGGCTGCTCTGGCGGCGCTTTGGCGCCGAGACCTGGCGTTCGGTGTTGCCGACCGTGATCGCGAGCGCACTGGCGGTCGCTGCGCTAGGCCTCGCGGGTCTGCCTTTCCAGCTCTTCGCGGTCCTGGGCCTCTTCATCGTGCTCGGGATGGGCGTCGATTACGGCATCTTCCTGCTCGAACATCCGCGAGTCGATGACGGCCGGCCCTGGCTCGCCGCGACGCTGTCGGCGCTCTCGACGCTGCTGTCTTTTGGCCTGCTGGCCTTGTCCGGTACGCCGGCGCTGCGCGTGTTCGGCCTGACCTGCCTGGTCGGCGTTGGCAGCGCTTGGCTGCTGGCGCCCTGTTTCGCCCGCCGGAGTCCCCGATGAGATCGTTGTTCCTGTTTTTGTTGATCGCGGCGCTCGCCGCCTGTTCCGCGCCGCCGGCGCGGCTGGAAGTGCCTCTGCGCGCGGTCTCTCCCGCTGCGTTCGGGCAAAGCCTGACCCTGACCCAGCAGATTACGGTCGAGATGCGGGGTGAGGCGCGCAGCATCGAGGCGGTGCTGGCGATCTCGCCCGAGCGCATCGACCTCGCCGGCCTCGCGATGGGGCAGAGGCTGATCGATGTGCACTTCGACGGAGCTTCGCTCACCGAGAAGCGCAGCCCGCTCTTGCCCGAGGCGGTGACCGGGGCGCGGATCCTGCGCGACGTGATGCTCGCCTACTGGCCGCGCGAAGCGCTGATCGCGGCTCTGCCCACCGGTTGGAGGATCGAGGACTCTGCGGGTCGGCGACGGGTGTTCTGCGCAGACGAGCCGGTGATCACGATCGAATACTCGGGCGAGCCGCGCTGGCGTGGTCGTGCGCACCTGATCCAGCACCGGCTCGGCTATTCGCTGACCATCGATTCGGACGAGGCTTGACGAAGAATGTCGATTCCTCCCCGCCTCATGTTATATGTTCGAGCTTTCCATTTCCTTGCCGCGGCCTTCCCGCGGTTTTGCCGGTCGCGCACCGGAAGTCTGGTGTGACCGGCATGAATGACGTCTTTCTGAACAATCTGGGCCTCGTCTGCGCGCTCGGCAATTCGCCTGCCGAAGTGGCCGCGAACTTGAAGCGTGGGCATTCCCCCGGCATGAGGCTTCTGCCGGGCTTCCTGCCGAGCCGGGAAGTGATGCTGGGCCAAGTCGCCTCCGAGCCCGAAGCGCGTCCGTTGCCGCGCGAGCGGCGCAGCCGCAACAACCAGCTGCTGCTCGCCGCCCTTGAGCAGATCCGCCCGGCCGTCGATCAGGCCTTGCAGCGGCACGGCGCCGCCCGCGTCGCTGCCGTGCTCGGCACCAGCACTTCGGGCATCGCCGAAGGCGAGCGGGCGATGAAGGAGCGCGCCGAATCCGGTGCCTTCCCCGACGATTTCGACTATCGCCAGCAGGAGCTCGTCTCGCCGGTGCTGTGTCTGGTCGAAGAGCTGGGCATAACGGGACCGGCCTATGCGATCTCGACGGCCTGCTCGTCGAGCGCGCGGGCGCTGATCTCGGCGGCGCGGCTGTTGCGCGCGAATCTCGCCGATGCGGTGATCGCCGGCGGCGTCGACGCGCTGTGCAGTTTCACGGTTTCCGGTTTCGCGGCGCTCGACTCGGTCAGCGCCGAGCTGTGCAATCCGCTCTCGGCGAACCGCCACGGCATCAACATCGGCGAAGGTGCCGCGCTCTTCCTCGTCACGCGCGATGCGGCGCCGGTGCGCCTCGCGGGCTGGGGCGAGAGCTCGGACGCTCATCACATGTCGGCTCCCGACCCCGAAGGGCGGGGCGCGCAGGCGGCGATGGTCGAAGCGCTCGCGCGCGCCCACCTCGCCGCCGACGCGATCGATTACATCAATCTGCACGGTACGGCGACGCATCACAACGACGCGATGGAAGCCCCGGCCGTCGCGCGGGTGTTCGGCTGCGAGGTCCCGGTCAGCTCAACCAAGCCGCTGACCGGCCACGCGCTGGGCGCCTCGGGCGCGATCGAGGCGGCGATCGGCTGGCTGGCGCTGCAGCCCGACAACGGCGAGGGCTGGCTGCCACCCCATCTGTGGGACGGGGCCGTCGATCCGGTTCTGCCCCCGCTGCGCTTGGTCGAACCCGGCTTCAGACTGGGGCGCCGACCGCGCGCGGTGCTGTCGAACTCCTTCGCGTTCGGCGGCAGCAACGCGGCGCTGCTGCTGGAGGCTCGCTGATGTTTCCGCCCATTGCCGAGCTGATCCCCCACCGCGAGCGGATGCTGCTCGTCGACCGGGTTTTGAGCTTCGAAGGCGAGCAGGTCGTCGCCGAGCTGACGGTTCGCGACGATCCGCTTTTCTGCTCAGACGGTCTCGTGGGTAGCTGGGTCGGCCTCGAATACATGGCGCAGACGGTCGGGGCAATGATCGGCCTGATGTCCCGCGAGCGCGGCGAGCCGGTCAGGATCGGTCTGCTGCTCGGCACCCGGCGCTTTTCGGCGCAGGTAGCGGCTTTTCGTCCCGGCCAGACGCTCAGGGTCGAAGCGACCCAGGCCTTCATCGCCGACAACGGCCTCGCGGCCTTCGACGCGCGGATTCTCGATCAGGACAGGGTGTTGGCCGAAGCGACGCTGTCGGCCTTTCAACCCGAAGACGTACAGGCATTTTTGAGGGAAGTGGAAGCATGAGTTTTAGAGTTCTCGTCACTGGATCGAGCCGGGGAATCGGGCGCGCCGTCGCGCTGCGCCTGGCCCGCGATGGCTTCGATCTGTGCATTCACTGCCGCAGCCGGCGCGACGAGGCCGATGCGGTCGCCGCCGAGGTCGCCGCGCTGGGGCGCTCGGCCCGGGTTCTGCAGTTCGACGTCGCCGATCGCGCCGCCGCCAGCAAAGCGCTCGAAGCGGAAGTCGCCGAAGCCGGCCCCTTCTGGGGCGTCGTGCTCAACGCTGGCGTGACGCGCGACATGGCTTTCCCGTCGATGTCGGGCGAGGACTGGGATGCGGTGTTGAGGACCAACCTCGACGGCTTCTACAACGTCCTTCATCCGCTCGTGATGCCTATGGTTCAGATGCGGCAGGGCGGTCGCATCGTCGCGCTGAGCTCGGTCTCGGGCGTGATCGGCAATCGCGGCCAGACCAATTACAGCGCATCGAAAGCCGGGCTGATCGGCGCGGTCAAGGCGCTGGCGCTGGAACTCGCGAAACGCAAGATCACCGTCAACTGCGTCGCGCCCGGTCTCGTCGAGACCGAGATGACTGAAGCCTTGCCCGAAGGCGTGCTCGACCTGGTGCCGATGCGCCGCGCCGGCCTGCCCGAGGAGGTCGCCGCGACGGTGGCCTTCCTGCTCCAGCCGGAAGCCGCGTATATCACCCGCCAGGTTCTGCTCGTCGATGGAGGTCTGGCAGGATGAAGCGAGTCGTCGTTACCGGTTTCGGCTCGCTGAGCCCTCTTGGCCACGACTGGGACAGCGTCAGCGCCAGCCTCAAGAGCTTGCGCAACGTGATCCGGAAGATGCCCGAATGGGCGCAATACGAAGGGCTGAACACCCGCCTCGGCGCGCCGGTCGCGCCCTTCGCTCTGCCCGCGCACTACAACCGCAAGACCATGCGCAGCATGGGGCGCAACGCGGTGATGGCGGTGCGCGCCGCCGAGCTCGCGCTGGAGGATTCCGGCCTGCTCGGCGATCCGCTGCTCAGGAGCGGCAGGATGGGCGTGTCCTGCGGGTCTTCGGCGGGATCGACGAAGTCGATGTGCGACTTCGGCAACATGATCAACAACAAGACCGTCGAAGGCATCAACGCGACGACTTACATCAAGATGATGTCGCACACCGCGCCGGTCAATATCGCGGTCTTCTTCGGCATGACCGGCCGCGTGATTCCGACTTCGAGCGCCTGCACCTCGGGCAGCCAGGGGATTGGCTATGCGTTCGAAGCGATCCGCAGCGGTGCCCAGGTCGCGATGATCGCGGGTGGCTCCGAGGAGCTGTGCCCGACCGAGGCGGCGGTCTTCGACACGCTGTTCGCGACCTGTCTGCAAAATGACACGCCCGAGCTCGTTCCCCGTCCCTTCGATGCCAAACGCGACGGTCTGGTGCTCGGCGAAGGCGCGGGCATGCTGGTGCTCGAAGAGTACGAGCACGCGAAGGCCCGGGGCGCGACGATCCATGCCGAGCTGGTCGGCTTCGGTACCAACTGCGACGGCACCCATGTGACCCATCCGAATGCGCTGACGATGGCCGGTGCGATGCGCCTCGCGCTCGAACAGAGCGGGCTAGCCGCCTCGGCGATCGGCTACGTCAATGGACACGGCACTGCGACCGAACAGGGCGATATTGCCGAGAGCGAGGCTACGGCCAGCATCTTCGGCCGCGCCGTGCCCTTCAGCACGCTCAAGAGCTATATGGGCCACACGCTGGGCGCCTGCGGTGCGCTGGAAGCGTGGATGTCGATACGGATGATGAACGAGGGCTGGTTCGCGCCGACGCTGAACCTGACCGAAATCGATCCGCGCTGCGGCGATCTCGACTATCTGCGCGATGCGATCCGCGCGGTCGATACCGAACATGTGATGAGCAATAACTTCGCTTTCGGTGGCATCAACACCTCGCTGATCTTCCGCCGGCTCTGAACACAGCAGGGAAACGACATGCCCAGGATCGCCAATCTCGTTCGCTGTGCCGCGCTGAGTCTCGCGCTTGCCGCTGCCCCATGCTTTGCTGACCGGATCCTCGATCCGCACAATCCCCCTCCGGTCAACGTTGTTTCGCTGCCCGATAACAGGCTCAGTACCGATCAGGTGCGCGGCGCGATCATCTCCGGCGCAGCGGTCCATGGCTGGATCCTCAAATCCGAAGCCGCGGGATCCCTGGTGTTGAAGCTCGAAAAGGGCAAGTCCTGCGCCGAGATCAGGCTGCCCTACTCGGCGGATGGCTACAGCATCGAATATGTGACGAGTTCCAATCTGAATTACCGCCGCGCAGCGCCAGAACAGGCGCCCAGGGGGTACCCGACTCCGGGCGGCGAAGTCGATCCGGACGCGAAGCCTGGGTCGATTTCGCCGAGCTACACGGATCTGGTCGATGGTTTGATCCGGGCCATCGATGCCCGTGTCGCAGCAATCCCCGCCGCACATTGATTTCCTCTCAATGATTCCCTTTTTCTCATCCCGTTTCAGAAAGATATCCAGATGAAAAGAACAGCAATGCTCGTCGTCCTCTTCCTCGCCTGTGTGGCGTCCCCGCTGGCCCTGGCCGCGCGAACCGGAACGATGTTCGAAATGGCTCCGGTCAGCGTCGCCGCGTCGGCAAAGACTCCGCTCACGGTCGAACAGGTCCGCTCCGCGATCGCGGCCGGCAGCGCCGTGAACGGCTGGACCGTCAAGTCCGAAGAACCCGGAAAGATCGTGCTCGCGCTCGACAAGGGCAAGTACTACGTCGAGCTGAACGTCCCCTATTCGGCGACCGAATACAAGATCGAATACGTCAAGAGCGAAGGGCTCAAATACAGCGACAAGGGGGATGGTGTCGCGACGATCCATCAGGGCTATTTCCGCTGGATAGGCAATCTGATGCACGCGATCAATGCGGTTCTGGCGACGACGGGATCGGCGCCTCAATGAACGGGAAGCCCATGCATTTCGCGGATATCGAGAGATCGGCCATTGAGGCCCAGTACGAGGCCCAGCGCATCGCTTTCGCGCCGGTCGTTTTCCAGTGCGTCCGGGTGGCCAAAAAGCGCGGCCTGCTCGACGCTCTGGCGGGCGCCGGAGAAGCCGGACTCGATGCCCCGGCGCTCGCCAGCGCGGGGGAGCTGTCCTGCTATGCGGTCGGCGTGCTGATGGAGACCGCGCTGTCGGCCGGAGTCGTCAGCCGCTCTGAGGGGCGCTGGGTGCTCAGCAAGGTCGGCCACTTCGTCGCGACCGATCCGCTGTTCCGCATCAATGCCGATTTCGTTCAGGACGTCTGCTATCTGGGCCTGGCCGATCTGGAAGCGAGCCTGGTCGAGGAAAAGCCTCTGGGGCTCAAGGCCCTGGGCGAGTGGAAGACGATCTACGAAGGCCTGTCGACGCTGCCCGAACCGGCCAAGACGAGCTGGTTCAATTTCGACCACTACTACTCGGACTCGGCTTTCCCCGCGATCCTGCCCCGGGTCTTCGCGAGCTCGCCGCGTACGATCATGGATATCGGCGCGAACACCGGCAAGTTCTCGCGTCTTTGCCTGCTGCGCGATCCCGAGGTCCGGCAGACCCTGCTCGACCTGCCGATCCAGCTCGCCGTCGCGCGCGGCACGCTCGCCGAGGCCGAGGTTCTGGACCGCGCGACGCTGCACGCGATCGACCTGCTCGACGAGAGCGCGCCTTTCCCGGCCGGTCAGGACGTGATCTGGATGAGCCAGTTTCTGTGCTGCTTCTCGGAGGCGAAGATCCTCTCCATCCTCAAGCGTGCGCGCGCCGCATTGAGTGAAGGCGGGCGGGTGCTGGTGCTCGACACCTTCTGGGACCGGCAGAGCCATGAAACCGCGGCGTATTGCCTGATCAACACTTCGCCTTATTTCACCGCGCTGGCCAGTGGCAACAGCAAGATGTACGAATCCCAGGCCTTCATCGACAGCGCTCGCGAAGCCGGGCTGCGCCTTGCCGATATCCGCGACGGAATCGGTCTGTCGCATTCGCTGCTGAGCTTCGTCGCCGCATGAAGAAGGTTCTGGTGATCGGCGCTTCGCAGAGCGGACAACTCGATCGCATCCTCGACCGTTTCGCCGAGCCGCTCGCCGCGGCCGGCGCCAGGGTCGATCGCTGCGCGATACCCGGCTTCGAGCGCCATCCCTTTCCGTGGTCCTTCTGGTCCTTCTTCGACGTGTTCCCCGAGTCCGTGCTCGGGATTGCGCCGGCCCCGGGCGAATGGGCGATCCCGGACGAGGATTACGATCTCGTCGTGCTCGGCTATCAGGTCTGGTTTTTGTCGCCGTCGCTGCCGGTCGCGTCCTGGCTAGCTGATTCCCGGACCGCCGCGCTGCTCGCCGGCCGGCCCGTCGTTGCGGTCGTCGCCTGCCGGAACATGTGGCTGAGCGCCTGGAGCCGGGTGCGCGCGCGGCTTGCCGCGAGCGGTGCACGGGTGCTTGATCACGTCGTCTTCACCGACCGCGGTTCGGCGCTGGCGAGCTTCATCACGACGCCGCGCTGGCTGCTGACCGGCCGTCGCGACCGCTTTCTGGGACTCGCGCCGGCCGGCGTCGACGAGGCCGAGATCGCCGCGGCCGGGCGCTTCGGACGGGCGCTGGTCCAGGCCCTGGCCGAAGGGCGCGAGCGCGGCGCGTCGCCTCTGCTCTCCGGCCTCGCGGCGGCCCGCGTCGATGCCCGGCTCGCGCTGTCCGAGCGCGCCGGCGCGCGCGCGTTCGCGCTCTGGTCGCGTCTCGTTCGCGCCTGCGGCAAGCCCGGACAGCGGCGCCGCCGACCGGCCTTGCTCGCCTTCGTGATCTATCTGATCGCGCTGATCCTGACCGTCGTGCCGCTGAGCCTGACTCTGCAAACCCTGCTCGCTCCGCTTTTCAGGCGACGCTTCGCGCGCATCCGCGCCGAGTTCGAAGCGCCTTCCGGAAGCGGGCGCGAGCGGCTGGAAAACCATGTCTGAACCGAATCAAGCCTTCATCACCCGGATCGCCAGCGTCCTGCCCAACGAGCCTGTCGGCAGCGACGCGATGGAAGACGTGCTCGGCTGCGTCGGCGGGGAGCGTTCGCGTGCGCGCCGCATCGTGCTGCGCAGCAACGGCATCCGCACCCGCCACTATGTGCTCGATCCGGTGAGCGGCGAACCCCGCCAGACCAATGCCCAGCTCGCTGCCGAAGCGGTGCGCGCGCTCGACGCCGACGAGATCGACTGCCTTGCCTGCGGCACTTCCTTGCCCGATCAGCTGATGCCCAACCATGCGGTGATGGTGCACGGCGAGCTGGGCATCCCGGCCTGCGAAGTCGTCGCGACCGCCGGAATCTGCCTGTCCGGGACGACCGCGCTCAAATACGCGTGGATGGCGGTGCGTTCGGGCGAGGCCCGTCACGCGGTCGCGAGCGCTTCCGAAGTCGCGTCGATGATGATGCGCGGGCGAAATTTCGAAGCCGAGCGCGAAGCGCGCGTCGCCGAACTCGAAGCCCATCCCGAGCTCGCCTTCGAGAAGGACTTCCTGCGCTGGATGCTGTCGGACGGAGCTGGCGCGGTGATGATCGAATCTTCTCCGCGCGAAGGGCAGCTCAATCTGCGCCTGGACTGGATCGAGCTCAGCTCTCAGGCCCATGAACTGCCGGTCTGCATGTATGCCGGGGGAGACAAGGACGAGGGCGGAAACTTCCGCGGCTGGTTGGATTTTCCGGCCGCCGAGCGCGCAGCGCATTCGCTGCTCGCGGTCAAACAGGACGTGCGCCTGCTGAACGCGAACGTCGTCGAATACACGCTGCGCCGGCCGCTCGAAGCGATCATCGAACGCCGCGGCCTCGCCGTCGACGCGATCGACTGGTTCCTGCCCCACATGTCCTCGGAGTACTTCCGTCCCGGCATAGAGGCGGCGCTGGCGTCGCTCGACTTTGCGATCGCCGGTGAGCGCTGGTTCACGAACCTCGCCGAGTGCGGCAACACTGGTTCGGCTTCGATCTACATCATGCTCGACCAGCTGGTCAAAAGCGGCCGCCTCGCCCGCGGCCAGAAAATCCTCTGCTTCGTGCCCGAGAGCGGGCGCTTTTCGAGCGGCTTCTTTCATCTGACGGTGGTCTGATGCGCGACGAACACGTTCCCCAACAGGCGGGCCGCGTGCTCGCCGGCCACCGCAAGGCGATCTACGCGCAGGGCGAGGACGGCCGGCTGCGCGCCGTCGCGTCCGCCGGCTGGGAAGCCGAGGAGATCGTCAATGCCCTGGCCGTCAATGAACTCGAACGCCTTGCCGAAGAGGCGAGGGCGCGCGCGCTCGCCGGCCTCGCTTCGCCGCTCGAATTCCACATGTACCGCGCCCGGATGGATCTCGATCTGCTCGCGCAGACCAGCGGCTTCTGGCGCTGGCGGATCCGCCGCCATTTCCGCCCGGCCGTGTTTGCGCGGCTCAAGGACGCGACGCTGGCGCGCTACGCCGAAGTGCTCGGCTGCCGCGTCGAAGACTTGCGAAGCGTGGAGCCGCGATGAACGCGCAGAGCTTTGAACACCGCCAGGCCAGCCATTGCGAGAGCGGAGTCGTCGCGGCGCTGGCCCGTCACGCCGGAGTCGATCTGTCCGAAGCGATGGCCTTTGGCCTCTCTTCGGCGCTGTCCTTCGCCTACCTGCCTTTCGTCCGGATCAACGGACTGCCGCTGATCTCCTACCGGATGCCGCCGAAGTTCATCCTGCGCGGCCTCAAGTGCCTCGGCTGGCGCGTCCGTTTCGAGACTTTCCGCTCGCCGGCGGCCGGGCGCGAACGCCTCGATGCGCTGCTCGCCGAGGGCCGGATCGTCGGTCTGCAGACCTCGGTTTTCTGGCTTCCCTATTTTCCGGAAGACCTGCGCTTTCACTTCAACGCGCACAACCTGCTGGTCATCGGACGCGAAGGCGATCAGTACCGGATCTCGGATCCGGTCTTCGAGGAGACGGTTCTCTGCGATGCGGCGGCGCTCGAAAAGGCCCGCTTCGCGCGCGGCGCGCTGGCGCCGAAAGGGCTTCTCTATCACGCACAGAGCCCGGCTAGCGAGCCCGACTGGGCGAAGGCGCTGAGCGCGGCGATCCGCAAGACCTGCCGGATCATGCTGCGCACGCCCTTGCCGCTGATCGGCGTGCGCGGCATCCATCGCCTCGCCCGCGCGCTGTCCCGCCTCGCGACCGGGGACGAGCGTGCCGCAAAGCTCTACATCGGCAACATCGTCCGGATGCAGGAGGAGATCGGCACCGGAGGGGCGGGTTTTCGCTTCCTCTATGCGGCCTTCCTGCAGGAGGCGGCCGAGCGCGCAGAGAAGCCGGCCTGGACCGAACTCGCGGCCGAGCTGATCGGGATCGGCGATCAGTGGCGGGAGTTCGCGCTGGTTGCGGCGCGGATGTGCCGCGATCGCGAGCCGCTGTCGCCCGCAACGCTCGCCGGTCTGCTCGAAGCGCTGGCGCTGCGCGAGAAAGCCTTCTTCCTGGCTCTGCAGAAGAGCCTCAAATGCTGAAGCTCGAATCCCTCGCCTGGCGTTACCCGGGAGCCCCGGCGGCGGCGCTGGACGGAGTCAGCCTGACGATCGCGGCGGGCGAGGTGCTTGGCCTGCTCGGGCCCAACGGAGCGGGCAAGACGACGCTGATCTCGCTGATCGCCGGAGCGCTCAACGCGGAGCCCGGGCAGATCGTCTGGAGCGGCGCGCCCCGTGCGGTCGGCTGGGCGCCCCAGGATTTTGCGTTCTACCCGGCGCTGACGGTGCGCGAGAACCTCGAAGTCTTCGCCGGAGTCATCGGTCTCGCGGGCGCAGCGCGGCGCGCGCGCGTCGCGGCCGCGATCGCCTTCGGGCAGATGGGCGGTTTCGCCGAGCGCCGGGCGCGCACGCTGTCGGGCGGCATGAAGAGGCGGCTCAACCTCGCGCTGGCGGTGCTCGGCGACGCCCCCTTGCTGCTGCTCGACGAGCCGACCGCCGGAGTCGATCCGCAGTCGCGTGCTTTCCTGCTCGACGCGGTGCGTCAGCTGCGCGACGAGGGCAGGGCCGTGCTCTATACGAGCCACTATATGGAAGAGATCGAAGCGGTCGCCGACCGGGTCGCGATCATCGATCGGGGTTGCGTCTGCGCCGACGGTACGCTTGCCGAGGTCTGCGCGGCGGCTGGCGGCGAGGCCAAACTTCAGCTCGGCTCGCCGTTGCCGGCGCCGCTCGCCGAGGAGTGGACGAGGCGCTACGGCCTCGCCAGCCTTGGTGCGCAGCGCTGGACCCTCAAATTGTCCGGCCCGTTCGAGTTGGCCGCCGTGCTCACCGAGTTGGCGAAGCAGGGCGTTGCTGTGCGTTCGGCCAGCGTCGGCGAGGTGAGCCTCGAGGACGCCTTCCTCAAATTGACGCAGCGCGCGCTGAGGGATGACGCATGACCCGACTGATCGCGCTCTGGCGCAAGGAATGGCTGGCGCTGCGGCGCGACCCGCACGCTCTGGCCGCGCTCTTCGTGATGCCGGCGGTCTTCATCCTGATCATGTCCTTCGCGCTGCGCGATGCGATCGATCCGCCCAGCGGCAGGCTGCGCATCGCGCTGATCGATCTAGACCACTCGGCGTTGTCCCAGCGCTTCGCCGCAACATTGGCGAAGGACGGACAAGCCGTCGCCGACCGGGCCCAGGCGATGCGCCTGATCGCCCAGGGGAAGGCCGATTTCGCGGTTGCGATCGGGGCGGGCTTTGCGGCCACCGTCAATGGCGCCGATGCCGATGCGCCGCTTCCGGTGCAAATCCTCGCCGACCCGACCGTCGCCGTCGCGGCCCAGCAGGCTTTCCGGCAGAGCGTCGCGGCGCGGATGGGCCAGCTGCGCGCTGCCGAGCTGTCCCGGCGCATCCAGGGCCTGCTCGGCGTGCCGCTTCCCGTCGTTTCGACTTCGCTGGCGTTGCCGCCTCTGGAGCTGGTCGGCGCGGCGGGAATCAAACCCAGCGCGGTCCAGCAGAGCGTTCCGGCCTGGCTGATCTTCGGCCTCTTCTTCGTCGTGATTCCGCTCGCCCCGGTCTTCATCGCCGAGCGCCAGAACGGAACGCTGATCCGGCTGCGCGCGCTGGGCGTGACGCCGCTGCAGATGCTGCTCGGCAAGCTGCCGCCCTTCGTCGGTGTGAACCTGCTTCAGGCCGCATTGATGTTCGCGGTCGGCGTTCTCGTCGTGCCTGCGCTGGGCGGCGAGGCGCTGCGCCTGCCGGCGTCGGCGTGGGCGCTCCTGCCGCTCTGCGTCGCAACCTCGCTGGCGGCGGTCGCCTGGGCTTTCGTCGTCGCGGCACTGGCCAGGAGCGCCGAGCAGGCGACCGTGGTCGGCGGCGTCGGCAACATCCTGATGGGCGCGATAGGCGGCGTCATGGTGCCGCGCTTCGTGATGCCACCGGCGATGCAGAGCCTGACTTCGCTCTCGCCGATGGCCTGGGCGCTGGAAGGCTTCCATAAAGTGCTGCTGCGCGGCGAAGGCCTCGCCGCGCTCGCCGGAACCCTGCTGGCGCTGTCCGCTTTTGCCTTTATCTGCGTGCTGCTGGCGAGCCTGATCCTGCGCGCCCGCCGCGACCTCTGAAATTTTTTGACGATGACCGAATTGAGCGAACTGAAGTTGACCCTGGCCCGGCTGATCGTCGAGAGCTGCGAGAAAGACCTGGACCCGGCGAGCCTCGCTGCGGACGAGCCCTTGTTCGGCAGCGGAACGCGGCTTGCGCTCGATTCGCTCGACGCGCTGCAGCTGTCGATGGCACTGCAGAAGCGCTACGGGGTGCGTCTGGCCGACAGCAAGGAGACGCGGCGCATCTTCGCGAGTCTCACTTCGCTCGCCGAGTTCGTCGCGGGTCTGGAAGCGCGCGGATGAGGATCCTTGCCCGGGCGCTCGCGAGCGCCGGCGGAGCCGATCTCGCCGCTGCGACGGATGCGGCGCTCGCCGCGCGGGTGCCGACCACGCGGCGCGAAGGCCGGCGCTTCGGCGCGATAGAGGGCTTTGACGGCGCCTGGCCCGAGCGTCTCGCCGCGCTCGCGAAGCCGCTCTTCGCCCGGCTGCGCGACGTGAGCGGCCTCACTGACGCGCAGTGGCAGGCGATGCCGCTCTTTCTGGGCTCTTCGTCGCACTTCATCGGCTGGGCCGAGACCTCGTCGCTCGACGCTCTGCCGCTGACCAGCCCGGCCGAACTGAGCGCTCATCTGGCAGATCTTGCCGGCCTTCGCGCTCATCCCTTCTGTTTCGGCTCGGCCTGTGTCGCAAGCCTCGCCGCGCTCGATGCGGCGGTGCTCGAACTCGCGTCAAGGCGCTGCCAGCACGCGCTGGTGCTGGGGCTGGAACTCGGCAACCGCTACACCCGGGAAGGCTTCGCATCGCTGGGTCTGCTCGGCGAAGACCTGTGCCGGCCGCTCGATCGCGACCGGGACGGACTGATGCTCGGCGAGGCGCTCGCCGGCCTGATCCTGTCCCGCGCAGACGGGCCAGGCTGGCGGGTTTCGGGCCGGGGCTGGAGCATGGACGCGAGCGGGCCGACCGCGGCCGATCTGTCCGGCGCGCCGGTCGCCGCAGCGATAGCGCAAGCGCTGGCGCGCGCGAACTGCCCGCCCGAAGCGATTTCTCTGATCAAGCTGCACGGAGCGGGAAGTCCGCTCACCGACGGCGCCGAGCTTGCGGGGCTGCGCCGTGTTTTCAAGGCGCTGCCGCCCTGCGTCTCGCTCAAACCCGTTCTGGGGCACTGCCTGGGCGCGAGCGGGATCGCCGAACTGAATCTCATATCTTCTTGCCTCGACCGGGGCGAGATTCCGCCGACCGCGGGTTTCGTGAGCGCCGACCCGGACCTCGACCTCGCTCCGGCGGCTCGCCAGCTCTGGCAGGGCGGGGCGGTGCTGGGCGTCTGGCTCGGTTTCGGGGGCCAGACCGCGGCCCTGGTGCTGGAGAGTGAACCATGATCCCGTTTGCCCGCGCGAGCGTCGAACTGACGCCCGAGGCCGCCCGCGCGAAGATCCGCGCCCGCCTGGGCCACCTTCCCCGGCGCATGGGCTCTTTCGCCGAGCTGGCCCTGGCCGGCCTGCTCGAACTGCCCGAGCCGCTGCCGGGCTGCGCCCTGATCCTCGGCACTTCGACCGGCCCGCGCGCCGAGACCCGGCTCGCCCTGGAAGATCTCGGAGCGGGACTCGCGCTGATGCCCTTCGGCTTCATCCAGTCGCAGATCGGCGTGAGCCTTGCCGCGCTCGCCGCCCAGTGCCCAGGCCTTGCCCGGGCGACGACGGTCTTTGTGTCGGGTTCGTTCTGGCCCGAGGCCGAAGCGCTCGCCGCCGGCTGGCTTGCGGAAGGCCTGCCCCAGGTTTTCGCCGGTTTCGTCGAGTGTCGCGACGCAGCGGCGGGGATTTCGGCCTGGTCGTGCTGGCAGGCGAAGGACTGTTGATACATTGCTGTGCTTGAATGGGGTTTCCCCAGAATCCAAGGAGAGAAAAACATGAAATACCGGTTAATGGTGGCGCTGCTGACCTCGCTCTTCGCGCTGGGCGCCCAGGCGCGCGACACCGAACTTCACCTGTCCATCGATGAAGCGATGGCGTCGACGGATGCGAAGGCCAAGCTCGACTCCGGGGTCAAGTTTTTCTTTGCGAACCAGAAGACTCCGGCGATCGAGAAGAGCTTTGGCGAGGATTCGACGAACAAGAAGACCAACGCTTTCGGCAAGAGCGACGAGGAGGCCTGCCGCTGGGCTTTCCTGTCGGCGATGATCCAGTTGCAGAACCGCGCCCGTCAGCTAGGCGCCGATGCCGTCGTCGATATCGAGAGCTTCTACAAGCGCGACGCCGAAAAGAGCGCGACCGACTACGAATGCCACGCTGGCGCCGTGCTGGCCGGTGTTGCACTCAAGGGACGCTTCGTGAAGCTGGCGGCGAAACGCGCCGAGGCCGCCGCTCCGGCCGACGCGAGCACGCCGACCGACAAGGGCAAGAAGTCCGGTTCGCGCAAGAGGCACTGAGTTGTGTGGCGCGGGGGCCAGCAGCTCGCCCCCGCGATTTGATCTGACCGCAGTTGTGCGGTCTTTTTTCGAGGCGGGGCGCTCGCAGCGTGTAAAGTCGCGCATTTGCAAGATCCTCCGAGATAGAAGGGCATGAGTACAGTATTCCCCCTGTTGTCCGCAGACGATGTGCTGCTTGACCTGAAGGTCGCCGGTCGCAGCGGCCTGTTCGCCGAAATCGCTCAGAACATAGAGACGCGCTACGGCCTGCCTCATGCGCTCGTCGCGGAGAAGCTCAGCGCCCGCGAGAAGCTGGGTTCGACCGGTCTGGGACACGGAGTCGCGATCCCCCATGCCCGCCTTACCGAAGCGAGCCGCCCGTTCGCGGTGTTCGCGCGCACCCAGTTTCCGATCGCGTTCGACGCGCCCGACAGCAAGCCGGTCTCCGATTTCATGGTCCTGATCGTGCCCAACGATTCGCCTGAGTTGCATCTTCAGCTGCTCTCGCGGCTCGCCGGAAAGTTCAATGACCGGGTCTTTCGCGAGCGGCTGCGTGCGGCGACCGATCCGGTGACGATCGCAACGCTGCTGTCGCTGATGAAGGGAGGCGAGTGATGGAAGACGATTCTCTCTCCTCGACGCAGAGGGCGGACATCATTGCCGAGGCCCTGCCTTTCATCCAGAGCCTTCACGGCCGCACGCTGGTCGTCAAGATCGGCGGCCAGGCCGTCGCCGACGCTGCACTCAAATCCGGCTTTGCCCGCGATGTCGCGCTGCTGCAGCTCGTCGGCATCCATCTGGTGCTGGTCCACGGTGGCGGCCCGAACATTCCGGTCTTCCTCGACCGGGTCAGGCCGGACGCCGGGGCCGACGCGACGACCCGGGATGTCATCGAGATGGTGCTCGGCGAGCTGAACCAGGAACTGGTCGCACTGATCAACCGCCACGGCGGCAAGGCTGTCGGTTTGAGCGGTCTCGACGGCCCTCTGGTCCAGGCCGTCCCGCTCGGGTCGAGCGAGGATTCCGGCGCCGATCATGGCCGGGTATCGAAAGTCGATCCCGAGATCATCACTCTGCTGCAGTCGCGCAATTTCTCGCCGGTGATCATGCCGATCGCGGCCGGCCCGGACGGTGAAGCGATCTTTGTCGATGCTGACGATGTGGCTTCCCGGCTCGCCCAGGCGCTGGGCGCCGAGAAGCTGGTCGTGATGACCGACGAGCCAGGCATCCTCGACGACGAAGGCCGGCCGCTCGCCGACCTGTCGGTGGCCGAGGCGCTGGTGCTGGTCGGCGAGGGCGGTCTGCTCAGCGCTGACCAGAAGGTCCGCCTTGGCGCGATCGTCGATGCGCTGCAGAGCGGAGTCGGCTCGGCCCATCTGACCGATGCGCGCCTGCCCAGCGCCTTGCTGCTCGAAATCCTCAGCAGCGAAGGCAGCGGTACGCTGATCCATTCGCGGCGCAAGTCGCACTTCGGCGCCGATACCTTGAAGTACTTCGGTGACAACTGATGATCTGAGCGGGGAGGCCGCGATGCGCGTTCATGTCCTTCAGCATGTGCCCTTCGAGGCTCTCGGCTCTATCGACGCCTGGCTGGCGGCCCGGGATGCCCGGGTATCCTGGACCCGCATTTACGAGTCGGCCGCTCTGCCCGCGCTCGCCGAGTTCGATCTGCTGATCGTGCTGGGCGGGCCGATGAGCGTCCATGACGGGGAACTCCATCCCTGGCTCGCCGACGAGGAAGCCTTGATCGGCGAGGCGGTTCGCGCCGGCAAAGCGGTGCTCGGGATCTGCCTGGGCGCCCAGCTGATCGCGAGCAGCCTCGGCGCGGCGGTTCATCGCGGCACGCACAAGGAGATCGGCTTCTTTGCGATTGAGGCCGTCGCCTCCACGGACGCCAAAGCCTTCCGCTTCCCCGATTCGGTCGAAGTCTTCCACTGGCACGGCGAGACCTTCGCGCTGCCCGACGGGGCGGTCCTTCTCGCGAAGAGTACGGCCTGCGCACATCAGGCTTTCCAGTTCGGGCCGCGCGCGATCGCTCTGCAGTTTCACCTGGAGACGACTGCCGCGAGCGCCGCGCTGATGCTCGAACACTGCGCCGACGAGCTGATCCCCGGTCCGTTCATCCAGTCCGCCGAGGCGATCCGCGCCCGGCCCGCCGCGCGCTACGCTCAGATCAATGCGCTGATGGGCGAGGTTCTGGACTACCTGGTCCGCCCCTAGCGGCGAGCCGGCCGTCGACGAGGGATATCTGCCGGTCGGCCGCGGCCGCGAAGTTCGCGTCGTGGGTCACCGCGACGACGGTCTTGCCCCTCAGGCTGGCCAGATCGCGGAGGATCTGGCGCACGTTCCGGCTGGACACCGAATCGAGGTTGCCGGTCGGCTCGTCGGCGAGGATCACCGGTGGATCGTTGGCCAGCGCCCGGGCGACCGCGACTCTCTGCCTCTGTCCGCCCGAGAGCTGGTGCGGACGCTTGGCCAGATGCGCGGACAGGTCCAGCTCGGCGAGCAGCGCTTCGGCTCTTTTGCGTGCCGCAACTTCGCTGAGGCGGCCGAGGCGGCGCATCGGCAGCATCACGTTGTCGAGCGCGCTGAACTCGGCGAGCAGGAAGTGGAACTGGAACACGAAGCCCAGCTTCGCGAGCCGCGTCTCGCACAGCGCATCGTCGCTCAATCCTCCGGTCGGCACTCCGTCCAGCCAGATCCGTCCCGATGTCGGCAGATCAAGCAGACCCAGCAGATAGAGCAGCGAGGACTTTCCCGATCCCGAAGGCCCCATGATTGCGACGAACTCGCCCTCGGGAATCTCCAGGCTGATGTCCTCGATCAGCGTCACCGGCACTTCGCCGTGCAGCACGCGGTTGAGCTGCTCGGCGCGGATCGCGATCATGCCGCGCCTCTCAAGATCTCGACCGGATGGACGGATCCGGCGCGCAGCGCCGGCAGATAGGCCGCCGCGAGACAGGCGCCCAGCGCGAAGGCCGCCGCGATCAGGTATTGCTCGGCGCCCCACCAGATCGGCATATGGACCGGGTCGGTGATCCCCGGCGGGCGCAGCTCGATCTGCGCGAGCAGCTTCATCATGCCCAGGCCCAGCAGCTCGCCCAGCGCGCAACCGATCAGGCCGACGATCAGGCCTTCGAGCAGGAAGATCCGCCGCACGTCGCGGGCATGAAAACCCATCGCTTTCATGATCGCGATGTCGTGAATCTTCTCGAACACGATCGTCGACAACGTGTTGTAGATGCCGAAGGCGGCGACCAGCAGGATCGCGAGCACGACGCTGTACATGATCAGGTTGCGGACCAGCAGCAGGCTCAGGATGTCCTCGGAAGCCTCTATCCACGAGACCGCCTTGTAGCCGGTCTCGCGTTCGATCCGGAGCGCGATTTCGCGGGCCAGGTTCGCGTCTTCGAGCTGGATGATGAAGCGGTTGACGCGGTTGGGACGGCCCAACAGGGTCTGGGCGCGTTTGAGCAGCGTATAGGTCTGGCCCTCGTCGTAGGCGGCGTTGCCGCTGCGGAAGATGCCGACGACCTGCAGGCTGCGGCTGCCGCTGTCGGTCGCGACGACGCTGACGGTCGAACCCATCCTGAGGCTGAACTTGTCGGCGAGCCCCCGGCCGATGATGATACCGTTCGGGTTCGCGGCCAGCGCTTCGAGCGAACCGCTGACGATCTTCTCCTCGATCGTGCTGACCCGCTTCATTTTCGCCGGCACGATTCCCGACAGCGACACGCTCTGCTGTCGGCCAGCGAAGACCAGAACCACCGATCCGCTCAGCACCGGCGCCACTCTGAGGCCGGGGATCGCTTCGACGCGGGCGAGCCGGGAGCGGTAGCCGCGTATGCCGCGGGTTTCGCTCTGCGGCTTGACGTGGCGAACCTCGACCGCCCCGGTCGGGTAGGCCTTGACCGCGGGTTGGCGGGCCGGGTGGCGGTATTCGTCCGAGACCGTGATGTGCGGGCTGTTGTCGATCAGGCGCTTGATGAAGTCCTTCTCCGAGCCGCGCATCAGCGAGGACACGGCCAGGAAGAAGGCGACGCCGAGCACGACTCCGCTCAGCGACACCAGGGTCTGGCGCTTCCTCTGTCCCAGATGGGCGAGGGCGATGTCGAGCGCGATCGTGCTCACGGCAGGGCTCGTGCGCGTGCGCCTTCGCGCAGCGCGGCCTCGTCGCCGAGCACGATCCACTCGTCTTCGGCAAGGCCCTTGCGTACCTCGACGCGCGCATCGCCTGCTGCGCCGGTTTCGACCGCACGGCGCGCGAGCCGCCCATCGCGCAGGATCCACACCGAGCTGCCGTGCAGCGCTGCGCTCGGGATCAGCAAGGCCTTGTCGCGCTCGCCGAGGATCACGTTCGTATCGACGGTCATCCCGACCATCATCCCGGCTGGCGCATCCACGCTAACCCTGACCCGGTAGCTGCGCGCGAGCGGATCGCCCTTGGGCGTGATGGCGTGGATGCGGCCCGTGAAGATCCGGCCCGGCCTGGCGTCCGAACTCATCAGCACCTTCTGACCCACGCGGATGCGTGCGATGTCCTCCTCGTCGACTTCGGCGGCCACTCTGAGCGGCGCGCAGCAGGAGAGTGTGAACACGGTCTGGCCCGCGGCGACGTACTGGCCGATCTCGCCGTCGCGGCGAATGATCAGGCCGGCAGCCGGAGCGCTCAGCGCCAGGTAGTCGCGCTGAACCCGGGCGCGGCGCAGCGCCGCTTCGGCCGCATCGCGTTCGCTGCGGCTGCGGTCGAGCTCGGCGGCGGACAGGAAGTTCCGGGCGACCAGGCGGCGGGTCCGCTCGAACTGCGCTCGGGTATAGTCGGCGCGTGCCGCCAGCTCGCGTATGCCCTGGGTCAGGTCTTCATCGTCGAGCCGTGCGAGCACTTCGCCGGCCTTGACCTGACTGCCTTCATCGGCCTTGAGCTCGGCGATCCGGCCGCTGCTGCGCGGCGCGATGGGCAGCATCACGGTCGGCTCGACCGTTCCGGTCGCATAGACCGCATCGATCGCGGGGCCGCGCGTGGGGTGGACGACGGCGACCTGGCGCGGGGCAAAGACGAACCAGGCTGCGCTCGCCGTGGCGGCGACGAGGCTGGCGATCAGCGCGAATTGTCCTGTCCGTCCCACGGCCCATCCTCGTTGTCCTGTCTAGTCAGGATAGGCGAGGAGGCGCTCGGCGGCATCGTCCAGAGAATCGGGGTCCAGCTTGGCAAGTTTGAGCGTGCGCGCCTGAGCGAGCCGCGCGAAGTTGTATTTCTGTGATTTGGCGTAGAGCGGATCGTAGTGCCGGCTCAACAGTTCGCCGAGCAGTTCCTTGATCCGTCCTTCGACGACCAGGACCTGCCAGCGCGCCAGCGTCTCGCGGCTGTGCAGCGCTGCGAGGCTCGCAAGGCAGTCGAGCAGCGTCGCCTTGTCATCGCCCAGGTGCGCGTAATCGCGGAGCAGAAAGGCAATCCGCGCATCGAGGCTCGCCTCGATGACGACGCAGGTGCTGGAGCGGATGACCTGGATCAGGCTCTCGGGAACCTGGAGCCTGCCGATCTTCCGGCTTTCCGCTTCGACGTAGATCGGGCGTTCGGGCTCGAAGGCGAGCAGGCGTTCGGCGATCGCGGTCTCGAAGGCTTTCTGGCTGGGCTGGGGCCGGCCCGGGATCGCGCCGAGCACCGAGCCACGGTGGCAGGCCAGCTCTTCCAGATCGAGCACCTGCTCGCCGCGCGCGGCGAGTGCGGCGAGCAGCGCGGTCTTGCCGCTGCCGGTCGGGCCGCAGACCACGCGCCAGCGAAGCTCGGCGGGGAGCTCGGCGATCGTGCTGAGCACGAAGTTCCGGTAGGGCTTGTAGCCCCCGATCAGCTGGCAGGCATCCCAGCCGATCTGCCTCATCACCAGCGTGAAGGCGCCGCTGCGCTGACCGCCGCGCCAGCAGTAGATCAGCGGCCGCCAAGTGCGCGGCTTGTCCTGGAAGTGCGCGCGCAGATGGCGGGCGATGTTCTCGGCGACCAGAGCCGCGCCCAACTTGCGCGCTTCGAAGGGCGAGCTCTGCACGAAAAGCGTGCCGATCCGGGCGCGCTCCTCGTCGTCGAGCACCGGGCAGTTGATCGCGCCGGGGATGTGGTCTTCGGCGTATTCGGCCGGAGAGCGCACATCGATGATCGCGTCAAAGGAGGAGACGTCTTCGAGTCGGGCGAGACCGCGGGGCGAGGTCATGAGTGAGCGGGCTGGTTGGCGAGGGTAGAATCTTCGGCCATTCTTCGACGATCCGGGGATCAAATGGACATCAGGCTGACTCAATTTTCTCACGGCGGCGGCTGTGGCTGCAAAATCGCGCCCGCCGTGCTCGCCGAACTGCTCGCCCACGCCCCGGCCGGGATCCTGCCGCCCGAGCTGATGGTCGGCAACGACAGCGCCGACGATGCGGCCGTCTATCGGCTCAACGACAGTCTGGCGCTGATCGCGACGACCGACTTCTTCACGCCGATCGTCGACGATCCCTTCGATTTCGGGCGGATCGCGGCGACCAATGCGATCTCGGACGTCTATGCGATGGGCGGTCGGCCGATCATGGCGCTGTCGCTGGTCGGCATGCCTCTGGACAAGCTGCCGCTGGAGGCGATCGGCAAGATCCTCGAAGGCGGCGCCGCGATTTGCCGCGAAGCCGGAATCCCGATCGCCGGCGGGCACTCGATCGACATCCTGGAACCGGTCTATGGCCTCGTCGTGATGGGCCTTGTCCATCCCGACCGGGTGAGGCGCAACATCGATGCGCGGGACGGCGATGTGCTGATCCTCGGCAAGCCGCTGGGGGTCGGCATCCTGTCGGCGGCGCTGAAGAAGGGCTTGCTCGATGACGACGGCTATCGCGAGATGATCCGCCATACGACCCGGCTCAACCGGGTCGGCGAAGAGCTCGCCGGAATCGACTCAGTCCATGCGCTGACCGACGTGACGGGCTTCGGCCTGCTCGGGCACCTGCTCGAAATCTGCCGGGGTTCTTCGCTGGCCGCGCAGATCGAATTCGCGAAGCTGCCGCTGATAGCGTGGGCCTGCGCCTTCGCCCGTGAAGGCATCAAGACCGGAGCGTCGAGCCGCAACTGGAGCGGCTACGGGGCGCAGGTTTCGCTGCCCGCCGCGTTTGAGCCGTGGCAGCAGGCCTTGCTGACCGACCCGCAGACTTCGGGCGGGCTGCTGGTCTCCTGCGCGGCGGCCGCGGTACCCGAAGTGCTCGCCGCTTTTCACGCGTCGGGCTTTAGTGAAGCCTGTGCGATTGGCCGTCTTGAGGCCGGGCCGGCGGGAGTTTGCGTGCTCTGATTCAGAGCGCTTCGGCGTCGGCCCAGCAGTTGGGCGTCTCGTAGAGGCGCACGCGTTCGAGCCTGAGCCGACCCTGGTAGCGCTCTTCAAAGAGCGGCGCGAGCGTCGTGAAGGCGAGGCGGGCGAGGTTTTCGGCGGTCGGGATCGCCGGCACGACGACGGTCTTGTGCCCGGGCAGGCTTTCGAGAAAATCGCGGATCACGCTGTCGCCTTGATAGACCAGGAAGGCGTGATCCCAGCGCGAGACGATGTGCTCACTGACGATCGTCTTGATGTCCGAGAAGTCCAGCACCATGCCCTCGTTCGCCGCGCCGGCGTCCGCGACCGTGTCGCCGGCGAGGCTGACCTCAAGGACGTAGCGGTGGCCGTGGAGGTTGCGGCACTGGCTGCCGTGCTGGGGGATCCGGTGTCCGGCGTCGAATTCGAGTCGGCGAGTGATCTTCATGGGGGGCCTGAGTCGGGAGAGAGCTACACAAACAAACGGCACCATACCTCAAAAGGGTAGGTGCCGCGTGCTTCGATGCTGCTGGGGCCGGAGAGTTCCGGCCGGCGTGAAATCGCGTGTCGCTCAGGCCTTCTTCTTGTTGGCGCGAGCTTCCTTCTTCAGCGTCTTGAGCAGTTCAGGGTTCGCGTTCTTCAGGTACTCGATCACGTCCAGCTCTTCGCGCTTGACCTTGCCCGGATCGATCTGTTCGACGTGGACCAGCTTGAGCAGGGCCTGAACAGGGCGGGGGATGTTGCGGCCGCTCTCGTAGCGCGAACCGCCGCTCTGCGTGACGCCGATCTTCGACCAGAACTGGGACTGGTTCATGCCGAGCTTGCGGCGGATTTCGCGGACGTCAACTTCCTTGTCAGTACTTTTCATGTGCATGGCCTCTGTCGGTTTGGAGCGCTTGTGGCGCTGTGAGCGGTGGGGGCGAGACTGCCTCAGCACCGAACTATGGCGCAAGTATAAAGCAATATGTTATTGCCATAGCATCAGAGCGGTATCCGATCGTTACGGCGCTGTTAAATAATGTCAAAATTCGGGTGGGTATGACAAGCGCCAGGATGTTGTAAACTCGCAAGCTCCTAGCAGCCCACGGTTACTCACAATGGCACTCATTGTTCAGAAGTACGGCGGTACCTCGGTAGGCAGCACCGAGCGCATCCGCAACGTTGCAAAGCGGATCGCGCGCTTCCGGCGCGAAGGACACAAGCTCGTCATCGTCGTCTCGGCGATGACCGGCGAGACGAACCGCCTGATCGGCCTGGCCAAGGAAATCCAGGCCAACCCCGATCCGCGCGAGCTCGACGTGGTCGTCTCGACCGGAGAGCAGGTCACGATCGGTCTGCTCGCGATGGCCCTGAAGGAAGAGGGCGTCAATGCGCGCAGCTATACCGGCGGACAGGTTCGCATCCTGACCGACAGCGCTTTCACGAAGGCGCGGATCCTGAACATCGACGAGAAGAAGATCCTCGCCGATCTCGATGAAGGCCAGGTCGTCATCGTGGCCGGCTTCCAGGGCGTCGACGAGGAAGGCAACATCACGACTCTGGGGCGCGGTGGTTCGGACACGACGGGCGTTGCGCTCGCCGCCGCGCTCTGCGCTGACGAGTGCCAGATCTACACGGACGTCGACGGGGTCTATACGACCGATCCGCGGGTCGTCCCCGAAGCGCGCAAGCTCGACAAGATCACGTTCGAGGAAATGCTGGAGATGGCGAGCCTGGGCTCGAAGGTCCTGCAGATCCGTTCCGTCGAGTTCGCGGGCAAGTACAAGGTCAAACTTCGCGTATTGTCGAGCTTCCAGGAGGAAGGCGAAGGCACGCTCATCACCGTTGAGGAAGACATCAGCATGGAACAGCCGATCATCTCGGGAATCGCCTTCAGCCGCGACGAGGCCAAGCTCACCGTTCTGGGCGTGCCCGACCGCCCCGGCATCGCCTACCAGATCCTGGGCCCGATCGCCGATGCGAATTTGGATGTCGACATGATCATCCAGAATGTCGGTCGCGACGGCACGACCGATTTCTCCTTCACCGTCAATCGCCCCGAGTTCGAAAAGGCGAAGGCCGTGCTCGAGAAGGTCAAGGAGCACATCGGTGCCCGCGAAGTGATCGGCGACCGCAGCATCTGCAAGGTTTCGGCAGTCGGCGTCGGCATGCGCTCCCATCCGGGGGTCGCGAGCAAGATGTTCCGCGTGCTGGCCGAAGAGGGCATCAATATCCTGATGATCTCGACTTCGGAGATCAAGATCTCGGTCGTCATCAACGAGAAGTACCTTGAGCTGGCCGTTCGCATCCTGCACAAGGCATTCGACCTCGATCAAATCGACTGAGCCGGGTTGACGCGACAAGAGTGGCCCTGTATTATCGCCACTCTTGTTTGGAGAGGTGGCCGAGTGGTCGAAGGCACTCCCCTGCTAAGGGAGCATAGGGCCAAAAAGCTCTATCGAGGGTTCGAATCCCTCCTTCTCCGCCAAACAGTTGTTGCAGAAAAGCAGGATCTAGGTTAATATCCTTCGCTCTTCGCAGTGCATCCGTAGCTCAGCTGGATAGAGTACCTGGCTACGAACCAGGGGGTCGGGCGTTCGAATCGCTCCGGATGCACCAAATGATTCAGGCAAAAGCCCATTCTTCGGAATGGGCTTTTTGCTTTTGATTGATTCACTGCGCCCGGTGTCGGCGGAGGGCGTGATGAAAGTGGTTTTGTGGAATTGATTCGGGAATTTGAATCCGGACTCTGGACATTCTCTTTTTATTCCAGTATTATCTTGTTTCTTCGCAGTGCATCCGTAGCTCAGCTGGATAGAGTACCTGGCTACGAACCAGGGGGTCGGGCGTTCGAATCGCTCCGGATGCACCAAAAGCTTCAAGCAAAAAGCCCATTCTCCGGAATGGGCTTTTTGCTATGCGCTCACTTGCCCGATCCGGATGGGGGGCGCTGATTGCGCTCTGCCCAGGCGAGCAGGGCCGGACTCAGCCGCGGGAGTTCGGTATTGAAGCCGGATGCCCTCGCGTAATTGAGCAGCAGAGAGGCCGGACCTTGCGCGATGACCGCTTTCAGGCCCGCTTCGCCTTGGGCTTTCTCGATTCCATACGCGAAGAGCATTCCGGATATCGCCGCATACTTGTCCCAATAGGGGCCCAGATTCGCCTGGGAGATGAGTCTCTCCGTGGCGCTGCCATTGTCGATCGCGGTCAATGCGTTCTCCAGATCGCGCAGTGCCTTTTTGGCCCGTTCGACCGGAAAACCCTCACGCATCAGCGAATCCCGGCTGGCGAGAAAATGCGCGATCCCTTCGTTCAGAGTCAGATCGAGCATCTCCTCCTCTTGAGAGCGCGGGTGTTTGAGCGCCGTGCGGCGTGGCTCCGAGGCTTGGTACCAGGCATAGAAAACGTGAAAGAGTTCGTGCCGGAGTACCTGATAGCAGTCCTTGGCCACGGTTTTCGCGTCGCCCTTGTAGAGCGTCGAAATCAGCAGCGCATTGACCAGGATGACGGGCTCACCTTCTTCATCGCTGAGCAAGGGGTCGCCGTTGCGGAACACGAAATTGCGCTGATACATGTCCGCCCAGACCGGGATCCCGTTGGCGACGACATAGACCTTCGCTGTCCGGTCGGGCATGGGCGGAAAGAGACCGGCGACATCGCGGACCAGCGCACCGACATCCCATTTGCTGATTTCGACCGCGAGTGCAGCGACCCGCTCGCGGGAGGGTTTTGCCACTTTTTCTTTCGGCACTGCGCCGAAACTCGGAATCGCCGCCTGGGCCATTCTGCCTCCCGTCGTCGCCGCGCTTGCGGCGTTCCATACGGAGGGATCATCGGGGTGGAGTTCGCTGGCGGCGAGCCAGGCTTGCAGAGCCGAGGCGTCGATCAGCACGGATGGCGAACTGGCGTGGGCGGCGAACGCGCAGAACAGCGCGGCGGTGGCGAGGAGAGAGCGGAGCATGGTCGTCGAAGTTTCCCTAAGAGCGAGCATTCTTGCCCCGGAGCGGCGATCTCACAACCGGGCTTTGTATCATTGAGTCGCGCGGCAGGCTTTGCGCTATGCTCGCCGGATCGGGCGCGGTAGAGCGCTCCAGAGGAGGGAGGCTTGACGATGAAACGCTGTTTGCTCTTCGCGCTGCTGGCGCTCGTGCTGACCCAGGTCCACGCCGAGGACGCCTCGCACATCGCCCGGGTTACGCTCTATCCGGGCAGTGCGACGGTCGAGCGCGTCGCGCGTGTCGCGCCCGGAGCGAAGACTCTGCGGATAGACGGTCTGCCCGCCGGTTTCGACGCCCGGACGATTCGCGTCGAAGCCGATCCGGGCATCCGCCTCGGCGAACTCTCGGTGCTCGACGCCGCGCGCGCCGATGCGCTGAACCCGCGCCAGGCCGAACTGGAGGCGAAGCTCGTCGAACTCGGCGATGCGATCGCACTGCTCGACACCGAGCGCCAGTCCGCCGAACTCGTCACCGGCTATCTGAAGGGCCTCGGCGCGGAGGCGAAGAGCGCGGCGCCGATCCGCGACCTGACCCAGACTCTGACCGCGATCCGTTCGGGTGGGCGCGATGCCTATGCCCGGATCGCGAAGGTCGCGGTCCAGAAGCGTTCGTTCGAAAAGCAGAAAGCGGTTCTGGAGCAGGAACTCGCGAAGCTCGCAGAGCAGGGCAACGAAGCGCGCGCACTGACGCTCGCGCTCGCCGCCGAGAAGGCCGGCGAAGTCCGGATCAGCTATCAGATCAGCGGTCCGGGCTGGCAGAGCGTCTATCGTGCCAGCCTCGATTCCGCGTCCGCGCGCGTCACGATCGAACGCCAGGCGCAGATCGCGCAGATGAGCGGCGAGGACTGGAGCAATGTCGCGCTTCGCCTCTCGACCGGTCAGCCCAGCCATTCTCCCCAGGCTCAGCCTCCGCGGTCCTGGCTCGTGTCGCTGCGCGAACCGCGGCCTGTCTTCGAGTCGATGGCCGCTCCAATGGCCGCGGCCCCCGCGCCGTCGCCGGCGCCCGCGATGGCCAAGCGGGCCCGCACCGACGATGCGCTGTTCGAGGTGGCCGAGCTGCAGACCGAATTCGCGACCGAGTTCGAAGTGCCGGCGAAGATCTCGCTGCCCTCCGACGGACGCCGGGTCACGGTGAGTCTGTCCAAGATTACGGTGCCGGTCGGGCTGCGCGTGCAGAGCGTGCCGCGCCAGGATCCGAACGCCTACATCGTCGCGAGCGCCGCGCGTCCCGAGGGCGTCTGGTTGCCCGGTGAAGTCCAGCTCTATCGCGATGGCGCCTATATCGGCGCGACGCGCTGGAGCGCCGAGCAGGGCGAGAAGCTCGAGCTGCCCTTCGGGCGCGACGATCTGGTCCGCGTCAAGGTGAACGCTGCGCCGCAGCTGAGCGCTCGTGGGGGGCTGATCGGCCAGCGGCGCGAGCGCCGGATTGCCAGCGAGTATGTGATCACGAACCGCCACCATCAGGCGGTCGATCTGCTGCTGCTCGAACCCGCACCGGTCAGCGCCAACGATCTTCTGAAGGTCGAATCCCGCTTCTCGCCGCCTCCGACGACGCGCGACTGGGAGAAGAAGGCCGGCGTGATGGCCTGGCAGATGAAGCTCGCGCCCGGCGCGAGCCAGAGCATCAGTGTCGATTACACGCTCGACTGGCCCAAGGACAGCCAGCCCCAGGGTTTCTGAGCGCGTTCAGTCGGGGAGGGCAAGTCTTTCGGTGTGCAGCCGCCCGTCGCGGATCTGATAGCGGGCGACCGTGATCCTCTCGCGGATCGCCGGGCTCAGCACGCCGAGCAGGATTTGCTGCATCGCTGCCTTGTCCGGAAAGGCCTTGCGGATCTGCTGCTCCAGATGGGCCGCGATCCGCGCGAAACCGGGGGCGCGGTTGAGCCGCGCGGCGCAGTCGTGCGCCAGATCCTCATGGCGCGTCAGCACCTGACGCAGGAAGAGCCAGTGCAGCGCCAGCGTGAAGCCGTGCCCGTCCGCGCCGCGGATCGCCTCCGCGCATTCCCTGACCCACCACGCTTCCGAGTCCGCGTGGGCGGCGATCTCCTCGGGCACGACGAAGAGGTGCTCCAGCGCGTTTTCGAGCAGCAAGATGGTCTGTGCCTGGGCGTGCTCGGCGCCGGCCTGGGGGAAGAACTTCGGCGCCGATTCGAGCACATTGCGCTTCAGGTGGATCAGCTCGTGCGAGGCGATCCGCGCGTTCAGCGCGTCGCGCGCGAAGCGGATCGTGATCGAGGTGTGCCGCGGGTCGATGTCCAGCACTGCTGACGCGCGCGCGAAATCCGGATTCGCACGGATGAAGGCTTCGTCGAATGGCGCCGCGACGACCTCGATTCCGGTCAGCGCCCGCACTTTTTCGGGTACCTCGCGCAGCTCGGCGGGGATCGCATTGAGGATGGCTTCGGGAAACAGGGCGGACATGCGGGGAAGCGGGAAAGGGAGACGGGGAGTCTAGCATCGCGAAGCTTCGGGCCCACCGCGGACCAAGAGTCGATCCGCGCGGAGTCTGGTCTCGGACGCCGTATTCCGGGTGGGCGGTGATGTCGCCACGGCTCATCGCACTGTCGGGAAAATTTACACAACGACAGGGAGCCTGATTTGAAAGCTGTCCAGGCTTTTGATTCAAAAAAGGATTTTTCCCTGGCGCGAAGCTTGCTCATCGGCGGTGCCGACATAATATGAGGAGAGCGCATCATGAAAGTGAAGCAACTGATCGCCGCGGCCTTGCTTCTGCTGGGCTTCTGCATCAACGCCTACGCGAACCCGATTCTCACCGATCTTCCCGCGTCGACCTATGTCACGAAGGATGGGCTGGACTGGACCTGGGCATCGCCGGTTAATGAGGAATCCTGGATTAGCAACACTTTGTATGCCCCGAGCCTGCATGACGGCTGGCGCTTCGCGACCGACGCCGAGCTGGCCCAGGCTCCGACCTTGGCGGACTTCGACAACGGCGCGATCCAGTCCGTCGCGTACTGGAATTCCTTCTTTACCCACGTGGATAAAATCGATCTGGCGTCAGGATTCTATGCCAGCACTTGGGGGCATGCTTACTACGAAACCCTGTACGTCCGGGACACGATAGACATCCCCGAACCGCAGAGCCTGGCCTTGCTGGGTCTCGGTCTGCTGGGCCTGATCGGAGCGGTCCACCGCAAGGCCTGAATTTGCTTTCCCTCTGGCGCGGGGGCGGCAGCCGCCTTCGCCCAGGCCGTGAAGCTTGTCCTGATGCGCCCGGGATGGCCCGGCCCAGGACGTACCTGTCCGGACAAACGCTGCCTGGACGGATTCCTGCCAATTTTGCTCAGAGGATCGCGCGATGCCCCGATTTTCCCGAAAGAGCCTTCTCTGCCTGCTCGCACTCATCGCCGCACCGGTCTGGGCGATGCCGCTGAACGCTCTCGAAATCCTGCAGCAGTTCAACCTGGTCGTGCTGGGTGATGCGACTTCGAGCAGCCACGTCCATGGCCGCAGCTATATCGAAGGCGATGCGCTCGGCAAGGGCAGGGCCGAATTCGGCGAGGATGCAAAGCTTGCCGCGTCCGCCTATGCCGGAACGACGGTGCTCGGCAGCCTCAGCAATTTCACCGTCAACAACGGTGGTCTGACCGTGGCCGGAAACGCGGCGCACGGCATCGTTAACAGCGGCACCTCCCGCGTGCGGGGCGATGTCGAGGATGTGATCTTCAACGGCAGCGCCGAGGTCGACGGGACGGCGCGCGATGCGATCTTCAACGGGGGGCGGATCGCCGCGTCGGCCGGCCCGCAGTCCTTTCCAGCCTCAACGCTGAAGGGCACCGACTTTCGCGACGTGCTGAGCCGGGAGTCCGATGCGATCAGGGATCTGGCCGCAAACAGCAAGGCCTCGCGTCAGGGTTCCAGGCTCGCGTTCAAGGCCACGCCCGATGCGAACGGCGTTGCGGTCTTCACGCTGGACAGCCTGGCTGGCATCTCCGAGTTCAGCTTCGACATCGGAAGCGATACCCGGTCCGTGCTGATCAACTGCGGCATCGCGTCGGCGGATCTGGCGATCAACTTCCTCGGCGGCAGCGCGCAGAGCCTGGGCGGCAAGCTGCTCTGGAACTTCTACGACGCGACGCGCCTCTCCTTCTCGGCGCAGTGGGGCGGTGCGATCCTCGCGACCGATGCCTTCGTCACGAACTCCGCCGATATCGAAGGCACGCTGATCGCCAACAAGGCCTCGATCAACGGCGAGATCCATCAGAACGCCTTCACCGGCGAACTCCCGCCCGGAAACCGGACGCCTGAACCCGCCTCGCTGGCTCTGTTCGGTGTCGGTCTGCTGGGCCTGATCGCCGTACGGCGCCGGGCCTGAGTTCCCTCTTGAAAGGGCGGCCGGAATGGCTGCCCCTGCCGATCAATTCCCGCTTGATCCGTCGGGCTGGCCGAAGCCGCTCTCTATCCAGGCGGTAGCGCTCTGTTTGCTGAATTTGAAGCCCGGCCCGACCCGCACCTCGCCCAGTTGCTCGCCCGCCTCGTCCTGGGCGCTCAAGAGCGCATAGGGATCGTCCTCGTCGGGCACGATGTCGAACGCGACCTCAATCAGCCCGGCCTCCGTGCTGACCGTCAGACGCTTGTGGTGCATCGCGTGCAGATGCTGTTCGTGCCGGCGCAGCACTTCGGAGGCGGTCTTCACGAGCGTGCTGAAGGCCGCGGCGTCGAGCGGCTTCGGATTCTTCTTGTCGCGGCCCATCGTCCACGGGCCGACCAGCGCCGGCTCGGGCTCACCATCGAGGATCATCTCGACGGCCCAGCCGTCGTCATCGATGTTCTCGATGACGCGCGCCGTCCAGCCCCTGTCGTGCCAGAGCCTGTCCTGATGGATCGCGGGCAGGCCGTCGGCTTCTTCATTCGCGGGATTCTGTGTCATGGCGGGATTGTACGGGGATGGCGGGCGGAAGGCGCGGGAAGGGAGGCAAAGAGGATTTTGATTCAGCGCATCCGGCCAAAGGAGCTGCTAGTTCTTCGGAATCCTGTTGATCCCGGATGAAGAGGGGAGTCCCGACTAGGGGGGCAACACATTGATTGGCGATCTCTGATGCGCGATACTGCCCGGACAAATTGTTGATGCCCGGCCCTGCCAAATTCAGCGCTTGCGAGGAGAGTAATGAAGGATCTTCCTGCCTCAGATCTGAAAACCATCCTCCACTCCAAGCGGGCCAATCTTTACTACCTGCAGCACTGCCGTGTGCTGGTCAATGGCGGGAGAGTCGAATTCATCACCGATGAGGGAAAGCGTTCCTTGTACTGGAACATCCCCATCGCCAACACAACGAGCGTGTTGCTAGGTACAGGGACTTCGATCACTCAGGCGGCCATGCGCGAATTAGCGAAAGCCGGGGTGCTTGTCGGCTTCTGCGGTGGTGGCGGAACGCCACTGTTTTCAGCCAATGAAGTCGACATTGAAGTCGCCTGGTTTTCGCCGCAGAGCGAATATCGTCCGACCGAGTATTTGCAGTGGTGGGTGCGATTCTGGTTCGACGATGCCTTGCGTCTCGAGGCTGCAAAACTCATCCAACGTACTCGGATTGAGCGATTGCGCGAGCATTGGTTGAAAAGCCGTGTGTTGAGAGATGCGGGTTTCTGCATCGATGGTGCTCAGTTTGAATCTGCGCTTGAACATAGTTTGCGGGGAATAGACTCCGCTCCCGATGTGACCAACCTGCTCACTGAAGAAGCCCGCCTGACGAAGAAGCTCTTCAAGTGCGCAGCGCAGGCCATGCACTACGGAGATTTCGTGCGCGGTAGTCGAGGAGAGGCTGACGATCCGGCCAATCGTTTTCTGGATCACGGAAACTATCTCGCCTATGGCCTTGGGGCTACCGCAACCTGGGTTCTGGGTATTCCGCATGGCTTGGCTGTACTGCATGGCAAGACGCGCCGCGGCGGTCTGGTCTTTGACGTCGCCGATCTGGTCAAGGATGCCGTTGTGCTCCCACAGGCTTTCATCTCCGCGATGCGAGGCGATGATGAACAGCAATTCCGCCAGGCTTGCATCGAGAGTCTGACGCGTACGGAATCGCTCGACTTCATGATCGATACACTCAAACTGATCGCTGAGCGGCTTGGGAGGTCGCCAGCGTGAACGTTCTGCTGATCTCCCAGTGCAGCAAAAATGCCCTGACCGAAACCCGCCGAATTCTCGATCAGTTTGCCGAACGGCGTGGAGAGCGAACCTGGCAGACCCCGATTACGCAGCAGGGGTTGGATACTCTGCGCCGCCTGCTCAGGAAGACCGCGCGCAAGAATACCGCCGTGGCCTGTCATTGGATTCGCGGTTTGGATCACAGCGAACTCTTGTGGATTGTCGGTGATGCAAGCCAGTTCAATGCGCAAGGCGCAGTGCCAACCAATTCGACCACTCGCAACGTGTTGCGCAGACAGGACGAAAACGACTGGCATACGGGGGAAGATATCCGCCTGCTGGCAGCTTTGGCGGCGCTGCTTCATGATCTGGGCAAGGCCAGTCGGGCTTTTCAGAAACGCCTGACGGCACGGGCTCAGATCGAACGCAATCAGTATCGTCACGAGTGGGTGTCGTTGCGTCTGTTTCAGGCCTTCGTTGGCGAGGGGGACGACGAACAGTGGCTGCGTCGTCTGATCGAGCCCTCCGCTGGGGATGATGCGAGCTGGTTGATGCTTCCGCGTCTGCAGCGCGATGGCTTGGATCCGGAAGCTGACAAACCCTTATCCCGTCTTCCGCCTTTGGCGCGTGCGCTCGGCTGGTTGGTGCTCACCCATCACCGCCTGCCTGTAAAACCTGAACGCGATGAACATGGCGCGTGGCGGCCACTGGGAGCCAAACTGCGTGGTTTCCGCAGCAGTCAGATAGCCGATCTGCTCGGGAGTATCGATGCGCAGTGGAACGAGCTGCTCAGCAGCGAGGATCCGCAGATCATCAAGCCGTACTGGATCTTCGATCATGGCTTGCCGGTTACTTCTGTGCCGTGGCGCAAGCGTGCGGCACGACTCGCTCGGCGTTTGTTGGATCGCCTGCCGAGTATGTGCGACGGGGGCTGGCTGAACGACCCTTATGTAATGCATGTCGCACGGCTGGGCTTGATGCTGGCCGATCACCACTATTCCGGTTTGATGGAGCAGCCGCCGCGTCTCTGCGGTGAGGAAAACTACCCACTCCATGCCAATACTCGCCGCGATACGGGCGAGACCAACCAGACTCTTGATGAGCACCTGTTGGGCGTCGAGAAACACGCCAGCCTCATCGTGCATGCGCTGCCAGATCTGGCGCCAAACCTGCCGCATCTGGCGCGTCATCGAGGCTTGAAACAGCGTGCCAGCGTTGAGCGTTTCCAGTGGCAGAACAAGGCTGCCGATATTGCCGCGAGTGTTTGCGAACGTTCGATGCGGAAGGGTTTCTTCGGGGTCAACATGGCGTCCACTGGCTGTGGCAAAACCCTCGCCAATGTGCGCATCATGAACGCACTGGCTGATCCTCAGCAGGGATTGCGCTGTGCCATTGCGCTGGGTCTGCGCACCCTCACCCTGCAGACGGGGCAGGCCCTGCGCGGTTTGCTGGGTCTGGGGGATGACGAAGTTGCGATCCGTGTTGGAGGAGCCGCAAGTCGTGAGCTTTTCGAACACTATGTGCGCCAGGCGGAGCGCAGTGGTTCCGAATCCAGGCAAGACCTGCTGCCGGATGAAGGGGGTGTGCTATTTGAAGGCAACAGCGATCACGCTGTTCTATCTCGTCTGACAAATGACGCGCGTGTCCGCTCCTTGCTTGCGGCGCCTATTCTGGTCTGCACTGTGGACCACCTTGTGCCTGCGACCGAAAGCCAACGCGGCGGGCACCAGATCGTGCCGATGTTGCGCTTGATGAGCGGCGACCTCGTATTGGATGAACTCGATGATTTCGATATCGACGACCTGCCGGCGCTGACGCGTTTGGTATATTGGACTGGATTGCTCGGAAGCCGGGTGCTGCTGTCTTCAGCCACATTGCCGCCGGCAATTGTCGAGGGGATGTTCGCCGCCTATCGTGCGGGGCGCGAGATCTACCAGCGGAACCGCGGGGAATCGCCCGGTGCGCCGACCGATATCAGCTGCGCCTGGTTCGATGAATTTGGTGCCCAGTCCCAAACCTGCGCTGATACGGGCGTCTTCGAGGTCGCACACCTTGCCTTCGCCAAGACCCGGCACGCCAAACTGGGTCAGGCTGAGCCACGTCGTTTGACGCGCCTTGTCGAGCTCTCCGCCAGCGGGCGCGGCAAGGCCGCGACTCGCCAGGCCTTTGCGGCCGCTGTCCGCGAGCAAGCCCTTGTCCTGCATGCGATTCATCACAGCCTTGATCCTCGCAGCGGAAAGCGCGTCAGCTTTGGCCTCGTGCGCATGGCCAATATCGAGCCCTTGGTCGATGTCGCGCTGGCTTTGTATGCGCTCGGTGTGCCTGATGGGACGCATATTCACCTGTGCGTATACCACTCGCAGTTTCCTCTGCTACTTCGCTCAGCCATGGAGAGCCGGCTCGATGCCGCGCTCGATCGCCGCGACGAAAATGCGGTGTTTTCGTTGCCTGACATCCGTCTGCGGCTTGATGCCCATCCCGAACCGGATCAGCTATTCATCGTGCTCGGAAGTCCCGTGACCGAGGTCGGTCGAGACCACGACTACGACTGGGCCGTGGTTGAACCGTCTTCGATGCGTTCGCTGATTCAGCTTGCTGGGCGTGTACGGCGCCACCGCATTGGTGCGTGCAAAGAGCCGAACATCGTGTTGTTTGAGACCAATGTTCGTCACCAGGAACGGCCGGACAAGGCTGCCTTCTGCAGGCCAGGTTTCGAGATGGATGAGGGGGCTTTCCATTTGGACGACCACTCTTTGCGCACTCTGCTCGCCGACGATGAACGCACTACGCTGGATGCCCGCCCGCGCATCTTACCGCGTCAAAAATCTGAGTGGCTCCCGAATAGAAGTCTTGTCGATCTGGAGCATGCACGGCTGAGTGCCCAGATGCTGCCGGCCCCGCCGCCAGCCCCGTTGTCGGCGCGTGATTTGCGCATCGGCAAGAAGCCTTCCGATGGCACCCCGATCAATGCCTGCAGCTTTTGGACGCAGCCTTTGGCGCATCTGACGGCCGTACTGCCGCAGCAACAGCGTTTTCGTGAGGAGAATGCGCCTGATGTCGATCTGGTTTTGCTGCCGGATGAAGCCGGCGAGGACTATGTGCTGAAGCTCATCCGCGATGGTAAGGATCTGGTCGGCGGGCGTGCAGGTGAGAATGTGTTCGTTGACGCGCCCGAAACCCGTATCGACGAGACGTTGGTACGAGGGGCGAACATCAGTTCTTGGGGTGCGGTCAGTTATATGGACGAACTCGTCCGCTTGGCGGATGAACTCGGGCTATCGCTTTATGCCTGTGCCCGCCGCTATGGAACGCTCAGCATTCGTAAAAGTGAGCAGGGCTGGCGCTTTCACCCCGCGCTGGGGTTCAGCGGCAAACCAGTGATCACTGGGTGAGCGGGTTGCGATCTACTCGTAGTGTGTCCACAGGCGGAGAACCTTTACCGTGTGCTCGGCTTCGAGTACCTGATAGACCAGGCGGTGCTGGATGTTGATGCGCCGCGAAAGCGCTCCCGCGAGATCTCCGACCAGCTTTTCGACGGGAGGGGGCGACTGGAATGGGTCGTGTTCGAGAATGGACAGCAGTATCTGTGCCTTTCCCTTCAACCCGGTCGCAGCGAGCTTGCGTGCGTCCTTCTGGGCCTGCTTTGTGAAAACCAGCGCCCAGCTCACCAGTCGAGACTCTTGGCGCACTCGCTTGCGGGCTCGGCCATTCCGTCCCGGATGGATTCTCGCATCCCTGGGACCGACAGCAGGAGCAGGGTTTCCTGGATCGCCGACCAGTCTTCCTCGGAAACCAGCACGGCGTTGTGGCGCCTGCCCGAGATCAGTATTGGCTCGTGCGACTCCGCCGTCTCATCCATCAGGCGGTAGAGGGTGGCTCTGGCTTCGCTGGCAGAGAGAGAGGGCATGACATGCCTCCATAGAGTAAGCATCTATCGTACGTTAATCCGTACGCTTTTGGCAAGTGATCTGCCTGTTTCCGTTTTCAGTATACGAAGACAAAGGATTTCCAATGAACGACCCATTCATCGATCGTCGGGAGGCCTACCGCGTGTTGATCGAGCGCTTCCTCAAGGAGCGGCTCGACGCCAGGCGGGAAAAGTTGCCCGACGACGATCCCTTGCGCGACGAACTGCCCTCCTTGTTCGAACGCGCCACCTGGTTGGCCGATGCCGCTCGCCGGGTCGGCCAGATCCAGGCCGTCACCCATTCGCTCAAACCCATCCACCCCGATGCTCGTGGCACCAATCTCTACTGTGCTCCGTCCTCTCTTCGCCAACATGTTGAAGTGGGCAGCCATGTTCTCGGTCAGGACTTTTCTGCCGATGTCGTGGGCAATGCCGCGGCGCTCGATGTCTATAAGTTCCTGCGCCTGGAAATTGAAGGGCGTAGCTTGCTCGATGGTATGTTGGCGGGCGACGCGAGCCTCGCTGCCGCGCTGAGCGATGATGCCGACGAAGCCGCCGCATGGATTGAGGCCTTTACCGGTCTGATCCGACCTCGTGGCAATCCGGCGAGCCATACTCTTGCCAAACAACTCTACTGGTTGGTCGGCGACGATCCGCTTCAGGACAGCCAGTACCATCTGCTCGCTCCGCTCTACGCGAGTTCCTTGGCCCATCGAGTCTTTCTGACGCTCAACGAGGATCGCTTCGGAGAGGCAGGCAAAGCCGCGCGGCAGGCGCGTCGCGACAAAGAAGATCATCCGGTCGGTTTTGCCGAGTATCCGAACCTGGCAGTACAGAAGCTCGGAGGGACTAAGCCGCAGAACATCAGCCAGCTCAACAGCGAGCGGCGCGGCAACAACTACCTGCTCGGCTCGCTCCCTCCACAGTGGAAGTCCCGAGCGGTTCGGGCGCTATGGCATACGGAATCGGCTTTTCCTCGTTTCGGCCAGCGCGAGCAGGTGCGCGAGGCGATCAAGGAGCTGCGCCTTTTCCTTGAGAGCAATCCCGAGCCGACGCTGGAAACCCGTGATCGGCGCGATGCCTATCTCGATGTGCTGCTCGATGAACTCGTCTGTTTTTCCCGCGAATTTCAGGAAGAGCTGCCGACCGGTTGGACGGCTGAACCGGACTGCGAACTGGAGGAAGCCGAGCAGCTTTGGCTCGACCCCTTCCGGGCGGAAACTGATGAAGACTTCAAGAGCAAATGGCAAGGGATGGACTGGCCTGCCGGGATAGGCCAGCGTTTCGGGCGTTGGCTCAACTCGAAACTGGATAAGCGCTTGCCTCTGGGCGAAATAGAGCAGCGCCAGTGGGCCAAGGAGCTGCTCGTCGATGAGACATGGGCCGCCCGTTTGCACAAGACGCGCAAAAAAATGGATGCGCCGACTTACATTCAGGCGAGGAGGGCATCGTAATGGAATCTCTTCCTTCCAGCTCCGGCCTGCTCGTCCTGCCCTGGCTGCGTGTGCAGAGCGCCAACGCGATCTCCAGTCCACTGACTCACGGTTTTCCGGCCATCAGCGCATTCCTCGGTTTGATGTGGGCGTTGGAGCGCAAATTGGCGGGGCGCTTCGAGATCGGCTTCGATAGCGTGGGCGTGATCTGCCATCGCCATGAAGAACTGGTCACCGAAAGCGGCTACACGCGCGCCTTTCGACTGACCCGCAATCCGGTGGGCAAAGACGGCAGCACGGCCGCTATCGTCGAAGAGGGGCGCATCCATCTGGAGATAACGCTGGTATTTGGTATCAGCGGGGGCATCGTCAATCAGTCCGATGAAGCGCGCGATGCCTGTGCCCGCGAGGTGGCCGAAACCCTTGCCCATATGCGCATTGCGGGGGGTAGCGTGCTGCCATCAGCCGCAGGGGGGCAACGAGCGCCAAGTATGTTGGTCATTCCGGAGGAAGGGGCCGAGGCGGCAGCGCTGTTCCGTCGGCTGCGCCGCAGTTGGCTTCCGGGTTTCGCGTTGGTCAGCCGGGATGATCTCGTCGCGGAGCGTTTGGTGAGCCTGCGCGGCGAGCAGCCGAAAGCTTCCGCGCTGGACGCCTGGCTGGATCTGTCGCGTTTCAACTGGAAACCGGAATCTGTCGAGGTTCGCGATTCGGAGACCGGCGAGCTGCACTCGACACACATCGAGTGGCATCACGACCGCAAAGGCTGGCTTGTGCCCATTCCGGTCGGATATGGGGCGCTATCGCCTCTGCAATCCCCTGGTGCGATTGCCAACGCGCGCGATGCGACGACGTCGTTTCGTTTCGTTGAAAGCCTCTACTCCCTCGGCGAGTGGGTCGCACCTCATCGGCTTACAGGCATCCAACAATTGCTGTGGTATAGCCACGCCGATCCTGATGCCGGCCTCTATCGCGTGCGCAACGACTATTCGCTTACCGCCGAATCCACTCATTCGAACTGAATATCAAGGAGCTCTTATCATGGCTGAAACCACTCTCAAGACCGCCTCCGTCCTCGCCTTCGAACGCAAACTTGACCCGTCCGACGCCTTGTTCTATGCGGGCAATTGGGGCACGCGCGAACAGCACGCTCAATGGTTGCCGGTGCGCATCAACACCAAGTCCGTGCGCGGCACGATCTCTAATCGGCTCAAGACCAAGGATCAGGATCCTGCCAAGCTCGATGCCGCGATCGAGAACCCCAATCTGCAAACAGTCGATGTTGCGGCTTTGCCCGCGGATGCCGATACGCTGAAGGTGCGCTTCACGTTGCGCGTTCTGGCCGGAACCGGCAAGCCTTCCGCCTGCAACGATGCGGCATACCAGAAGGCTTTGCTCGATACGGTGCAAGGCTATGTGCAACAGCATGGTTTTGGCGAGCTCGCGCGGCGCTACGCGGCCAATCTGGCCAATGGGCGATTCCTGTGGCGCAACCGTATCGGCGCCGAGCAAGTCGAAATTCAGATCGCCCACCTCAAGGATGGAAAAGCCGTCAAGACCTGGAACTTTGATTCCTTGTCCCTTTCGTTGCGCAGCTTTGATGCCGGCAGCGATGCGCTCGATGAGTTGTCAGCCCTGATCGTCTCCGGTCTGGACGGTAGTGCGCATGTACTGCTGGAGATCACCGCCTTCGTCCGTGTGGGAGCAGGGCAGGAGGTTTTCCCCTCGCAGGAGCTGATCCTCGATCGTGGGCGCGGTGACAAGAGCAAGACGCTCTACTCAGTCGACAAAGTGGCAGGTATCCACTCGCAGAAGATCGGTAATGCCTTGCGCACCATCGATACCTGGTATCCCGTGGAAGAGGGCGTTGAGCTGGGACCGATTGCCGTTGAGCCCTACGGGTCGGTGACCAACCAAGGCAAGGCCTATCGTCAGCCCAAGCAGAAGGCTGATTTCTACTCTTTGCTCGACAACTGGGTACTTAAGGGCAAGGCGCCGGAAGCGGGCGACCAACACTTTGTCGTGGCCGTACTGATCAGGGGCGGCGTGTTCGGCGAGGCAAACTGAGATGGATCACTATCTCGACATTCGTGTGCGCCCCGACACGGAGACCACGACCGCGCATCTGCTCAATGCACTGGCGGGCAAATTGCACCGAGCCCTGGTTACGCTACAGAGCGAGGATATCGGTATCAGTTTTCCTCGTTTCAGGGCGGAGGCTCCTTCGCTGGGGGAGGTGCTGCGCGTGCATGGCAGCCGAGCTCGCTTGCAGCAACTTGTCCAGCTTAACTGGCTATTGGGGGTTGCCGATCATGTCGCGGTTGGCGAAGTGCTTCCAGTGCCTGGACAGGTTGGCCATCGCGTAGTTCGTCGAGTCCAGGCTCAGAGCAATGCCCAACGGTTGCGGCGCCGATACATCAAGCGCCACAACTGCACGGAGGAAGAGGCCTTGGAGAGGATTCCAGACTCCGTGGAGAAAACTCTTCATTTGCCCTTCCTGGCACTGCGCAGCCAAAGCACAGGGCAACCCTTCCTGCTGTTTGTCGAACACCTTGCCGTTCAGGATCAGCCTGTTCCAGGAGTTTTCAACGCTTATGGGTTGGGGGCTTCGGCAACGATTCCCTGGTTCTAACCCTTTTTTGAGGTCCGCTCGTAAGGTGTTGATTTGTAATAACTTGCGAGCGGATCTTCGGGTTTGGGTTTCTCCAGGGCGAGGCGCTGTTTTTCTTTAAAAATCAGAACTTAACGATTGGTTATGATCTCGCTCACTGCCGGATAGGCAGCTCAGAAAGATTTGAGGGGGCACAAATAGTGCAGTGCTCCGCTCACTGCCGGATAGGCAGCTCAGAAAAGAAGGGCGGAACCGGAAAATCGACGTTCGCCGCTCACTGCCGGATAGGCAGCTTAGAAAATCGCGTCGGAGCGGCCTCGGGGACGAAAAAGGCTCACTGCCGGATAGGCAGCTCAGAAATCTGCAAGGGTCGCCGCGGCCAAGCTGTCAGGGCTCACTGCCGGATAGGCAGCTCAGAAAAGCACAGGGGGTCGGGGGTGGCAGGGCAAAACGCTCACTGCCGGATAGGCAGCTCAGAAAGAGCTGGTACGCAGGGCACGACGCATCGAGCGGCTCACTGCCGGATAGGCAGCTCAGAAACGCCAGACTCGTCGTACCAGCCTTCAGCATTAGCTCACTGCCGGATAGGCAGCTCAGAAATTCCCGCCGCGCAGATCCGACGAGTAGTTGAAGCTCACTGCCGGATAGGCAGCTCAGAAAAGCGCAGGGTCATACGGATAGCGGAACACCGCGCTCACTGCCGGATAGGCAGCTCAGAAAACCATGCTGATTTCACATTCGCAGAGCTCGCTGCTCACTGCCGGATAGGCAGCTCAGAAAGAGCAGCACAGCAACCATCGCCCCACGGCAACGCTCACTGCCGGATAGGCAGCTCAGAAAAGGCGCCGACCGAACAGATGGCCGCTGACCTGGCTCACTGCCGGATAGGCAGCTCAGAAAATCATCGCCGCACGGATCAGGGAGTACCCGGAGCTCACTGCCGGATAGGCAGCTCAGAAATGTATGCGCAGGCCGTATTTTATGGTCCCGTCGCTCACTGCCGGATAGGCAGCTCAGAAAGCACGCAGGATCAGGTGGTGGCTCGCTTCGCCGCTCACTGCCGGATAGGCAGCTCAGAAAAGTGAACGGGCGAGCCAGCACCAGGCCCGCCAGCTCACTGCCGGATAGGCAGCTCAGAAAAGCGGAGACGGTCGAGAGCGGAGCCTCGACGGGCTCACTGCCGGATAGGCAGCTCAGAAAAAGCAGACTTCTGGTGGCACGGACTGGATCAGGCTCACTGCCGGATAGGCAGCTCAGAAACGGCAGCGGTCGCGTGCCAGACGAGCTCGGCAGCTCACTGCCGGATAGGCAGCTCAGAAACGTCAGCGTGCCGCCGCTGACCGAGAGATCAAGCTCACTGCCGGATAGGCAGCTCAGAAACTGGAGCACATCCGCGGCACGCTCCCGGACTCCGCTCACTGCCGGATAGGCAGCTCAGAAACAGTGGCGCACATTCTTGCGCCATCGCGTAAAGCTCACTGCCGGATAGGCAGCTCAGAAACTGCTCGATGCGACCAATGCCGAGCTCGTCTGGCTCACTGCCGGATAGGCAGCTCAGAAATGGTTGCTTGTTCGCGCTGTCGGAGACGCAGAGCTCACTGCCGGATAGGCAGCTCAGAAATGTTCGAGCGCCGTCGCGGCTTCGTCTTCCGGGCTCACTGCCGGATAGGCAGCTCAGAAAAAGAGTTCTCCGGGGCGCTTGTCCAGCACCTGGCTCACTGCCGGATAGGCAGCTCAGAAAGTCGTCCCACCACAGGCCAGAGTTCCCGCTAAGCTCACTGCCGGATAGGCAGCTCAGAAAAGAGGGCTTCTGCAGCGGCCGTCCTCCGCGGCGCTCACTGCCGGATAGGCAGCTCAGAAACATGTGATCGGTCACCGAGGTCCAGATCTGATGCTCACTGCCGGATAGGCAGCTCAGAAATATGCCGTAGATCGGCCCTTCACAGATCGACTGCTCACTGCCGGATAGGCAGCTCAGAAAGACCACGGTCACGGTCACGACCAGCACGACAAGCTCACTGCCGGATAGGCAGCTCAGAAATGAAAGTCCGCAGAGACGCCCATGAAGTGGACGCTCACTGCCGGATAGGCAGCTCAGAAACAAGTACCCTGCGACTTCTTCTGCTTGAAGCTGCTCACTGCCGGATAGGCAGCTCAGAAAATGCCGGCCATGCCGGTGCGCTCGAAGCCCGCGCTCACTGCCGGATAGGCAGCTCAGAAAGGGACATGAACACGGAGCGTGAGACCGACAAAGCTCACTGCCGGATAGGCAGCTCAGAAACTGGGTCGAATCCCAGCGCGCCATCTGCTTGGGCTCACTGCCGGATAGGCAGCTCAGAAATGCTGCTTCGGAACATCGCCAGTCCGAACCTGGCTCACTGCCGGATAGGCAGCTCAGAAATCACCGGAAGCCTTCGGAGGTTTGCGATACGTGCTCACTGCCGGATAGGCAGCTCAGAAAAGCGAGAGCGCGGCGGGAGGGAACTCCTTCCAGCTCACTGCCGGATAGGCAGCTCAGAAATCGATCTTGCGCTGGATCCGCTGCATGGCCGAGCTCACTGCCGGATAGGCAGCTCAGAAATGCCGGATCGATATTGAGGGCGTCGGCCTCGCGCTCACTGCCGGATAGGCAGCTCAGAAAAACGTAATCGTCAAGAACGAGGACGGCACCACGCTCACTGCCGGATAGGCAGCTCAGAAAAGGCTGTGGCCACAACCACGAGCTTGCCTTTCGCTCACTGCCGGATAGGCAGCTCAGAAAATAGGGGATGATCTTGAGCTTGCCTTCCGACCACTCACTGCCGGATAGGCAGCTCAGAAAATGCCCGTGCACGTAGCTCAGATGCACATTTCGCTCACTGCCGGATAGGCAGCTCAGAAAGGCCCAAGCGGCGGGATTGGTGGCCAACATCAGCTCTCTGCCGGATAGGCAGCTCAGAAATGCGGCATCCCGCAGCGCATATTCGCCACCGCGCTCACTGCCGGATAGGCAGCTCAGAAACCGCAGCCCGACCGCGTGGCCGAGCTGACCGCGCTCACTGCCGGATAGGCAGCTCAGAAAACGAGGACGGCTTTTCGGGCACGTCTACTGGCGCTCACAGCCGGATAGGCAGCTCAGAAAGGGCTGTGGCCACAACCACGAGCTTGCCTTTCGCTCACTGCCGGATAGGCAGCTCAGAAATTGAAAACCCCCAGCGAGTGACGTTTGCCGCGGCTCTCTGCCGGATAGGCAGCTCAGAAAAGCTGGTTGCCTCAGCCCCAAGACTGGGAGCTGCTCACTGCCGGATAGGCAGCTCAGAAAAGCGTCGATCCGCCGGCGCTCGAAGTCGTGCTGCTCACTGCCGGATAGGCAGCTCAGAAATGGCCGGCACCCAGCGAAAAATTCCATCCCGCGCTCACTGCCGGATAGGCAGCTCAGAAATGTGCAAGCGCGGGATCAGTGCCACCCCGCAAGCTCACTGCCGGATAGGCAGCTCAGAAAGCGTCATCGATGCAGCGTGGAGCGCAGTGAAAGCTAACTGCCGGATAGGCAGCTCAGAAATCGGACAAGGCATTCCCGATCGGTATGCCTTCATGGATCCCGCTCAGGTCGAGCTCCTGAGACCAGAGTTGAACCTCGTCTTCGCGATTGCGCCTGAGGGGCGGGCCGTCAATCGGGGCTCAGCGCACCGCTTGGGGCAGGATCCGCGTCAGACTGAACACCCGCCTTCCGTTCCGCTGCCGCCCGGGCTGCGCTCGGATCTCGCGGCTGCGCACGGGGTGTGCGCATTTTTGCGAACCACGACCGTCGATCTGGTTCTCTTTTGTGTGCCAGAATGGCTGGCGGTAGCACGGGGGAGAAGGCGAAAACAAAATTGACAAAGGGCGCTTTCCCGGCCAGCACGCCGGCGCTCCCCCGCATAGTAAAATGATGAACATTTTGTCGCAGACTGCGGTCTGTGTCGGTGGCGCGAATAAATGGACAAGGGGCGGGTGTGATTTCGGTCGACAGCGAGCTGGGCGTGAGCAAAGAACTCCGGGCGGAAATTGAGCAATTCCTCGGAGAATATGGCGAGGCTTTTTCCAGCCTGAATGCCGAAGCGGTGGTTTCCTTTTTTGCAATGCCTTTTTATGTGGAACTCGACGGGGATTCGCTCGTCTGGTCTTACTCTGAAAGGGCCGGCCTGATCCAGGCGACGGATGGACTTCTCGATTATTACCGGGGACTTGGCGTGCAGAAAGTCGATCCGCGGATCGAAATCATTCTGCGGACCGGAAAGAACCGACTCACGGTCGTGATGAGCTGGCTCCTCAGCGACGATCATGGCACCCGCTGGGTGCTGGACAAGAGTTACCACCTGATCCGCGAAGGTGACTCCTGGAAAATCTGGGCGTGCTGTGGCACGGAAACCCAGCATCACTGATTCCTGAGACTCGCGGGGCGGAACAAGGCAATTCACCCGCCTTGTCTTCGCCCCTTTCGTTTTCTCCCCTCCGCGCTTCTTTTACCCCTTTCGGCCTTCCCCTATTTATTCGCATGTCTTTGCTTTGCGCCGGGGTGACGTTCGGATTCTCCGCGCCGGATTTTCGTGGCTTGCCAGATAGGCGCAGAGCATGTCGGCCATTGCGTCCGCGTAGGAGTCGATCTGCTGATCGGTCCGCGGGGATTCCGAGAAGCGTTTGCCGACTGCGCCCAGCGTCGTGCTGACGATTTCGCTGATCTGCACTTGCTGCACGCCGGGAGTTTCGGGCAGCACTTCCTCGATGAAGCGCAGCATCGCATTGCTCGAGGCCGAGCGCGCCTCGTGGGCCTCCGGGCTGTCCCGATAGAGCGGGGCCGCGTCGTGGAGCGCGACGCGCATGTCGGCTTCCTCGCATTCCGAGCGGATGAAGGTGTGGACTAGCGCGCGAAGCCGCACGAGCGGCGGTTTCTCGCGTTCTTCGAGGATCCGGCTGAGCAGTCCGGCGGTGCGCTGCCATTCCTCGCTCTGCAGCCGGAACAGGATCGCTGCTTTGTTCGGGAAGTACTGGTAGATCGAGCCCACGCTCACTCCGGCCCGCTCGGCGACTCGCGAGGTCGTGAAACGCGGTGCGCCTTCCTTGGCCAGAACCTGAAGGGCTGCCTCGAGGATAGAGGAGACGAGCGCGTTCGAACGCGCCTGTTTCGGCTGCTTTCGCGAGCTGATGCGTGGGTTCTTCCGCTCCGCCAAGTTGGGCCTCCGAATGCGAATAGAAAACGTGAAGGATTGTTCGTATTCTGATCCGGCGCAATTTCGCGTTCAAGCCTGGCCTGCGAACTTTCGCGATCGCGCGAAGCCCAGCCCTTGCTTAAGCCTTCGGCCGTAAGCGTTCACGTCAAGCAACGCCAGAGCCGTCGCCTGCCCGGATTCATCGAACCGGGCTCGTTCGGAAAACCCCTGGAGCTCTTTCATGACTTTTCAACTGTCCCCCGATGGATCGCAAGCCAGCCTGTTGCGGCTGACCGCAATCCTCTTCTTTTCTTACCTGTGCATCGGCCTCTCGCTGCCGGTCGTCCCCTTATTCGTCAGTGCGCGGCTGGGTCTCGGCAACGCCTGGGCGGGACTGGCTGTCGGCGCGGTCTTCTTCGTGACCATCGCGACGCGCGGCTTGGCCGGAAGTCTGGCCGATCGGTGTGGCGCCCGGCTGGGCACGATCCGCGGTCTGACGCTCTATGCCGCCGGATCGCTGATCTCGGCGCTCTCTGGGCTGATCGCCGATTCGCATGCGCTCGCCTACCTCGTGCTGATCGCCGGGCGCCTGTGCCTGGGCCTGGGCGAGAGCCTGGTCGCCGTGGGCGTGATCGCCTGGGGGATTGGCCTTGTCGGGGCCGCCAACTCGGGGCGGGTCCTGGCCTTGGTCGGCGCGGCCATCTACGGTGCCCTCGCGGTCGGAGGGCCGATCGGCTTGGCACTGTTCGAGCGCTGGGGTTTTTCCGGAACCATGCTCGCATGCGCTCTGATCTCCGGCCTCGGTCTGCTCTTCTCCGGGTCATTGCCCGCTGTCGATACACACCCCAATGTCCAGCGCCCTTCATCGTCAGCGGTCCTCGGCCAGATTTGGCGGCATGGCCTGATCGTCTGTCTTCAGGGCATAGGCTTCGCCGCGATCGGAGCCTTCTTCGCTCTGCATTTCCATCGCCAGGGCTGGTCCCATGCCGGCCTGGGGCTGACGGCATTCGGGATCGGTTTCGTGTTGGTTCGCCTCTTCCTTGGCCATCTGCCCGATCAGTTGGGTGGGCTGAGGGTTGCGCTCGTCTCGCTCGCGGTCGAGGCCATCGGTCAGGCCTTGATCTGGGGGGCGGGGTCGCCCGAGCTGGCGCTGCTGGGCGCATTCCTGACCGGGCTGGGCTGCTCGCTGATCTTCCCGGCGATGGGGCGAGAGGTCGTGCAGTGCGTGTCGCCCTTGCTGCGCGGTGCTGCGCTGGGAAGCTTCACCGCATTCCAGGATCTCGCCTATGGCTTGACCGGTCCGCTCGCCGGCCTGCTGGCCGACCGTATCGGTTATCGAAGCGTCTTCATGGCCGGAGGCGTGGGGGCCGCTGCCGCGCTGCTGATCGTAGTGATCCTGTGTCGCCAGCCGGACAGAGTGATGGCCTGATCCGGGCGATCCGGCTCAGGCGTCATCGTTCTGCTTCTGCAGGAACTGGCTCGGCGTCATGCCGAACAGCGTTGCGAAGGCGTGGGTGAAGGCGGAAGGGCTGTTGTAGCCGAGTTCGAGCGCGGCCTGGGTCACGCCCTGGCCCGACTCGAGCAGCACGACCGCCTGCTGCAGGCGCAGGCGTTGCCGCCACTGGCTGAAAGTGAGGCCGGTCTCATCCTGGAAGCGGCGGGCGAACGTGCGCGGTGACATGTGCAGCGCGTCCGCCCAGTCCTTCTGGCGGTGCGCGTCACCCGGGCTTCGCTGGATCGCGTCGCACATCGCGGCGAGCCGCGGCTCGGACGGGCAGGGCAGGCTGAACGCGGTCGCCGGAAGCGCTTCGAGCACGTCGAGCAGCACCGCGAGCATCCGGCCCTCCCGGCCCTGGGCGTCGTAGTGCTCGGGGGTGACGCGGTTCGCATGGTGGATGAAGGCGCGAGCGAACTCGTCGATCTGCACGACCTGACAGCCCTGACGGGGGGCTTCGAGCTGCTGGGGATCTATGAACAGGCTTTCGAGTGCGACGTCCTCGAGAATCCAGGCTTCGTGCGCGGTGCCGGCCGGAATCCACATGCCGTGGAAGGGAGGCAGCAGCGAGCGCGAAGCGCCAGCGCGGATCTGCATCACGCCCGAGCGCGCGTAGAGGAAGTGGCACCAGGGGTGGGTGTGAGCCTCGACGTGGGTGCCTCGGGCGAGTTCATAGGCGCGAAAGTGGATGGGGCGCGGCAGCTCGGTCAGCGCCGAGGCTTGGGCCGGGCGCCAGTCGGTTTGCGCGATCCTGAGCATTCTTCCTCCGCTGCGCTCTGACAGGCTGTCATCTGCTCGACGCATTCTGGCAGATGCGCGCCAGACGGTCGATCGGACGCCCGACACAATGCCTCCTTTCGATACGGGAGGTCCGATGAGTCGCGATGCAGTCCAACTGCGCGGAGCCGCCGCGCCAAATCCTGGCCATCAAGCAGTCCCCGTCGAGGGGGCTGAGCCTAAGTGCGCGCCAGCCGGCCTTGCCGGAGGCGGCCTGAGCCCGGCCCTGGTGCGGCTGATGGCGGTCGCGGCCGGGGTGGCCGTTGCCTCCGACTACTACGCTCAGCCTCTGCTGCCCGAACTGGCGCACGAGATCGGCGTCTCGGTCGCTCAGGCGGGGGCCATCGTGACGACCGCCCAGCTCGGCTATGCGCTGGGCCTGCTGTTGATCGTGCCGCTGGGCGACCTGATCGAGCCCCGCCGCCTCGTTGTCGGCGTGTCCTTGCTGACCGCTCTGGGGCTGTTGCTGACCGCGCTCTCGCCCGGTCTGGGTGGAATCCTTGTGGGCACGGCCTTGGCCGGCCTCTGTTCGGTGCTCGCCCAGATCCTGATCCCGGTTGCGGCGACTCTGGCGGCGCCCGGCAAGCGCGGCAGCGTCGTCGGCACAATCATGAGCGGCCTGCTGCTGGGCGTGCTGCTCGCGCGCACGGCCGCCGGTGCTCTGGCCGGCCTGGGCGGCTGGCGCACCGTCTACTGGGCCGGAGCCTTGGCTCTGGTGCTGCTCGCGGTGATCCTGGTACGCCGTCTGCCCGGGCAGAGGCCGGCGCATCGCCTGTCCTATCCGCAGCTCTTGGCCTCTGTCTTCGTGCTGCTGCGCGAGGAGGGCGAGCTGCGTTTGCGCGCCGCGCTGGGCGCGTTGTCCTTCGCGTCGTTCAGCGTGCTGTGGACTTCGCTCGCCTTCATGTTGGCCGCACCGCCCTTCCGGTTTGCGACCGGCACGATAGGCTTGTTCGGGCTCGCCGGCGCGGCCGGCGTCGTCGCTGCGAGCCTGGCTGGCCGGATGAGCGATCGCGGTCAGGGGAAGAGCGCGACCCGGCTGGGCTGCCTTGCGCTGCTGCTCTCCTGGTGGCCCCTGCTGGCCGGCGCGCATTCCCTGAGCTTGCTGATCCTCGGCATCCTGCTTCTGGACATGGCGGTGCTGATGATCCACGTCAGCAATCAGGGGGCGATCTATCGCATCCGACCCGAGGCGCGCAGTCGACTGACCGCCGCCTACATGAGCTGCTATTTCGCTGGCGGTGCGCTGGGTTCCTTTGTCTCGGCCTTCGCGTATTCGCGGGGCGGCTGGTCGGGCGTCGCGCTCGCCGGTGCGGTTTTCAGCGTGCTCTGTCTGCTGGTCTGGGAGCTGGCGCGCAGCGCGGGATTGCGGCAGGAACTCGAAGCCTCTTGAGCGGGATGCGGTCGGCGGCCTGAGTTCGTCGACGTTTTCCCGGACTTTCCAGGGAGGATCGGGGCTTATCCACACGATGTGAGGGGAGTCCTGTCAAGACATGCTTGAGCACGCGACGGCGCCGGGCGCGGACGCGATCGTCGGGCTCCGCAGCGAGGCTTCAACGGTCGAGCCTCGGTGCGGGGCGATCGAAGTGCTCTGCTACGGGCGGCTGTCGTGACCACCATGCGCCGAGTGGTTTGAGCTCACGGGGCTGCGGGGTCCGCCCCGCTTGCGAAGCCGCGAGTCCTCGCTCTTCCGGCGTACCCGGTCGTCCGCTTCTGTCCTCTCGATCAAGCTGCCGACAGTGCGGATGGGCACAGAATGCCCTAAGCGTGAGGGTGAGTTGGCTTCGCGATCGTCGGGGGCTGCGGACTTTGTGGTCTCAAGGATCAGGTGAAACGGTGAAACGTATGGCTATGTCCCCAATCCATGTTGCAAACCTCTGCCGAGCGCCTCGTCGAGGCAGTGTTGCGGGGTGATCGAGTCGCCGTAACGCTCGAGCATGCGGCGCCAGCCCAGATAGTTGTCCAGGTAGCGCGTGGCCACGCCATGGAAGCGTGCCATCCAGCTCTGGAGGCGGCCGTGATAGGCGCTGACGTTCTGGATGTGATACGCGCCGCCCTGGCTGCGTCGCCCGGGCGGCTCCCGCACCGCGACGTGCGTGAGCTGTGCCGCGCGGGCGAAATCGGCATAGGCGGCTGCGTCATCGGTGCACAGCAGCACATCGGCATACACCAGCGGTTTGAGCCGCTCAGCGAGCTGCGCCGCATCGAGCCTGTCCAGTTTGAAGTCCGCCGTATGCCCCGAGCGGTCGCGAACCACCAGCACCGGAATCTGCGCGGCGTCCGTGTCCGGCGCCCTGCCTAGCCCGCCGCGCTGGCGCGCCGGGCGCGGGATGTGCCGCTGCCCCTTGAAGGATTCGCGAAAGAAGGTTTCACCCGCCTCGACGATCCCGGCTTCATGCTCATCGCGGTGTTCGGCGATCAGCGCCAGGAAGCGATGCCGCCAGAGGAAGGACGTGTTCTTGCTGAGGCCGCAGATCTGGGCGGCTGCGCGCACGGACAGACCGTCGATCAAGGCCTGGGCGTAAGCGCTCCATTGGTCCGGGTGCTGGAGCCGCGCCAGAGAAGAGCCCGTCAGCGCGGTGCAGGTTCGCCGGCAGCATTGGCAACGGTAGCGCGCCAGGCCACGCGTGAATCCCCAAGGCCTGAGATTGCCCGCCTCGGCATGGCAGTGGGGACAGTCGGGCAGATCCGGAAGCTCGGGCGGCGCCGCAGCCGAGCCCTTGCCGAGCGGGCTCGTGGGGAGTGCGAGCATCCGGAGCAGGCTCTGTTTCTGGCTGGGCGTCAGTTCGGAGGCTTGTTTGAGCCAGTGACGAAAGGCTTGGGCATCCATGATCCAACTCCGGTTGAGGCGGATGCCTTCAGCATAGCCTGCCCCGCAACACACTTCGGGGACATAGCCTTGTTTTTGATAGATCAGCGCCTTTGATGTGCTAACGGAGTAAGGCCCCGGCTCTGGCGAGAGCGGCTTGCTTCAATCGCTTGTCCCTTGAAGGCAAGGAATTCCCTTACCTGTAACTTCGCAGGGGGAGCGTGAACCGTATTCTGAAACTCGACCCAATGAAGGTGGCTTGATTTGTCTGGGTGCTGTCCGACGCGGCTCTTTGGGTTCCGTTGCACCAAACGCTATGCGATTGGACTGGTAAAAGGCTCGGAGATATGTGTTCTGGCGCACGGTGCGCAAGACCCCGGCAGGCTAGCCTGCCTACAGGAATTCAAGACTCAAGCTGCCCCGTGCTGATCGTCCGGATACAGTTAAAAGCGCCTGCTTTCCTGCCGCGTTGCTTCAATCGACTTAAAGGACATGATCATGACCTCCCTCGTACGCTCGATGAAAAGCCTTCTGTTGGTGGCCGTCTCTGCCGTTTCTCTGGCTGCGCTCAGCAGCCAAGCCATCGCCGCGACGGCCGAAGACCTCAGCCGTGACGCCGCGCAGGCGCTCGAAAAACTCTACAAGACCAATCCGACCGCCGAAACCATCGGCAAACATGCCAAGGGGATTCTTGTTTTCCCCAACATCGTCAAAGCCGGACTGGTCTTCGGCGGCGCCTATGGCGAAGGTGTTCTGATGAAAGGTGGCCAGCCAGCCGGTTACTACAATTCGGTTTCCGCTTCGTGGGGCTGGCAGGCCGGCGCCGAGTCGTACAGCTACGTCGTCTTCCTGATGAGCAACAAGGCCGTCAAATACCTCGACAAGTCCAAGGGCTGGGAAATCGGCGTTGGACCATCGGTGGTCGCGGTCAATGAGGGCGTCGCCAGAAACCTCACGTCGTCGACGCTCAAAGATGATGCCTATGCCTTCATTTTCGACCAGCAGGGTCTGATGGCCACGCTCTCGATCGAAGGCACCAAGATCTCACCGATCAAGCGCTAGCCTAGCCTGCGGACTTCGGGGCCGGTTTCGCGCGCGTCCGGATTCATGGCTTGCGCGGATCTCCGGTGCCCGTCGGCTTGAGTTTGATCTGTTCGTCGATCTGCTTCAGAACCTCGGAGAACTCTCGCGCCCACTGCTGCGTCTCCTTCCTGACGATGTCCTGCAGGCGGTCAAGAAAGCACTGGTTCGCGTCGATCATGGCCAGGGTTTCCTGCTGGGAGGGGATGTCCTCGCGCCACAGCAGCTTCTGTCTTTCGATCTCGAGCTGGAAGTCCTCGAGCAGCTGGGCGATCTGCTGGCCGGCCAGCATGAAGCGTATCCAGCCGCTCGTGAAGCCATAGAAGCGGTCCAGCAGGACCAGAGTCACCGCGATGGCCAGCGCAAGGGCCGACCACAGCGAATGAATCGCGTTGTGGGTGACTTCGTTGAGCAGAGGCAGGATTCCCGAGAAGGCGACGAGGAGGATGGCGCTTACCCGGAATATCCGGCAGAAGATCTGATGCGCGGACTTCTTGGAGAAATACCAGGCGATTGCGTCGTCACCCTTTTCGGTGGCCCAGGCACAGAGCTTGTCCAGCGAATCGCGCCGCTGTTGGGCTGACCACTGCAGCGAAGGGAAGGCTGTGGGTTTCAGATTGTTTTTCATCGTCGAATAGACCGCCTTGACTTCGCTGAGCTTGTGGGTTCGATACGACATCGCTGCGCAAGGTAGCTGTTCTGCTTGCCTGGTGTGATCCCGTTCCAGGTCATGGGCGTGTCGCGGCCGGCCGGCGGATCCGTGTCGCTTCCGCTCACTCCGGCAAGTGGCAAACCGCTTCGATGTTATGGCCGTCGGGGTCGAGCACGAAGGCCCCGTAATAGTCCGGATGATAGAGAGGACGAAGGCCCGGCCCTCCGCTGTCGCGCCCGCCCGCGGCGAGGGCGGCCTTGTGAAAGGCGTCGACGAGGGCACGATTGCCGACCTGGAATGCGATGTGGACCGGGGGATTGTTGGGCGTGCCCTGGCCGATCCAGAAGTCGGGGATGGGGGGCGCGCCGAATCCGGCCGTGTCGGCGTGTCCGGTCACCGAGGCGGGAATCTCGGCAATCAGCTGGTAGCCTATTGGAGCCAGAGCTTGTGCATAGAAATCACGGCTTTTCGCGAAGTCGCTGACCGTGACGCCGATATGATCGATCATTTTCTCTCCTGATCCGTTCGGTGAGGGGCGATAGCTTCGCAGTCTACGCTTCCAAAGAGCCTGTCGGGGCCAACTATTGTTGGGCCCTGCGCAGAATTCAGGGGCACGGATCGCCCGGCGAGGCTCTGATACAAGCTGTGTCAAAACACGGTTTGACGTGGCGGGGACATCACGTCATCTTTCCGGGCGGGCCAGTCTGAGCCACCTCTGATCGGTGTAGTCCCCCGCGGGGGCGGTTTTGCTCGAACGCCAAGGCCCGGAAAAGGATAACGATGTTCCGCCGTATTGCGCCCCGAGCCAGATGGGGCGCCCTCTGCCTGTTTTTCTCGCTCACCGGATGCATGACCGTCGGGCCCGACTATAAGGCCCCGAAGCTGCCCGAAACCGATGTGCCAGCACAGTGGACTTCGCCCGCCGATTCCGCCGGCGCTCCCGCTGATCCCTGGCCCCAGTGGTGGAATAAGCTCGCCGATCCGATCCTGAACAAGTTGATCGACGCGGCTTTCGTCTCCAGCCCTAGCCTCGAAGCGGCGAAGGCGAAGCTGGCGCAGTCACGCCTCGAGTACGGTCAGGCCAAGGCGGCGGGAAGTCCGACGGTCGGCGCCAAGGGCGGGAGTGAGCGCTCTTCGAGCAGCGGCACCGTGGAGACAGACTCCTGGCTGTCCTTGAACTCTTCGTGGGAGCTCGATCTGTTCGGATCGGTCAAGCGCGGCAAGGAGGGCGAGCTGGCGCGCGAGGAGGCCCAGGTCGCGACTCTGGACGACGTGCGGGTCAGCCTTTCGGCCGACGTGACCGATGCCTATCTGAACCACCGGGCCTGCCAGTCGAGTCTTGCGCTGAGCGAGCAGGACATGACTTCCCGGATCGCGACCGAGAAGCTGACGGCCGCCAGCGTCGAGTCCGGCTTCACCGCGCCCTATCAGGGCATACGCAGCAAGGCCTCGGTCGCCGAGGCGAGGACCGGGCTTGCCGAGACGCGGGCGCAGTGCCGGAAGATCGAAAACCTGCTGACCTTTCTGACCGGCGTCCCCCGTGCAAGCCTGATGGCTATTCTCGCCGAGAAGCCTATGGGGCTGGATCGGCTGCGCGTGCCCAAGCGATTCAGCATCGAGAGTCCGGAACGGGCCTTGATGCAGCGCCCGGACATCCGGGCCGCCGAGCGCAGGCTCGCCGCGGCATCGGCCGACATCGGTCTCGCCGAAGCGGACCGCTATCCTCGCCTGGCCTTCAACGGCTCCCTCGGCTATTCGGTTACCAGCGGGACGGGGAGCGGTGCGTTGTCCTTCGGGAACTGGTCTTTCGGCCCTTCGCTGAGCCTGCCGATCTTCGACGCAGGACGTCGCAAGGCCGCGGTCGAGATCGCGAAGTCCCGCTACGAGGAATCGCTCGCCGACTACAAGGCTCGCGCGCGAAGCGCGATCCAGGAGGTCGAGGATGGCTTGACCCGCTATGCGGCGGCCGATGAGCGTGCGGAGAATGCGCGCGTTGCCGCCAGCGAATACCAGCGCTTCTTCGCGACGGTCGAGGATCGCTACAAGGAAGGGGCGAGCAATCTGCTCGAACTCGAGGATGCGCGCCGCGCCATGCTCGATGCGCAGCAGACCCTGCTCGGTGTCCAGAAGGAGAGGCTGCAGGCCTGGGTCGCGCTGAACCGTGCCACCGGCGGGGCGTCCCAGTACGATCCCGATCCAGAAACCGCGATGCGCGGCGAGCCCGCAACTAACTCCTGGTGAGTCCAGTCATGATGTCCCTGTCGAAATCTGTTCGTTTCTCCGCGCTCGTCGCGATCGCGCTGTCCGCCGCATCGCCGCTCTTCGCCGCCGGCTCGGCGGGGGCTGCACCTTCTTCCGCCGCAAGCGCTCCTGCCGCTGCCGCGTCTGCGCCCGCATTGCGCGAGGTGGCGCTGGTCACGCCCACGCTTCAGATGTGGCCCGACCAGATCGAAGCGCATGGCAACATCATGCCCTGGCGGGAGATCAGCGTCGGAACCGAGGTCGGCGGCCTGCGCTTGCTCAGCGTTCAGGTGAGCGTCGGAGATGTCGTGAAGAAGGGGCAGGTGCTCGCCCAGCTGAACCCGGCCACCGCCGAAGCGGAGCTGGAAGCCGTGAACGCCCAGCTGCTGGAAGCTCAGGCGACCCTGGCGCAGGCCGACGCGACCCTGGCGCGCGCCAAGCGTCTGGCCGCGTCGGGCGGCGTCAGCAAGCAGGATCTGAGTCTGTACGAGACCCAGAAGCAGACGGCGACGGCGCGCCTTGATGCGATCCAGGCCCAGGTCAAGACGCAGAAGCACAAGCTCGATTCGGCGACACTGATTGCGCCCGATGACGGAGTGATCTCGGCGAGTTTCGCGACCGAAGGGGCGATCGTCCGGGCGGGCAGCGAGCTCTTCCGGCTGATCCGCCAGGGCCGCCTCGAATGGCGGGCCGAGGTCAAGGGCGAGACGCTGCTGAAGCTCTCCGCGGGACAGGAGGTGGTGATCAGGAGTCCGCTGGGGCGGGAGATCAAGGCCCATGTGCGGCAGGTTTCCCCGACGATAGACCTGAGCACGCGGAATGGTTTCGTCTACGTCGATCTGCCCACCGATACGAATTTCAAGGCCGGGCTCTTCGTCTCCGGAACGCTGGCGATCAAAAGGCAGGCGCTCGTCGTTCCCGCTTCCGCAGTGCTGCACCAAGGCTCGGGCGATCAGATCTTCACGGTCGATGCCGACAACAAGGTCGAAGCGCTCGACGTGACGATCGGTCGCAGCCGGGCCGGTCTGAAGGAGGTCATATCGGGCGTGGACGAGCACTCACGCGTGATCGTTCGCGATCTTCAAGCCTTGAAGCCGGGAGAGTCCGTTACGGTGCAGGCGGCGGCCAAATCCTGAAACGCGCCGGGCGGCTCGTCAGCGCGCGTCCGATTCCTTCAGCACGCGCAGGCATTCGTCCATGATCGAGGCGCCAAGCTCCGAGACGTAGCGCGGGTCGAGCGATTCCATCAGCTCATGGGCCGTATAGAGGCCGGCTTCGCGAGACAGCGAATCCCTGATCTGCGTGGCGATCTGCTCGCTCAGATCGGAGAGCTGCTTGCGCTCGGTCTGCGACAGGGTCTTTTTCGAGCGCATCAGCCAGTCGTTGCACAGCGCCGCTCCCTGGGCCTGGGTGATCCAGTGGTCGTGATCGTAGAAAGCTGAGAGCCGATGCGCGACCAGCGCGTAAATAGCGGCGACGCGTGCGCCCACATCCGCAGGCTCGCGGTTCGGGGCGTCCACGGTCGAATTCGCTGACGGGCTAGCGTCGGTGTCTGTCATTGCCATTCCTTGATGCGTCAAATTGCGCTGCCCTTCGTCCGTCAGGGCCCGCCCCCAGTAGTCGACGCTCTTGCTTCCGGCGCGGATCGTCTCGAAATGGACGGTTTGCCCACGCCTGGCGCGGGCCAGGAATTTACCGGAATCGGGGGATGCAGAAGATCTGCGGGCCCTGCCGGGTGCTGATCGACAGGTATTTTAGCGGCGCGCCGGAGGTGTTGATGATCTGGTGCGGATACTCCGGCCCGGCGGGGATGAAAACGACATCGCCTTCGCGCCGCGCGAGCATCTCGCCCGCTTCATGCGCTGGGAGGAATTCCACCGCATTCGCGAACAGAGCCTGAAAGCCGATGAAAGCCTTCGGGGTCTGCGCGAATCGGATGAGGGGGCGGGAAGTCTTTTCTCGCGCTTGAGGCAAAAAGCCTGCCGCCCCGGGGGCCGGGTCTCAGCTCTCCCTGTCGGTCAGCTGGACGAGGGCATTGCGCGCGGCATTCATCATGAGGCCGAGGTCGGACGCGACCGTGATGAAGTCGAAGCCGTAGCCCAGAAAGCGCTGCGCGAGTTCGACGCTGGGCGCCGCGCAGCCGCAAGGGATGGCGGCGGCACGACAGCGCTGCGCAATGCTCTTGAGCTTGGCCTGTACTTCCGGCGCGCCGACCCGGCCGATGTGGCCCATGTAAGCAGCCAGATCGACCGTGCCGACGAAGAGCGCGGAGATGCCCTCGACGGCGGCGATCGCTTCGAGCTGGTCGGCTGCATCCGGAGTTTCGATTTCGGCGATCAGGGTCAGATCCGCATTCGCAGTCACGAAATAGTCGGTGTCGGTCGCGTAGCGGCTGGCCCGGTGCAGCGCGGCGACTCCGCGCATCCCCTGGGGCGGGTAGAAGCTCGCTTCGACGGCCGCACGGGCTTCTTGGGCGTTCTGCACGAAAGGCAGCATCAGGGTCCGGGTGCCGATGTCGAGCGCCCGCTTGATCAGCACCGGGTCGTTGTCGGCGATGCGGACGACTGGCCGAGTCGGGGTCACCGCGATCGCGCGCAGCAGCTCGATCGCCTGGGCGGTTTCGAGCGGTGCATGTTCGAGGTCGACGATCAGGAAGTCGAAGCCGGCCCAGCCCAGCGCTTCGGCTACGGTCGGAGAGGCTGCGGCAAGCCAGCTGCCCAGCGGTGCTGTATTGCGCTCGCCGACCCATTCGATGAAGGACTTGCTCATGACTTTCCTCGTGTCCGGTTGTATGTCTCCGACCGCCATGGTCGCGGCAGTGGGGCGCGCCTGCTGATCGGCTCCTGCTCGTCGGCACATCTCGCTTCGGGGCAGGGAACAGCAAGGGCGCGATTCCAAGTCTGGCACGAAAATGCGAACCAGACCTTCACAGTATGTGCAGTGAAAAGCTGAACTTCCAGGAACTGCGTGGCTTCGCGCAGAGGATCTGCGTGACGGATTCGGTGCTCTGCATGAGCTGGCTGAGGTATTCCACCGCGCGCGACCGGTACCGTGTCGCCCTGATCGGCGTTCGGAATCTCGCCGCGCCCCTCGTCATCCTGGCGGCACTGGGCCCGAAGCGCGTCGACCGCGCTAAGATCAAGAAAGCGCAATCGCGGAGGGGACGATGAAGAGCATTCACCTTGCCACCGCCCGGCGCCTGTTGCTCGGCTGGCTCTGTGTGTCGCTGCTGATCGGCGGCGCGAGCTACTGGTTTGGATTGCGCCAGATGGGGCTGCAGTTGATCGAGCAGGCGAGGGGCGAGGGCGAGAAAGTGACCCCGGCCGTGCTGGCCAGGATCAACGGTTCGGCCGCTCAACGTGCCGAACTGCAGAACCTGCTCGCCAGCCACGCGATGGAAGGCTTCCTGATGCTGGCCCTGTATGACCGCGAAGGCCATCTCGTCGCGAGGAAGCTCGCTCCCGGAGCGAATCCAGTCCTCGCGGAGCTGCGCCTCCGCGGTCGGCTGCCGCTGGGGCGGAACCGCGAGTTCCAGTCCGACTATTCTGAGCGCGGCGGACAGGGCGTGATCCGGATCGTGATGCCTCTCGCCGCCGGAGGTCGGCTGGCTGGTCACATCGAGGCGATCCGGGAAGTGCCGCCCGAGCGACTCGCCTTGCTCAAGCAGCATACGCGCCAGAGCCTGCTGCTCGTGCTGCTGGTCGTCACTTTCACGACGCTGCTGCTCTATCCCTTCATCATTTCTCTGGATCGCAAGCTTCGCGCCCATGCGCGGCAGATCATGCTCGGCGATCTGGAACTGATGGAGGTTCTGGGCAGTGCGATCGCCCGGCGCGACACGGACACCGGTCAGCACAACTACCGGGTCACTTTCTATGCGCTGAGGCTGGCCGAGCACATCGGCCTGAGCACGCCGCGGATCAGGGAGCTGATGGCCGGCGCTTTTCTCCACGACATAGGCAAGATCGGCATCCCCGATGCGATCCTGCACAAGAGCGGCCCGCTCAGCGAGGATGAGTATTCCCGGATGAAGGAGCATGTGAGCCTGGGGCTGGAAATCACGTCGCCGTCCTCCTGGCTCGGGCTGGCCCGCGACGTGATCGCGGCCCACCACGAATGCTTCGACGGTTCGGGCTATCCGGAGGGTTTGGCCGGCGAAGCGATCCCGCTGACCGCCCGGATCTTTGCGATCGCGGACGTCTTCGATGCGCTGACCTCGCAGCGCCCCTACAAGCCGCCGTTTTCGGTGGAGCGCTCGCTGGCGATCCTGAAGGAGCAGTCCGGATCCCACTTCGATCCGGTTCTGCTCGCGGCGTTTCTGGAGATCGCCCCCCGACTTCACGCGCAGGTGAGCGGCGGGGGGCGCGACGCGCTGGAGCGGGCGTTGAGCGAGGCGATCCCCCGCTACTGGGACTTTGTGCTGTAGCGCGCTCCGTGCGCAGGCTCAGGCTTTGAGCATCATCAGCGAGGTGTTGCCGCCGGCCGCGGTCGTGTTGACGCATAGCGAGCGCTCGACGACGAGGCGGTGGAGCGGGTAGCGACCCGACTCCGGCGTAGCGGCGATGACGGGGATCAAGGCGCCGTCGCGGCCGGCGAGGCGGCGGCGCAGGCTATCGCCTTCGGTGGGCGTCCCGGCGAACAGCGCGGCGGCAGGATTTGCGGCCTCGATGTCCGGGCAGGGCCGGATCGCGGCGCAGAGCCCGTGGGGAAGGCGGGCGAGCAGAGCCGTTGCGGCCTCGCTCGGGGCGAGCAGAGCCTGGTTGCCGCTGGCGAGGCAAGCGGCGATCTGCTCGCTCAGCGCAGCTTCGTCCTCGGCAACGCAGAGCAGCTTGCCGCGTGGCGCGAAGCGCTCGGTGTTGCGCTCGCCGGTCGGGCCGGGGAGCGTCAGCGTGAGGCCTGCGAGTGATGTTTTCGAGTAGGCCTGGCCGCTCGCGACGAGTTCCGTCTTCCCTTCGCTCTTCGCCCAGGCGAGGAACAGATCGAGGGCTTCGTTTGCGGCGGGTGCGCCGGAGACACCCAGCGCTTCGGGGCGCACGACGGCCGTGCCGAGCAGGCGGGGCAGGTAGAGCGGGCCGCCCGCCTTGGGGCCGGTTCCCGACAGGCCTTCACCGCCGAAGGGCTGGACGCCGACGACGGCGCCGACGATGTTGCGGTTCACGTAGACGTTGCCGGCGCGGATGGTCGCGACGACCCGGTCTATCGTCTCGTCGATGCGGCTGTGGATACCGAAAGTCAGTCCGTAGCCGGTCGAGTTGATCGCGTCGACCAGTGCGTCGAGGCGGCTGGCGTCGAAGCTCAGCACATGGACGATGGGGCCGAACACCTCATCGGGCAGGTCGGCGAGCGAGTCGATCTCGATCAGGGTTGGCGGCATGAAGCAGCCCTCCCTGGCCTCGTTGGGCAGAGGCAGCTGGAAGATCCTGCGACCGGTGCGGCGCAGCCGCTCGACGTGGGCCTGGAGCCGGGCGAGCGCTGGCTCGTCGATGACCGGTCCGACGTCGGTCGAGAGGCAGGCCGGATCGCCGAGCTTGAGCTCGCAGATCGCCTCGCGCAGCATGGGCAGGATGCGCGGCGCGACGTCCTGCTGCAGGCACAGGATGCGCAGCGCCGAGCAGCGTTGACCGGCGCTGTCGAAGCCCGAGGCGATCACGTCCTGGACGACCTGTTCGGCCAGCGCCGAGGAGTCGACGATCATCGCGTTCTGTCCGCCGGTCTCGGCGATCAGCATCGCCTCGCGGCCGGCCAGGCTTCGGTTGATCTCGCGCGCGACTTCGGTCGAACCGGTGAAGATGACGCCGCCGACGCGGGGATCCGCAGTCAGCGCGGCACCGACCGTCTCGCCGCGTCCGGGCAGCAGCTGCAGCGCAGCGCGCGGGACCCCGGCCTCGTGCAGCAGCGAGACTGCGAAATGGGCGATCAGCGGAGTCTGTTCGGCTGGTTTCGCAATCACCGGGTGGCCGGCGGCGAGCGCGGCACTGACTTCGCCGAGGAAGATTGCGAGCGGGAAGTTCCACGGCGAGATCGCGACGACGACTCCGCCGCTCGACGCATCCAGCCTCTTGATTTGCGCCGCGTAATAGCGGCAGAAGTCGACCGCTTCGCGCACTTCGCCGACCGCGTTGGGCCAGGTCTTTCCGGCTTCGCGCATGCACAGGCTCATCAGCTCGTCACTGTGGGCTTCGAGCAGATCGGCGGCGCGGCGCAGTATCGCAGCTCGCTCGGCCGGGGGCATCGCGGTCCACGCCGAGCCTTGTTCCTGGGCCGCAGTCAGCGCGGCTTCCACGTCTTCGGGGGTCGCTTCCCGGACGGTGCCGACCGGCTCGCTGTGTCGGGCAGGATTGCTGATGTGCCTACCGGCATCTCCTGCAGAAGGGCGGCCGGCGATCAGCGGTGCGGCAACCCAGCGCCGCTCGGCGAGCTCAGTGAGGGCGCTGCGCGTCGCCTCCAGCGTGCCCTCGTCGGCCAGATCCCGCCCCGCCGAATTGCTGCGGCTCGCGCCGAAGAGCTCGGGGGGCAGCGCGATCAGCGGGTGGGGCAGGGGACCGTCGCGGCGGACGATGTCGATGGGGTTTTCGATCAGCTCGTCGACCGCGACCGACTCATCGACGATCCGGTTGACGAAGGAATTGTTCGAGCCGTTTTCGAGCAGCCGGCGCACGAGGTAGGGCAAAAGGGTTTCGTAGCTGCCGACCGGCGCATAGACCCGGCTCGTCTTGCCCAGATTTCGGGGGCCGACGACGTTGTTGTAGAGCGGCTCGCCCATGCCGTGCAGGCACTGGAACTCGTAGCGTTCGACGCCGCGCTCGTCGGCCATCGCGTGGACCGCGGCGAGGGTCTGTGCGTTGTGGGTCGCGAACTGGGGATAGACGAGGGGGGCAGCGTCGAGCAGGCGGGCTGCGCAGGCGAGGTAGCTGAGGTCGGAGTGAGCCTTGCGCGTATAGACCGGGTAGTCGCTGAACCCCTCCTGCTGGGCACGCTTGACCTCGTAGTCCCAATACGCGCCCTTGACCAGCCGGATCATGATCTCGCGTTCATTTTCGCGGGCCAGTTCGATCAGGTAATCGATGACCGCGGGGCAGCGCTTCTGGTAGGCCTGGACGACGATGCCCAGCCCAGTCCAGCCGGCGAGGTCCGGGTCGCGGATCAGCGCCTCGACCAGATCGAGCGACAGCTCGAGCCGGTCGGCTTCCTCGGCGTCGATATTGACGCCGATGTCGTACTGTTTCGCGAGCACCAGAACGCTCTTGAGCCTGGGCAGCAGCTCGGCCATGACCCGCTCGTGCTGGGCGCGCGAATAGCGCGGGTGAAGTGCCGAGAGCTTGACCGAGATGCCCGGACCGCCCTGGACGCCGCGTCCAGCGCTGGCACGGCCGATCGCGTGGATCGCGCTCAGATAGTCGCGGGTGTAGCGCTCGGCATCGGCGGTCGTCGTCGCTGCTTCGCCGAGCATGTCGTAGGAGTAGGCGTAACCGCGCGCTTCGCGACTGCGGCTCACCGCGAGCGCCTGATCCATCGTCCTGCCGATCACGAACTGATGGCCCATTCTCTGCATCGCGACCTGCATTGCCTTGCGGATCACCGGTTCCCCGCAGCGGGCGATCACGCGGGTCAGCGCGTTGCCGAGCTCGGGCTCTGCGTTGATGCTGACCAGATGCCCGGTCAGCGCGAGCCCCCAGCTCGCGGCGTTGACGAAGAGCGAGCGGCCTTCGCCAAGATGGGCGCTCCAGTCGCCACGGCCGATCTTGTCGCGGATCAGCCTGTCGGCGGTGCCCGCATCGGGAATGCGCAGCAGCGCTTCGGCGACGCACATCAGCGCGATGCCTTCCGGGCTGGACAGCGAGAATTCGTGCATCAGATTGTCGACGCCGCTCGCGCCCTGGCGCTGAGCCCGGACGGCCGTAACCAGCTCGCGGGCCTGACTGGCGACGCGTTCGGCGTCCGGTGCGCGCGTCTTCAGCTCTTCGAGCAGCTCGGTCACGCAGAGAACCTCGGCGCGGCGATGACGCGCGGCGATCGCGCGGCGCAAGTGGGTGGAAGACGGTTCGGTCAGCGCGTTCATGGTTTTCCTCAGGGGGGATCAGCGGTGCAGGTGTTTCAGATCGATGGCGGAGGAGTCTTTCACTTCCTCCATCACCGTGTAGCTGTGGGTTTCGCGGATGCCGGGGAGGCGGGCCAGCACTTCGCCGAGGAAGCGCCGATAGGCGGCCATGTCGGGGATGCGCACCTTGAGCAGGTAGTCGAAGCCGCCCGCGATCATGTGGCACTCCTGGATTTCCGGGATCTGGATCACCGCGTCGCGAAAGGTGCGGAAAGCGTCTTCGGACGAGCGCTCGATCGTGATCTCGATGAACACGGTCAGGCCCAGGCCCAGTTCTTCCGTCGACAGCGTCGCTGCATAGCCGGTGATGACGCCGGCCGCTTCGAGCGCCTTGACCCGCTCCAGGCACGGAGTCGGACTGAGCCCGACCTGGCGCGCCAGCGCGACGTTGGTCGTGCGCCCATCCCGCTGCAGCGCTTCGAGGATTGCGACATCGATCTGGTCGAGCTTGTTCATCGGCGGGCGATCCTCTCGGTGATCCGGGCAATGAGGCGGATCGTATGCTGCGTTCTGGCTGCCAGATAGACGAAACTCCTGAATGCGGGGATATGAAAAGTCGAATGTCCGGGGCGCGATCGTTGACTCGGCGCCGCCGATATTCCCGCTCACCGGCTTTTCGGGTAACTTGTTCCCCCTTTTGCGCGCCGGTCGGCGGCGCGCGCGATCCGGAAATACAGATGCGCATCGAAGAGATCCGCCAGCGCCTCGCCGCGCTCGGCGCCAAGCCCTGCCACGAGCGCCGCGTGCTGCGCGCCTGGCTCGCTGCCCGTGCGCTGGACAGCGGACCCCGGCTGGCCGAGAACGTGCTGCCGCGCGCGCTGCGCGCGGATCTTCCTGCCTTGGGCGAGGCGCTTGGCGCGCTCGCGCGGGTCCGTTCCGTCCACCCCGGCGAGGACGGTTCGGCGCGGCTGCTGGTTGATCTCGCCGACGGGCAATCGGTCGAGAGCGTGCTGCTGCCGCGCGACGGGCTTTGCGTGTCGTCCCAGCTCGGCTGCGCGGTCGGCTGCGCGTTCTGCATGACCGGGCGGGGCGGTCTGCTGCGCCAGCTCACGAGCGGCGAGATCCTCGCCCAGGTCGTTCTGGCGCGCGCGCTGAGGCCGGTCAAGAAGGTCGTGTTCATGGGCATGGGCGAGCCTTCGCACAACCTCGACAATGTGCTCGATGCGATCACGCTGCTTGGCCTCGAAGGCGGGATTGGTCACAAGAACCTGGTCTTCTCGACGGTCGGCGACCGTCGCGTCTTCGATCGCCTGCCCAAGGGGCCGGTCAAGCCGGCTCTGGCGGTCTCGCTGCACACGACCGATCCGGACTTGCGCGCGAAGCTGCTGCCGCGCGCGCCGCGGATCAGCCCGGCCGAACTCGTTGCGCTGTCCGAAGACTATGCACGCGCGACCAGCTATCCGATCCAGTACCAGTGGACGCTGATCGAAGGGCTCAACGATTCGGCAGCCGAGCTCGACGGGATTGTCGAGCTGCTGTCGGGGAAATACGCGGTGCTGAACATGATTCCGTTCAACCGCGTTGATGGCCTGGAGTTTCGCCGCCCCTCGGTCGAGCGGACCCGCGAGATCGCGCAGACGCTGCACCGTCGGGGCATTCTGACCAAACTGCGCAATTCGGCCGGTCAGGATGTCGAAGGGGCTTGCGGACAGCTGCGGGCGAGAGCCCTGGGCTGAGCTCTGTGGCGCAAAAGCCTCTCCTGCGCAGGCACTAAGCGATAAGCGTCACGCCCCGCACAGTGGATTTGCGCGACACTGAGCGACAATTACAGAATATTGCGTCCCCCCGATAGGAGTTCGTTGATGTCCGAGTCATCCCCCGGCTTTTTCCGCCGCCTTTTCCGGCGACTGTGGCGCTTTGTCGATGTCTCCCGCCGAATCGTCGTGAACCTGGTCTTCGTCGCGATCGTCGCGCTCGTCGTCGCCGCGTTGATCGAACGGGGCGGGGCGCGGATCGAGGAAGGAAGCGCGCTGGTGATCGCGCCTGCGGGCAGCATCGTCGAGCAGAAGGTTCCGGGCGATCCGTCGCTGTTGCTGATGATGAACAGCGACAAGCAGACCCAGCCGGTGCTGCGCGACATCCTCGACGCGATCCGTGCGGCGAAGACCGATACCCGGATCAGCGCGCTGGTGCTCGATCCGACGAATCTGGACAACGCCTCGCTGTCGAAGGTCGAGGAGATCCACGCCGCGGTGATGGACTTCAAGCGCAGCGGTAAACCTGTCTATGCCTATGGTGAGAACCTCGGCCAGGGGCAGTACCTGTTCGCGTCGGCAGCCGACCGCTTCTTCCTCCATCCTTTCGGCGGCGTGCTGCTCTCGGGGTTTGCGCGCTATCCGACTTATTACAAGGGGCTGCTCGACAAGCTGGGCGTCAAGATGCAGGTCTTCCGGGTCGGAACCTACAAGTCCGCGGTTGAACCCTATCTGCGCAACGACATGTCCGATGCCGACCGCGAATCGGCCAAGGCCTATCTGGGCGCGGCCTGGGAGAGCTACCTCGCCGATGTCGCGAAGGCCCGCAAGCTCGGCGTCGATCAGGTTCGCCACTATGCCGACGAGGCGCCCGCACTGCTGCGCGCGGCCGGAGGCAATCCGGCCCGTGCTGCACTGTCGGCCCGTCTGGTCGATGGCCTGAAGACGCGCGACCAGTTCGATTTCATGCTCAAGTCGGCCGTCGGTCCGGCGGCCAACGGCAAGGATCCCAAGCTTGCGAGCCTGGACGACTACCTGAGCGACGTGCGCGGCAAGGTGCAGATCGACAAGGATCAGATCGGGGTCGTCGTCGTCCAGGGAACCATCGTCGACGGTCAGGGGGGCTCGGGCAATGTCGGTGGCGAAGCGATTGCGGCACAGCTGCGCCAGGTCCGCGAGGACAAGGCGATCAAGGCTCTGGTCCTCAGAGTCGACAGCCCCGGGGGAAGTGCCTGGGCGTCCGAGCAGATGCGCCGCGAACTGGATCTGACGCGCGCGGCCGGCAAGCCGGTCATCGTGTCGATGAGCTCGGTCGCCGCTTCGGGTGGTTACTGGATCGCGATGGCGGGCGATGAAGTCTGGGCGAACCCGACGACGATCACCGGGTCGATCGGCATCTTCGGCCTGATCCCCGACCTGTCCGGTCCGATCGCGAAGGCCGGTCTGGGCGTCGATGGCGTCGGGACGACGCCGCTCGCCGGTGCTCCGGATCTGCGCCGCCCCCTGCCGCCGCAGGCTGCCGATCTGTTCCAGCAGACGATTGAGGAAGGCTACCGGCGTTTCATCGGCATCGTTTCCCGGGCGCGCAAGATGGCGCCCGAGCAGGTCGATGGCCTCGGTCAGGGCCGGGTCTGGATTGGTAGCACCGCGCGCGAGAAAGGCCTGGTCGACCATCTGGGCGGTTTCGACGCGGCGATCGAGGCGGCCGCAAAGCGGGCCAAGCTCGACAAGTACCGGGTCAGCTTCATCTCCAAGCCGCTGTCGGCTCGCGAACGCCTGTTCTCCAGCCTGCAGAGTTCGCTGGCGCCCGAAGGCAAGGAATCGGTCTTCGCCCAGGGGGCGGTGGCCGGCATGATGCGCGAGATCAACGCTGCGGCGAGCTCGCTCTCCCGCTGGCAGGATCCGGCCAACGCCTACGTGCACTGCCTCTGCGCGGCGCCGTAATCGGGTGCGGCGGATTGCTCCATGCGAGCAGTCCGCCGTGCTGTCAGTGAAGACTACTTGATGTCTTCTGCTGCGATCGTCTTCACGGCCCGGCCGTTTTCGTCGAGAAAGACCATCGAAGCCTGACCGGCTTGGGTGACCTTGAGCTCGATCCGGGGGCGCCCCTTGCCGTCGAGCAGGCTCAGCATCGAGTTCTGCCCTTGGGTCTTGCCGAGGTAGACGCGCTGCGTGATCGCACCCTCTCCCTTGTTGTTGAGCTGATTGTCCCGGTCCGAGAAGACTGGACGCGTCAATCCATCAGCTACGTCATTGAAGCTGAGCGCCGCATAGTGCTTGCCTTCCTCGTCCACGCCGAGCAACTGCATCTGCTGATCCTGCTGGTAACGGTCGAAAGTCAGACTGAGGCCGCTTGACGGTTTGCCATCCTGATTCTTGGCTCCATTGAAAACCAGACCGCCGTTTTCCGTACCCTCATCGTTGATGAACAGCATGCCCGCCATAGGACGAGGATGAGCGATTTCCTTGTTCCTGATGAAAGCGCCGGGGAATTGTGCGCGGTTCGAAATGGTCATCCGTATCGTTCCGTCAGGCTCACGGATGTTGATCCGCTGGGCGTCGATGACGTCGAACTTCTCGTTGCGCAGCGTCGCGGCGCCCATCAGCAGGCCTGAAACGACCAGTGCGGAGACTCCGCAGCAGAGGAACTTCAGGCGGCGTTGGGATGCTTTGAGCTGGCGGATTTCAGCCAGCAGTTCTGCTTCGTTTTCCATTCTTCTCTCCTGTGTCCGGCGGCATTGTGTGCCGCCTCTATCCCGTCGCTAGTGGCGACGGTGCAGGATTCTACTGTCCGCTTAAGAGGGTAATGTCCTCCTGGCGGCTCCTTTGATAGCCGAGGCGACATCGGGCGGGAGGAGAGTGGGCCGGTCGGTTTTTTTTAGGGGGGGGCAGAGCGGGGCGAGAGGCTCAGGGCAAGTGCGGATTGCCCCGTCGGGCAATCCGCCGCTCCGCTTTGATCCGAGGACGCCTCAGCTCGCCGGTTTCGGCGCGCGCAGCAGCACAAGCAATGCGCCTTCGCCGCCGTCGTGGGGCTTGGCCTGGCAGAAGCCGAGGATCTCTTCGCGCTGGGCGAGCCAGTTGCGGCTCAGCTGCTTCAGGATTCCGACCCGGCCCGGCGAACGCAGGCCCTTGCCGTGGATGATGCGCACGCAGCGCTCGCCGCGCGCGAGCCTCTGGGCGAGGAAAGCCCCCAGCGCTTCGCGCGCTTCGTCGCGGGTCAGACCGTGCAGGTCCAGTTCGGCCTGAACGATCCAGCGCCCGCGCCGCAGGTCGACGAGAAGCCGGCGCGGCAGGCCGTCGCGCAGGAAGGCCGGCTCATCGCCCATGTCCAGCCTGTCCTCGAAGCTGATCGGCTCATTGACGCTCTCGTTCAGCACCTCCCGGTCGTCGGCCTCGCGCTGCAGAGGCCTCGGTTCGGGTGCCGGGCGCGCGATCTCGGCGCGGCCCGTCTCGGGCAGGCTGTGCGCGGGGCCCACCGCGTGCAGGAACAGCGATGCCGGATCGTCCGGATCCGGCGCGCTGTCCAGCCAGGCTTCGATCGACATCTCGCTCTTGCCCGGAGTGCGCGGCATCGCCGCGCGGGGCGCGTTGAGCAGTGAGGGGTCTATCCGCCCGCTCGGCGCGAGGGCAATGACGTCCTGCATGGCGGAGCGGTAGGCCGCTGCGTCGCTGAGGGGCGCGCGCGGGCGTGCGGGAGCGGTTTCGATCTTCTCCTCGCGCTCTTTCGGGCGCGGCACCGGCGCCGGGCGGGGGCGGGCGATCTCGGCCTGATCGCTCGCAGGCAGGCGCACAGCGCCGCTCATCGCTTGCGCGAAGTCGATGTCGCCCGCGGGCTCGGGGCCCTTTCTGGCCTGCTCGCGCAGTTTGTCGATCTTGGTGCGTGGCGCCTGACGGACTTCCAGCGTCTTCAGCACCGCGAAGGGCGACGGAGTCTTGTCGCTTGATTTCTTCATGATTCCACCTTCATTGGCGAGTGGACTCGCTCCGGCGCCCCCGGTGGGGGCGCCGGTAATCGCCTTCCCGCTCTCAGGCGGTCTTGCCCAGACTGTCCAGATAGCGCTCGGCGTCGAGCGCGGCCATGCAGCCGGTTCCGGCGCTCGTGACCGCCTGGCGGTAGATGTGGTCTTGCACATCGCCGGCAGCGAACACTCCGGGGATGCTGGTCTGGGTCGCATTGCCTTCGCGTCCGCCCTGGGTGACCAGATAGCCAGTCGCGTCCATTTCGAGCTGACCCTGGAAGATCTCGGTGCTGGGCTTGTGACCGATCGCGATGAACACGCCAGCGAGCGCGATGTCGCGCGTCGCTCCGCTCTTGACGTTCTTCACGCGCACGCCGGTCACGCCGGAATCATCCCCGAGCACTTCGTCCAGCGTCGAGTCGGTCTCGAGCACGATCTTGCCCGCGGCGACCTTCTCCATCAGGTGGTCGATCATGATCGCCTCGGCGCGGAACTTGTCGCGGCGGTGGATCAGCGTGACGCGGCTGACGATATTGGCGAGGTAGAGCGCTTCCTCGACGGCCGTGTTGCCGCCGCCGACGACCGCGACTTCCTTGTTGCGGTAGAAGAAGCCGTCGCAGGTCGCGCAGGCCGAGACGCCGCGACCGGCGAAGGCTTCTTCGGACGGCAGGCCGAGGTATTTCGCGGTCGCGCCGGTCGCGATGATCAGCGCATCGCAGGTGTAGGTGCCCGAATCGCCGATCAGCGTGAAGGGGCGCTCGGTGAGTTTCGTCGTGTGGATGTGGTCGAACAGGATCTCGGTGTTGAAGCGGCGGGCATGGGCTTCGAAGCGGGCCATCAGGTCCGGGCCCTGGACTCCGTCGGCTTCGGCCGGCCAGTTGTCGACTTCGGTCGTCGTCATCAATTGGCCACCCTGGGCGAGACCTGTGATCAGGAGCGGTTTGAGGTTCGCGCGCGCCGCATAGACGGCGGCGGTGTAACCGGCGGGGCCGGAACCGAGGATGATCAGGCGCGAGTGCCGGGTGTTTTCAGTCATTAGAGGATCTCCCAATCGAGTGGAGTGCAGTATATCCGAGGCGCCCGCGCTGTCCGGACGCGGTGCATGTGCGATAATCGGCTCTCCAAATGGCATAAAGTTCCCGCGCCCGATGCGGAAGCCGCTTGCACCCAGAATCACCTGATCCGGAGAGCATCATGAGTACGATCAATAGCGTATCCCTCACTGCTTTGCGCACTTTCCCGATTTTTCAAGGGCTGGCCGATGACAAGCTGCTTTCGATTGCGCGCTGCGCGATCATGCGACGGGCTACCCGAGGGGCGACTGTGGTCAATGCGGGCGACCGGACCGATTACGTGTACTTCGTGCTGACCGGAAGCCTGAAAGTGCTGGTCAGCGATGAGGACGGCCGCGAAGTGATCCTGACGATGATCGGCCAGGGCGAGATCTTCGGCGAAATCGGCGTCGTCGACGAGGAGCCGCGCTCGGCGACCGTCGTCGCGGTGACCGCCGCCGACCTCGTGACGATCTCGATGAACGACTTCCGCCGCATCCTGCAGGAGAACTTCGAGGTCGCGCTCTTCCTGATGCGCAATCTCGCGCGTCGGCTGCGTCTGGCCGACCGCAAGATCGAGAGCCTGGCGCTGATGGACGTCTATGGCCGGGTCGCGCGTCTGCTGCTCGATATGGCGGCTGAGGACGGCAATGGCCGCATCGTCAAGCGCAAGGTCTCCAAGCAGGACATCGCCAAGATGATCGGCGCCTCGCGCGAGATGGTCAGCCGCGTCATGAAAGATCTGCAGAACCAGTGCCTGATCCGGGATACCGAGGAGGGCATCCTTCTCTGTGACCGGATCGAGGAAGTCTGAACACCCTCCATTTCCGGTTTGCGCATGTTCCCTTCGCTGTCCCGTCGCCCCCACGCTCCGCTCCCCGAGCGCATGTCTGCCCTGCTGCGCGAAGCGCGCTGGCTGCTGTTCGGCGTCTTCGGCCTCTACCTGGGTCTGATCCTGTGGGGTTTCCACAAGACCGACCCGGGCTGGTCGCACGCGGTGCATACCGATCTGGTGCTGAACCCGGGCGGGCGCTTCGGCGCCTGGTTCTCCGATCTGCTGCTGTCGCTGTTCGGAATCTCGGCGTGGTGGTGGGTCGCGCTGCTGGTCTGGGGAATCGTTGCCGGACTGAGGCGCTGGCGGCGCGAACTCGAAGGCTCTCGCCGCTCGGCTTTCCTGATCCTGTTCGGCTTCACGGTTCTGCTGCTCGGCTGCTCGGCCTTGGAGTCGCTGCGCTTTTACGGCCACACGATCCCTCTGCCCGGTGAGCCGGGCGGGGCGGTCGGCATCGAACTCGGCGGCGTCGTGATGCGCAACCTCGGCTTCACCGGGGGCACGCTGGTGTTGCTCGCGCTGCTCGCTGGCGGCGCGAGCCTGTTCTTCGGTTTCTCGTGGATCAACGCGTTCGAGCGCTTCGGCTATTGGCTGGAGAGCGCGTGGATAGGCTTCTCCCAGCACTTCAGCGCCTGGCAGGATCGCCGCGAAGGCGCGAAAGTCGCCGAGAAGCGCCAGCAGAAGGTTCAGAAGGAACGCAAGAAGGCCGAAGTCGCGCCCAAGGTCGAGATCCACATCGAGGCTCCGGTCGTCGAGGCTCCGCGCTCCGAGCGTGTCGAGCGCGAGCGCCAGCAGCAGCTCTTCGCTGATGCGCCGGAAGGTTCGATCCCGCCGCTGTCGCTGCTCGATCCGGCCTCCCACGACGTCGAGCCGCCTTCGGTCGAATCGCTCGAATACACGTCGCGGTTGATCGAGCGAAAACTCGCCGACTTCGGCGTCGAGGTCAAGGTGCTCGCGGCCTATCCGGGCCCGGTCATCACCCGCTACGAGATCGAGCCGGCGGTCGGCGTCAAGGGCAGCCAGATCGTCAATCTGGTCAAGGATCTCGCCCGCGCGTTGTCGGTGATGAGCATCCGCGTCGTCGAGACGATTCCCGGCAAGAGCTGCATGGGCCTCGAATTGCCGAACGCGAAGCGGCAGACCGTGCGCCTCTCGGAGATCCTCGGCTCGCAGATCTACCACGACAACCATTCGGTGCTGACGGTCGGGCTGGGCAAGGACATCGGCGGCAACCCGGTCGTCGCCGACCTCGCGAAGATGCCCCACCTGCTGGTGGCCGGTACGACTGGCTCGGGCAAGTCGGTCGGGATCAACGCGATGATCCTGTCGCTGCTCTACAAGGCCGGGCCGGACAAGGTCAGACTGATCATGGTCGACCCGAAGATGCTCGAACTGTCGATCTACGAGGGCATTCCGCACCTGCTCTCGCCGGTCGTCACCGACATGAAGCACGCCGCCCATGCGCTGAACTGGTGCGTAGGCGAGATGGAGCGTCGCTACAAGCTGCTCTCGGCGATCGGCGTGCGCAACGTTGCCGGCTTCAACAAGCAGGTGCTCGATGCGCAGAAGAACGGCAAGCCGCTGACCAACCCGTTCTCGATCACGCCCGAGAGCCCCGAGCCGCTCGCGACGATGCCGGCGATCGTCGTCGTCATCGACGAGCTCGCCGACCTGATGATGGTGGTCGGCAAGAAGGTCGAGGAACTGATCGCGCGGCTTGCGCAAAAAGCGCGCGCCGCAGGCATCCACCTGATCCTCGCGACGCAGAGGCCTTCGGTCGACGTGATCACCGGTCTGATCAAGGCCAACATCCCGACCCGGATGGCCTTCCAGGTTTCGAGCAAGATCGACTCGCGGACCATCCTCGACCAGATGGGCGCGGAATCGCTGCTGGGCATGGGCGACATGCTCTATCTCGCGCCGGGGACCGGGATGCCGACCCGCGTGCACGGTGCTTTCGTCGCCGACGAGGAAGTGCACAAGATCGTCGAATTCCTGAAGACGACCGGCGAACCCGATTACGTCGAGGGGATCCTCGACGGCAGCGAAGAGGGCGGCGGCGAGCTGTCCTCGGGCGGCGAGGGAGGCGAGGGCAGCGAGCAGGATCCGATGTACGATCAGGCTGTCGAAGTCGTGCTGAAGACGCGTCGCCCGTCAATCTCGCTGGTGCAGCGCCATCTGCGCATCGGTTATAACAGGGCTGCCAGACTGATCGAGCAGATGGAACGCTCGGGTCTCGTCTCCGCGATGGGGACTAATGGCAACCGCGAAGTGATCGCTCCCGCCCCGCGCGAGGAGTGATCCGTCTCAGGAGTTCTGATGTCTTTCCGTATTCTTTTGTCCGCCGCCGCATTGCTGCTCGCCCAGGGCGCATCCGCTGCCGCGCTCGACGATCTGCACGCTTTTCTCGACAGCGCGAAAAGCGCGCGCGCGAGCTTCTCGCAGACCGTCATCTCCCGCAATGGCAAGGTGACCCAGCGCGCCTCGGGCTCCTTCTCGTTCCAGAAGCCGGGGCGTTTCCGCTTCGTCTATCAGCAGCCTTACGCCCAGATCATCGTCGGCGACGGTCAGAAGCTGTGGACCTACGACAAGGAGCTGAACCAGGTTACCGTCAAGGCGGTCGGCAAGGCGCTGGGCGCGACGCCCGCGGCGCTGCTGACCGGCGACGGGCAGCTCGAGCGCAACTTCACGCTGCGCGACGGTGGCGAAGCTCAGGGCCTCGCCTGGGTCGATGCGACGCCCAAGCAGCAGGAAGCCGGTTTCGAGAAGGTCAGGATCGCTTTTCATGGCGGCGCCCTGGTCGGCATGGAAGTGCACGACAACTTCGGTCAGACCACTTTCCTGAAGTTCTCGTCCTTCGAGCGCAACGTGCATTTCGACGCCGGCGAATTCCGCTTCACGCCGCCCAAGGGGGCCGACGTCGTCGGCGAGTGAGGCTGTGGCCGACCTTTTCGCAAACGAACCCACGCCTCCGCTGGCCGAGGCGCTCAGACCCCGGGTTCTCGACGAAGTCATCGGGCAGTCCCACCTGCTCGGCGAGGGTAAACCGCTCAAGCTCGCTTTCCTGTCGGGCAAACCGCATTCGATGATCCTGTGGGGGCCGCCCGGCGTCGGCAAGACGACTCTGGCGAGGCTCACCGCGAAAGCCTTTGCGTGCGAGTTCATCGCGCTGTCGGCGGTGTTCTCCGGCGTCAAGGACATCCGGGGCGCGATGGAGCAGGCCGAGCAGAACCTCGCCCAGGGCAAGCATACGATCCTGTTCGTCGACGAAATCCATCGCTTCAACAAGTCGCAGCAGGACGCGCTGCTCCCCTATGCCGAGAGCGGTCTGGTGACCTTCATCGGCGCGACGACCGAGAATCCATCGTTTGAAGTGAACTCGGCGCTGCTGTCACGGGCTCAGGTCTATGTGCTCAAATCGCTGACCGACGACGAGCTCAAACAGCTCTTTGCGCGGGCCTGCGAAAAGGTTTTGGGTCACCTCGAGTTCGACGCCGCGGCGGTCGAGACGCTGATCGGCTACGCGGACGGCGATGCCCGGCGGCTGTTGAACCTGCTCGAGCAGTGCAATACCGCGGCCGGCGCGGCCAAGGTGAGCCATATCGACGCCGCTTTCATCCAGAACGCGCTGAGCCTCAATGCCCGGCGCTTCGACAAGGGCGGGGACAACTTCTACGACCAGATCTCGGCGCTGCACAAGTCGGTGCGCGGCTCCAACCCTGACGCGGCGCTCTACTGGCTCTGCCGGATGCTCGACGGCGGCGCGGATCCGCGCTATCTGGCGCGGCGCATCGTCCGCATGGCCTGGGAGGACATCGCCCTTGCCGATCCGCGCGCGATGCAGATCGCCAACGATGCGGCCGCCACCTACGAGCGGCTCGGCTCGCCCGAAGGCGAGCTGGCGCTGGGCCAGGCCGTCATCTATCTGGCCGTCGCCGCGAAGAGCAATGCCGGCTACAAGGCTTACAACGAGGCGCGCGCCTTCGTCAAACAGGACAAGAGCCGCGAAGTGCCCGTCCATCTGCGCAACGCGCCGACCAAGCTGATGAAGGAGCTCGGCTACGGTCACGACTATCGCTATGCCCACGATGAACCGAATGCTTATGCTGCTGGTGAAACCTATTTTCCTGATGGCATAGAAGAACCTGGTTGGTATCAGCCAGCACCAAGAGGCTTGGAGATCAAGATTGGTGAGAAGCTGGCCCTGCTGAAAAAGTGGGATGAAGAAGCTGGCGATAAATGACTAGACTGAATACGGGGGAGTGCATGGCTGATCAGAAATTTATGATCGCAACAAGGAATAAGAAGGGGCAAATTGGCTATCTATCTGAAGGACTTTCTCTTCCTGAATTTGCTGATCTTTTTAAGTCAAAAGGTGAAGTTCAAGTTTTGGTGGACTACTCGCCAGTCATTGAAGAGCTGCATAAGTTGCACAAGATGGCGAGTAGTGAGGGCATCCTCAATAAATACAATGCCATGTTCAATTTTTGGCAGGATGCGAAAACCTATACCAAAGAATCATTGAAAATATCCAAGAGCGAAGAATTGAGCAGGCAGGCCAACTCTTTGGTCAATGAACTCCATCTTAAACTTCAAAATGATGGTAGGGAGTTGAGTTTGAAGTGGTCCTCTCCGCCGAATGAATGGCGGGATTTTGTGAACTCCATTAAGAGGGATTCGGATATCTACATTGATACCTTGCTGTGTTTTATTCACTCAAAGGCTTCTTTGGATATTGATTCGTTCAAAGGTGAAGCGGTTCTGTCTGGCTATGGGAAGTTCCTTCAGGAATTCGTCTTTGATATCTACTCCCGGCTTTTGAGAAGTGGATGGCAGCAGGATTCCTACCTTAAATTTATAGCCTTTGAACAACCTGAAAAATTACAGAACTATCTGAACCTCGAAGGTCAAGGCGAGACTTCAGATCAATTTTTTCTGCGAGTTCTGAAGGAACAAAAAACCTACGGTGGACATGATGAACACGAGGGCTACTATCGTGAAGTGTCCATTCGCTTTGGTGGCTTCTCCAATGAATTTGTTTCAATAGTAGAGGTGTTTAGGGACCTTCTCTATAAGATCTCATCGGTAAATGCCTTCCTTGAGAAACTGCGGGAGGGAAGCCATCAATGGGACGATAGTTCTGAATCTGTAGATGAGCTTCGGGAAAACATTCGCCTGTTTAAGTAAAGTGGCGACATGACTTCTTCCGTTAACTGGATTGCTGCCTACAACCGGCTCTTCATCCTGCTGGATAGGAGAGACACTCCGACCTATCACAGCGGCCCTAGCTTCTTGCGCATGGTGCAGCAGGTTGATCCAGGCTCGCCTAGTTATGAGCAGTTGATGCCGCTAAGGCAGCGGCAAGGAAAGAGCACATCCCGCAAGTCCTTCTATTGGGACATCATTCTTGAGCTTCCTGAGCAACAACGGTTCCAACTGTTCAGGTTGTTCATTGATGAGCTTCAACCTCATGCCAAGGACGAAGTTGATGCCATCAGGGCAATCGTTTTTGGTGGCGGTTATGCCGTTCCTACCACGGTTGTTCCTGTGGATCTTTGGAACTCTGAGAAGCTTAACAACAGCCTCAAATGCATTGATCATGCGATTGACGCCCACCAGTACAACCGGGCAACAACGTTGAGCTATACCTGCCTTGAAGGGCTCTACAAGACTTATGTTCGCAAGCATGTGCCTGAGCAAGCTGGGCTGACGGATCTCCTGCCGTTGTGCAAAGTGGTGAAGGATGACATCTGCAAGAAGCTTCAGGCACAAGGCCCGTTTCCTTTTGAGATTGTCAATGCAATGCCCACGCTGACCAATGCGATCGCGAACTCGCGCAATGGCTTCAGTGAGTCTCACTTTGGTGATGAATCCCAGAGGTGGCTTGCCATTTTTGCTCGTGATCTGACCAACTCCATTGGTCGTCTTATGCTCAATTTCATGTAGTAGCGGATGAGTAGAAAACAGGGGAAAAATGACCGCCTCTAAAAAATGTGCTTTATGCGAATTGCCCTTATCAGGGAAAAATCGCTCCAAAGAGCACATCATCCCCAATGCTATTGGCGGCCGAAAGAAAACCACTGGCTTTATCTGCAACGCCTGCAACAACAAGCGTGGGGAAAACTGGGATTCTGAGCTGGCCAAACAACTCAACTGGTTTTCTTTGGCACTCGGAATCAGCAGAGAACGAGGTGAGTCACCCAAACAGATTGTCCAGACTGTTGAAGGTGAGAAGTATTGGTTGCTCAATGATGGATCGTTCACCCCAGAGAAGTCTTCTTATTTAGAAGAGGATCTTGGGGGCAAGATCAAGATCAATCTGACGGCCAAGACTATTGAAGAGGCAAAGCGGCGTATCAAAGGTATCGCTAGGAAGTATCCAAAATTTGATGTTAAGAAGGTTTTGAGTGAACTAGAGGTGAAGACTGATTTTCTAGACACACCTCTTTGTGTCAATTTGTCTCTTGGTGGTCCTGATGCTGGTCGCTCTTTGGTAAAGACTGCCTTTGCATTTGCTTCTGCATGCGGTGTTGCACACGGCGAATGTGGCAAGGCTATTCAATACCTGCTTGATGAAAGTATTGAGGATATTCCCTTTGGATTTTCCTACCTGTCAGACTTCATCCAGAACAGACCCAAGGACAAAATCTTTCACTGTGTGTCCTTGCATGGTGATCCAAAAACCAAAATGCTATGGTCTTACATAGAGTATTTTGGAAATTTTCGGATAGTAGTGTTGCTGAGTGATAGCTACAGTGGGAAATTCATAAATGAGATTTACTCAGTTGATCCCCTAGATGGCAGTTCAGTTGGGGTAAGAGTGAGGTCAGATGTCAGTGCTGAAGAACTAGCATTGATATGGTCAGGAAATGGTTTGAATCACGAGAACTACAAAGCAGCGGCTGACTATGCACTACCTATCATTCATGAGAGAGGTCGTAGCAGAACTCTTGACAGAACCGTTCAGGAAGGTTTTGACCATGCTGCTAAACAGCTTGGGGTCAAAAAAGATGAAGTCATTCCAAAAGAAAAGGCTGCGGAATTCACGGCATTCATGATGGAAAAAATTTCTCCTTACATCGAGCACCTGGTTCAAAGTTCTCATATAAATGAACCATAAAAAATTTACAGTGATGTGTTCTTTGATTTAGGTATTTAGTTAATTTCATATGATTTTCACTGATACAAGAAAAATATCATTTGTTCATCCCGGTTTGCCGAACGGCTGCATATCACCCAATATTTTGACTGAAGCAGATTTGGAAGAATTTCCAGGAATGGCTGGAACTGGCTTCATTGCAAGGCGAGGTGATCGGCTCTATTACATCACTGCTCGTCACTGTCTGACAAAAGACCACAAGACAGATATTGGTGTGCTTGCTGCCAGATTGCATATTCCCTTCAGGCTAGAAGGTAGAACGGTAACAACATCAGACTATGTGCAATTTGAACATGCACTATCACTGAAACACGATTCGGAGGACTTGCCTGGTGAGTTGATTGACTTGCTGGTGCTTCTCATCAGCAAGCCAGTCAAAGAAAAGGATAGAAAACATCTTCTTTTCAGGGCTGTAAAGCTTCCTCCAACTGGGCAGTGGTTAGATGGCTTCTTTGAACAGTCATTGGTCCAAGAAAGCATTTCTGATGGTAGGGGGCCAAAATTCACTGTCATTGGGTATCCGAAATATGGAACCAGTAGCGAAATATCCTATCCTGAGAAATCGGGTGACAGTCTGGAGGTCAAGACACAGGCTGCAAAATTTCATGGCTACCTTGCGGAAGGATTTTGTCCTGATAGGTTCAAACTCACAGGAGTCACTTGGGAGCATGATTTGAATGGATTCAGTGGTTCTCCTGTCTTCGTTGCATTCAATAACGAACACGGCCCTCAATATGGCCTTGCTGGCATGCTGGTCACTGGTGGGAACGGCATGGCTCAGTTTATAAAAATAAGTGTCATTACACAAGCATTGAAATAAGAAAGCACCCAATTGGGTGCTTTCTTATTTTTGCTTATTGGCTCGCCATTCATTGAATTCTTCTTCGCTGAGTTGCATGTCATCAATCCACCATTCCTTGTAACCAGTACCCCATTCGTATCAGCCAGTCCCGCGAGGGCTGGAGGTGAAGATCGCCGAGAAGCTCGCTCAGCTCAGGCTCTGGGACGAGGAAGCCGGCAAGAAGTCCTAGCTGTAGAGGTTCAATAGGTTGTTTCGGGTGCTCACCCGGAGAAGTTCTGAGAGACAGGAAATCGCCAAACCCCCAGTCACCCTCGAACAGGACTCCGGATGAACATCCATAAGAATGCCCGATTGACGTATCTTCGTCGCCTTGAAATAGTTCAGGACATGACCGAACGTGGTCTGCCCGCCTCCGAGGCGGGTGCGCGCTACGGCGTGAGCGCCGTCACGGCCCGCAAGTGGCTGGGGCGTTATCTGTCGGAGGGCGCGGCGGGGCTGCTGGACAAATCCTCACGCCCGTCCTGCTCACCTTGCGCCATTACGCCGGGCGTTGCGCTGGCCATTGTCGAGCTGCGCCGCAAACTGTTCCTGCAGGCGCGCATCGCCTCCTACATAGGCGTGTCCAAAGCCAAGGTCAGCCGCGTGTTACGCCGCGCGGGCTTGTCCCGACTGAGCGACCTGCAGCCCGCCGAGCCGGTGCAGCGCTATGAGCGCGAAGCGCCCGGAGACTTGCTGCACATCGACATCAAGAAGCTCGCGCGCTTCGAGCAGGTCGGCCACCGCATCACGGGTAACCGGCGCCAGAACAGCCGCGGCAGCGGATGGGACTATCTGTTCGTGGCGATCGACGACCATTCTCGTACGGCCTTCACTCAGATCCATCCGGATGAGCGCCGGGAGAGCGCCACCCGTTTCCTGCGCGCCGCGACCGACTACTTTGCGACACTGGGCGTGCCGATCCAGCGCCTGCTCACGGACAACGGCTCCGCTTTCCGCGCCCATGACTTCCGGCGCGTGTGTGTCGAGCTCGGAATCACGCACAAATTCACGCGCGCCTACCGGCCGAAGATCAACGGCAAGGCCGAGCGCTTCATCCAGTCCGCGCTGCGTGAATGGTCTTATGGCCACGCCTACCGGAGATCGGATGAACGCGGAGTCGCCTTGGCTGACTGGAACCACTTCTACAACTGGCACCGCCCGCACCAGGGCATCGGCAGCCAAGTCCCGATGTCTCGTCTCCCAGCAAAACATAACAACGTCTTGACTCTTCACACCTAGCCGCGCGCTCGACGGAGCGCGCGTTCGTGGCAAAAATGTTGCCTTGTGCCGCTGCAGGAGCACGGCCCCTGGCTTATCATCGGCACCTTGTTGCCGGAACGGAAAATTACAATGCTCGACATCCAGACCCTACGCACCCAGCTCGACGACGTGGCCAGCCGCCTCGGCGCGCGCAATTTCAAATTGGATACTGCCGCCTTCCTGGCCCTCGAAGAGGAGCGCAAGGCGCTGCAGACCCTCACCCAGGACCTGCAGGCCAAGCGCAACAGCCTGTCCAAGCAGATCGGCATGCTCAAGGGCAAGGGCGAGGACGCCTCGGCCGTGATGGCTGAAGTGGCCGGCCTCGGCGATGAGCTCAAGGCCAACGAACAGGCTCTTGCTGCGCTCCAGGACAAGTTCAACGACTTCCTGTTGCGCATCCCGAACCTGCCGCACGAATCGGTTCCGGTCGGCAAGGACGAAGCCGCGAACGTCGAAGTGCGCCGCTGGGGCAAACCTGCCGACTTCGCGTTCGAAGTGCTCGACCACGTCGATGTCGGCGCGGGCCTGGGCCTCGATTTCGACACAGCCGCCAAGCTCTCCGGTGCCCGCTTCGCGCTGCTGCGCGGCCCGGTCGCCCGGCTGCACCGCGCGCTCGCGCAGTTCATGCTCGACACCCACACCGGCCTGCACGGCTACACCGAGTGCTACACGCCCTATATCGTCAATCCGGATGCACTCTATGGCACGGGCCAGCTGCCCAAGTTCGCCGAGGACATGTTCCGGGTCGAGAAGGGCGGTGCGGACAACATCGTGACCCAGTACCTGATCTCGACCGCCGAGATCTCGCTGACCAACACGGTCCGCGAATCGGTTCTGAAGGGGGAGGATCTGCCGCTGCGCCTGACCGCGCATTCGCCGTGCTTCCGCTCCGAGGCCGGCTCCTACGGCCGCGACACCCGCGGCATGATCCGCCAGCACCAGTTCGACAAGGTCGAGCTGGTCCAGATCGTCCGCCCTGAAACCTCGTACGCCGCGCTCGAAGAGCTGGTCGGTCACGCCGAAGCGATCCTGCAGAAGCTCGAGCTGCCCTACCGCGTCGTCTCTCTGAGCACCGGCGACATGGGCTTCTCGGCCGCGAAGACCTACGACCTCGAAGTGTGGCTGCCGGCGCAGAACACCTACCGGGAAATCTCGAGCTGCTCGAACTGCGAAGCCTTCCAGGCCCGCCGGATGCAGGCCCGCTTCAAGAACGAGCAGGGCAAGAACGAACTCGTCCATACGCTGAACGGCTCCGGCCTCGCGGTCGGCCGTACCCTGGTCGCCGTGCTCGAGAACTACCAGCAGGCCGACGGCTCGGTCAGGGTCCCGAAAGCGCTGCAGCCCTATATGGGCGGAGTCGAAATCCTGACTCCTGCAAAATAAACTTTGCTTTTTTCGAAAAAGCCTGTATATTTGCGAACTCGGTTTCGACCCGCGGAGAGGTGGCAGAGTGGTCGAATGTACCTGACTCGAAATCAGGCGTAGGCGTTAGTCTACCGTGGGTTCGAATCCCACCCTCTCCGCCATAGATTCAGGCAAACCCCCGTACAGCGAAAGTTGTGCGGGGGTTTTGCTTTTGGCTTCGGCAAGCGCACGCCGGCTATCCGCCATGGGATAGCCAAAGCAACACCGAAGTGGTTTGCCGCTCGATGCGATACCAATGGCAGGGGTGCAGACGGCGGGTCAATCGCAGCCGGAGTCAGACCATTTGCTCTCCGCGGAAACCGGGACGATTTCCTGTTAGGGATTGGGGGCGTTGATTGCGGCGGTAATTAGGAAGACGATGCTGATCAACGCCGTGGCGAAGCCGACCATGCAAATGAGGGCGGCAACGCGCGGCCAGCCGTTGGTCTTTGCGGCAACGCGCCCCGAGAGTAAAAAGCGTATGAAACGCAATTGAATGCGCCAGTGTCCTGGGTAACGGGAAAAGATTTGATGAAAACGAGGCGCGCCTAGCTGTTGGTACATGTCAGGAGCCTGCGATCGCAGCCCCCGGAGAACAAGCGGAACCGTTGCGTAGGATAGAGTCACAGAGCCAAGCAGGGACAAAACGGAAATGGGCGCTGACACGAGAAAGCCCTAACTTTTTCATAGAAATCGGTCTCGAAGCCTAACACCGCCCGGTGCTTTCTAGCGCTGGTCTTTCGGCACCAGGAAAGTCCTTGCGCTCGTTTCAGCTGGTCGGTCAGGTGCCTGCCCATTCGCAACCAGAACGATAGTCTGCACACCGAGGTGATCTAGTTGCTTGGTAAAAGCGTACATCAGGTTTCATAGCGTCGCTAGCCTGTTGTGCTGGCCTCTGCAGAGGCTTAGGTGCCTTTGAGTTGGTTTGTGGTGGGGTACGAGGAGGCCTCACCGAGAATTGCCGCACAAGACAATTCCAGGGCCTGATGCTGAGCGCTGAAATCGAAGCTCAGGTATAGCTGCTTTACGTCCATCGTATGAGATGGTGCCCAGCGTCAACCGAAACTCTTGGGGGGCTTCCTCTGGCTCCTTGAAGAAGAGGAAGTACATCGTGCCGCCTTTGGTGTCGCGCGACTTGAACTCCGGGACTGCGGGGGCTGGATTTGCTGAGCGAGGGAACTGCCCCATGAGCCAGTACTCGGCGCGAGTCGGCCGAAGGCTTGCTTGGTAGCTTTCAGCGGCGATGTTCGCCTCTCCAGAGAAGTCGGCGATGACAGGCCGTGACGGAACCGTAAGTTCCACAACGATGGCGGGTCTGAAGCCAGCCCTGCCTCGAATGTCTGTTGAGACACTGGCCTGAAATGCGTATTGATCTAGCGAGTCGAGGTACTGATAGATCGTGAGATTGGAGCATGACTTCAGAGGCTCCTCTGCAAACGCTTCCGTGCAGATGGCGACGGAAAGAAGACACGACAGTGCGAGCCGACGGATGTCGATTCGAACCATTGAGTGAGGCCTAATGTTCGAGATGAGTGGCAGGATCAAGCGCAGCGTGAGCCTCTTCGCTCGGTGGAGGGGTTAGGTGCCAAGCACCATTTCATAGGCATCTGTCTTTTCCGCAAGCACGGTGAAACCCAGCCGCTCATAGAGGTGCTTGGCAGGATTGGCCTTGAGAACACTGAGCCGCAGAGACGCGTTTTGCAAGCGAGCCTCCGTGATCAAGGACTGCAAAAGCATAGTGCCAAAGCCCTTGCCCTGGATCGAAGGTGCTAGTTGAATTTGCACGAGTTCCCACTGGTGAGCTTCCCGTACAACTTTGAGCAGACCGACGGGGTTACCCGCCTGAAGAAGCACCTCAGCACAATTAAATGCAGCGCGGATACGGCATAGGTGTTCAGCTTCTGTTGCGACGATGCCCGCTGCCGCAAGGTGCGGTCTCATTGTTTTTAGGCGCAGTTCCAGCAAGAACGGTACGTCTGCCTCTGTGGCGGGGCGGAAGCTCAGTGGTTCCATCGGAGACTAACGTTCAATTTAGACAGCAAAAATGCGCCCAATCTGTCTTGTTGCTGCTTAGTTTGGCTAGGCGCGCCTGACAAGAGTGCATTAACGGGGTCATAACGGGGTCAAGTCTTGCATTCAATCATTTCGATGTGATGCAGACCTGATCTCAATGGCTTCTTGGCTGGCTTTTCAGGCCTTGCCGGGTCACGATGTCCCCTCGATGGCCGATTGGAGTTGGCTGACGAGAAGCGCCGCTTCCAAAGAGTTCATCTCCACCGGATCCCCGAAGGCCGTGACTGCACGTACCATCACCGACGATGTTGGCTCGGCCCAAACGCTGACAAGCTCATACCGGAGCAGTTGCTCAGGCGGCTGAGCGAGTAACTGCCGCTGGAGATCTTGAAGGAAGGCACGATCCACGCCAATGCGGGTGGAAAACGCGGCATCAGGGATGCCGACGCCGTTGCACACTTCATTCAATGCATTGACGATTCCCAGTAATTCGTCATTTGATAGCGAGACCAGCGAACGTTCGCCAGACTTAAGGACAAGGTGCATGGAATTTGGGGCCTGAGACGCGAGCCTGTGTGCCTGAAGAAAAGGTAACCGTCGCCGGTGCGCGGCAGAGGATGCCAAGCTGCGCGGCAGTTTGGCGTCCCGTTGCCGGACTTGTCAGGAACTGATTGCCTTGTGCAGAGCGGTTATAGATGCCACCCATTCGTCTGGCCCAGCCTCATCCCAAAGCTCCTTTAACTCGGAGTTTTCACTGACAACTCGTGCAAGAAGGCGCATTGCCTTTTTAATGAGTTCAGGGCCAGGTTGGATGTTAACGGACTTGACCCATTCATCGATCTTTTTGGTGTATGAATCGGTTTGAGTGCCTCTCCCCCGCAGCTTGGCCAAGACTTCAACTGCCGCGACGGCAGTGGAGGCCTCCGGCGCCTCGAGATAGTCTTCGGCCTCAAGAGCTTGGTCCAGGGCTGTTTCAACGAGTGAGAGGTCGTTTACGCTTTCCAGGTCGTAGGCCCAGTCGTTTGCGTCATCGTTGCCGAATGGCTCGTGCGACCATGCTCCCATTCTGGTTCTCCCTAATTTGCAGAAAGTTAACTGGATGATTGGGGGAGGCTGCCTTTCATTGTCGCGTTCTCCCTATCCAGGCGCGGCAGGGTAACGGAGAATGGCTTGCAGTCTTGGTTTGCTGGTTGAGCTGCTTCTGGATTAGACAGAATCGTACATCTGCTTTCAATGCGTCGCTACCCTTCCGGGCTGACGCGGTAATCAACGAGACAAGGCACGCTTGCTGGCGGGTGTGAAGGCGGTTCAGGCGGAGCATGCTCCGTTGGATTATCGCTGCTGGGAAACGGGGGAGGACCGGTACATCAGTGCCATCCACGCCGGACTTTGCATGAACTACGTACCGATGTGCGAATGCGTCCAGCAGACGATGAACGCTGCAGACGGAGGGCTTGGCGAGCTCAACGAGCCAGCTTGATGTGGGCAAAGCGCGGGGATTTGAGCTGAAGCTTTTGTTCTAGTGCTTGTACGTTCAGGCCCGTCTCCACTGCGGTGGAACTGGCTACGGCCCGGATCAGGGTGCTCTGGCTCGGGGCTTTGCGTTTCTGCTGGTTGGTCTGGGGCATGATGCGGATCCGTGAGCGTGTAGCGCTCACTTTAACTGGCTGGCTATGATTTGTCGCTGGTGGCCTGGGAGGGGATGCCTGATTTGCACTGGAGCCGTCGTCTGACGAAGGAAAGGGTAGAGGCTGCATTGATCATGACGGTGATCGGCAAGCCGGAGTGGGCGCAGAACCGCATCACGCATCAATGCCGATTCCTGCGTTCAACCGACCTGACATCACAATTGCGCACATGAATGTCTTGAACTGCTCGATATTGCTCGACGGCGGATGAGGTTCGGACAGCACGGAGGCAAGACCAAAAAGCTTTGTGTACAACCCGGCCTGCTGCGGACCGATATCTCCACCAAATGCGAGCATATGGACAATTTGACTAGAGGTAATCTGTCTCTGGTCAGGAGCGGATCCCCAACGACGAACAACAGGGTCCTTTAGCTCACACAGCCTGCCTCGCACTGCCTCGACTGGTCGGCCGTCAATTTCCAGGTCCGACAAAAATCGAAGCAGCAGTAAGAGAGCTGGATCCTTCGCATCATTCGGTAGCCGAGCCAGAAGCCATTCTTCTGCCTCTTTACTGATTGGGTAATTGATCTTGGCGAAGCAGCCGAAGGGGCGATCTGCAATATTGGCACGGCACTCTCGGCAGTGCTCCTTGTACTTCCCAATCGCCTGCGCCTGCGCCACGAGTTGTCCGATGGCCATCGGAGCCTGTTCGGTAGTTCCATCGGGTCTTACTTGATTCACTCGTACTTCGTGGCTGCCGAGAATCGTCTCTATTGGCAGAGATGGGTTGGATTTGCGAATCTCTGCCACCGCAAACTCGGCCAGGCTCATATATCCGACCAGAACAGAAAGCTTCGCTTCTGGAACATGCTTGCGAACCTCGCAAGGGAATTTGAGTGCATAGTCTAACGCCATGAAAAATTCTCAAAAATTGTTGCGCACACTGTGGTGCCAAACTTTGTTATAGAGATCGGTTTCGCCGCCTAACACCGCCCGGTGCTCTCTAGCTCTGGGCTTTCGACGCCAGGAAAGCCGTTGCGCTTGCTTCGGCAGATCGGTCAGGTTCGCAATGCACCCGCTCCCGCACTTCCGCCTGCATATCGAAGAGGTTGTTTATGCTGGATGGAAGGGTACATCTGATTCCTTGGCGTCGCTACCCTTCCGGGCCCGGGCTGTGGAGATTGAGGGGAGGGGGGCAGGCGAGCCCTTGAGTCGCCCCCGATTCCCTGGGCAGATCCCAGCTGCCGCTCGCACGACCGGCGACTCCGACGATGGCCAGCCTGATCGGTCGATATAAAAAGCGCGAACCTTCTTCTGACAAGACCGTCTCTGTTCCGACTGTGCTCACAGGAGGTGCTGATGCAAATCGATGTTCGAATCGCGACCCGCGAGAACTTTCCGCCGATCCGGCTGGCCGGGCTCATCTGGGAGGGAAGCTACGCGCAGGCTGCAGCCGGTGCGATCGGCGAGGTGATGAACGAATTGCGGCGCCGTCTGGCGCTCGCTCCGAATGCCCGCATCATCGGTGTTTCGTGGACCGGCCGGCCCGGTGGGTTCCGTCATTTTTGCGGGGTGGAGGTGGGCTCTCGCGACGTGGCCGCTGACGACTTGGCGCGGATCGAGATCCCTTCTTTGATCTGCCTGAGCATGCCCCATCGCGGCGGAGATGCTACCGATGCCTATGCCTTTCTGATGGCGGAACGCGACCGCCTGGGGCTGCTCGCGTGCGACGACCCGAGCATGATCGACGAGCTTCTCGAGGATGGCTCGATGAGGCTGTGGCTTCCCGTTTCAGCTGGCTGCCCGAAATAGCTGTTCGCAGCGGTGTTCTTGGTGCCGGCTCTGAGCTTTCCGTGCGGGCTTGGCGATCCGCTTCAGCCTTCCCGCGCCTCCGTCCCCAGCTCCAGGTCATAGACGTGCTGGGTTTTGACCGGAGCAAAGCCCAGGCTTTGATAGAAGCGGTGCGATTCGCTGCGCGCGGCATTCGAGCGGACCCGCAGCTTGGCAAAACCTTGGGCGCGCGCCCACTGGGCCGCCGCCGCGATCAGGGCTCGGCCGACGCCGCGGCGGCGGGCCTGGCTGCCCACGACCAGACCGCTGATCTCGCAGCTCTCGCCGGATTCGAGGCTGCAGCGGCGCTCGACGCCGAGCCAGGCAAGCGCGTGCGCCTGCTCATCGCGGACGACGAAAATCCGCTGCAGGGGGGATGCGAGCATCCGGGAGAGGTTGGCGCGGGCCTGCTCTTCGCTCAGCGCATAGCCGAGTTCGCCCGACAGCGCGGCGATGGCCGCTGCGTCGTCGAGGCGGGCCGTGTCGATGCGGATCATCGAATCCATGGAATAACCCCGAAGCAAAGCGATGATTCTACGTGCGTTGCACTTCACCGCGGCTTCGCGTAGCGGTCAGCGACCAAAGGGGGCGAGGTTAGGCGCCGGGTTTGGTGTCGAAATGGGGGAAACAAATCTACTTTTTGCAAGAGTTGATGAGTCGAAGATTGTCGTCGAAGTGGTGGCATAAAAGATCGCCGTTGAAGTTGTAGGGGTCAAATTGCTTTAGCTGGATGGGGGGTAATTCACTAACTGGAACCGTTTTCTGTGCAAATTTCTTGTTTTCGCGAGTGGCGAACATTTCGGTGCGCTGGGTCGATATGATTGCTTTGGCAGTTATGAGATTTAAAGATTCTCTCGACCGAACAGAAAACTGCCTTTGAGTTTTCTCGTTGTAGTCGTTTGTGGTTGAGTCGCGCTCTATGCCGACAAGTTGAAATGTTTCGGCGCGTCGTTTGAATTGATAGGTTGAAGAGTGGACTCCGTGGTGTGCTGTGTCGTGACGGACATAGATGGAGTTGTTCTTTATCTCAACCGTCAAGTCAAGATTCAGATTCTCGATTCTCCAAGCGGCCAATGGTTCGTAAGTGCCGCCTTCCTTGATGCGAGCAAAAACAAGAACCGGTCTGAAGTCGCCTTGCCCTTTATCGGCAGTGTCGAGCTGGATTGCCAAATACTGCTGTCCATCAATTTTTCCAACAACAGGGTTCCAGTCGTTGATTTCTTTATGGCTTGGTATTTTTGCAATTGCCCAATCGTATTCCTGAGCAGTCGCGATGTTGCTCCATAGTAAAACAGTTGTTACGCAAAGAAGAATTGCACGACAGGCGAGCATTCGACACCCAACTTGGCATGGGAAGAGATTTTCCGCCTGACATCGGCGCGTGCTCCCTAAAGTCGCGCGACCGATTCACGGAGAACGGCTTGTAGCCTTGGTTTGCGAGCTTGAGCGGTTTTTTGATTGGACAAAAGCGTACATCAGGTTTTGTGGCGTCGCTACCGCTTTGAACGCGGTTTTGCGGGTGTTAGGCCCTTTTCTCTGCCGACAGTGGAGTATCCGCGATTGGGTGGAAGGCGCTTCTGAACAGCAAGCAAGGAAGTCCCGCGGCGCAAGCGCAGCGGGTCATCAGGCCAGCTCTTTCAGGGCGGACGCCAGATCCGGGTATCGAAAGGCGAAGCCCACATCGAGCAGGCGATTCGGCAATATCCGCTGGCCGCCCAGCAGCATGAAGGCGCGGCGGCCGAGCGCGAGGCGGATCGCCGCGGCGGGGGCGATGAGCCTTGCCTGGCGCCCAAGGCTCGCGGCGAGAAGCCGGGTGAAGATTTCGTTGCGCACCGGCGTCGGCGCGGTCAGGTTGAAGGCGCCGCGCAGCGAAGCGTCGCCGAGCAGAAGCTCGACGGCGGCGAGATGGTCTTCGATGTGGATCCAGCTCATCCACTGCTGCCCGTCGCCCAGGCGGGCGCCCAGCCCCAGGCTGAAAGGTCTTCTCATCCGCGCGTAGAGTCCGCCGGCGCGGGACAGCACCAGTCCCGTGCGCAGCAGGCACACCCTGACGCCCAGTGTTTCGGCGGCCAGCGCGGCCTCCTCCCAGGCCGCGCAGAGGCGGGCACTGAAGTCGGTGCCGGGGGAGCAGGGGGCTGGCCCGGGCGAGTCGGAGCAGGGCGAGTCGAGCGAATCGCCGTAGTAGCCGATCGCCGAGCCGCTGAGCAGAACCTCAGGCTTTGAATCGGCCCGCGCGATCGCTTCGACCAGCTCTTCGGTCAGCGTGATGCGGCTCCGCCAGAGCGTGCGCTGCCGGCCTGTCGACCAGGGCAGATCGATGATCGGCGCGCCGGCGAGGTTGATGATCGCGTCGAAGCGCTGCTCGGACCGCCAGTCTTTGAGGCTGCCCAGCGCGCGCACTCCATCGCCGCAGAGCGTCGCGACCCGTTCGGGGTGGCGGCTGAGCACGGTGAGGCGGTGCCCGGATTTCAGCAGTCGGGCGCACAGCGCGCGGCCGATCAGTCCGGTTCCGCCAGTGAGCAGGATGTCCATGCTGGGTCTCCGCTTGAGCAGAATCGTTTTCGACAGGATAGCGGCGCGGGGGCTCGAATCAAATCCACAAAAGGGTTTGATCATGGCCGCTTAGGATTCATACCCCGCCAAGTGTCGGGTGATCTCTGCATCGAGTGTCACGCTGTTTCAGGCTGCCCGGGGCTGGCCCCGGTTCGCGCAGGCGACGCCTGCGAAGATGACCAGCATGCCCGCGAGCTGCCAGGCGTGTATCGGCTCGCGCAGCAGCGCGACCGAGAGCAGGGCGCCGAAGACCGGGATCAGGTGGATGAAGAGGCCCGCGCGCGCGGCGCCGACCCGCACGACCGCTGCGCCGTAGAGCATGAACGCGAGCACGGACGGAAAGATGCCAATGTAGCCGATCGCGAGCAGCGAGTGCGCGTTCCAGATCACGTGATGGCCGGCGAGCTGCTCCGCGATCAGCAGCGGCAGCAGCATCGCCAGCGCGATCAGAATCTGGGCCATCATCAGGCCGCGGCGGTCGATGTTGGCCGGGATAGACCTGAGCCACAGCGTGTAGAAGGCCCAGCAGACCGTGGCCAGGAAGACATAGCCGTCGCCTCGGGCGATCCGCATCGCGGCCAGGGTCTGCCAGCTGCCGTGGGCGACGATCACGAGCACGCCGCAGAACGAGATCAGGATTCCGAGCCACTGTCTGGGGAGGAGTTTCTGCCGGTAGAGCAGGGCGCCGATGCCGGCGATCAGCAGCGGGATGAAGGAATTGAGCAGCAGGCCGTTCGCGGCGCTGGTGCTCTGCAGGCCGACATAGACCAGCGCGTTGAACGCGGCCAGCCCGGTCGCCGAGACGCCGACGAGCGGCCAGCGGTGAGCCCAGTACAAGGGCAGGTCGCGCCGGAAAGAGCGCCACGCGAAAGGCAGCAGGCAGGCGAGCGCGAGGATCCAGCGGTCGAAGACCAGCGCCATCGGCGGGACGATGTCGCGCACCGAACGGCCGACGATGAAGTTGCCGGCCCAGAGGAGCGGCGGCAGCGTCAGGCACAGCATGGATGTCCAGTCGAGCGTCGGGTCCGGGGAGGTTTTGCTCTTCATCGTCATCTGCCGTGTTTCAGGGGGAGCGGACAGCTTACTTGATGCTCCCCGCTTTTGCCGTCGCGAAGCCCGGAGCGCCTCTGACGATATCGCGCCGCATATAAGGTTTATCGCGACCGAAAAGCCGGGCGGGATGCGGCAGCGGGCGGGTTATCATCGCCGGCAACCGCCCGGGTTCCGAGGGCGGATCACTCCGGTTTTCTCATGCAGCCTGTTCATCTGAGCACTTTCGATCTCTTCCGCGTCGGCCTCGGGCCTTCGAGTTCGCACACGGTCGGCCCGATGCGCGCGGCCCAGGCTTTCGCCGAGCATCTGCTCGATGCCGGGTTGCTTTCCCGCGCCGCCCGCGTCGAAGTCGATCTGCACGGTTCGCTCGGGCTGACCGGGCGGGGACACGCGACGGACCGGGGCGTCATGCTGGGGCTTTGTGGCGAGCTGCCCGAGACGGTCGATCCGGACCGGGCGGCAGCGCTGATCGACGAGATCGCGAGATCCGGCCGACTCGCGCTGGCGGGAAGGCACGCCATCGCGTTCGAGGCCGGGCGGGCGATCCGCTTTCTGCCCGCCCCTCTGCCTGCCCATCCGAACGCGCTGACACTGCGCGCCTTCGATCGCGATGGGGGCTTGCTCGAGGCACGGACCGTCTATTCGATAGGCGGGGGCTTCATCACGAGCGATCCATCCCAGGGTGGAGGCATCGAGCGCAGCGGGCCGGCCCTGCCGTTCAGTTCGGGAGATGCGCTGCTTGAGCAGTGCCGGGCGAGCGGCCTCAGCATCGCCAGCGTGATGCGGGCCAACGAACGCGCCTGGCGGGACGAGGACGAGATCGAATCCTCGCTGATGCATATCTGGCGCGTGATGCAGGACTGCGTGGCGAGGGGGCTTGTCGCGACGACGCCGCTGCCGGTCTCCGGGATCGCCCGACGCGCGCCGCGGCTCTTCGCTTCGCTGAGCGAGAGCGGGGCGACGCCGTCCGATTTGCTCGAACAGATGGACTGGATCAACCTCTATGCGATGGCGGTCAATGAAGAGAACGCGGCCGGCGGCCGGGTCGTCACGGCGCCGACCAACGGGGCGGCCGGCGTGATCCCGGCCGTGCTCCACTACTATGCCCGGTTTGTCCGTGGAGCCAGTGAAAAAGGTATCGCGGATTTCCTGCTGACCGCGGCCGCGATCGGCACGATCTACAAGCTCAACGCGTCGATCTCGGGTGCCGAGGTCGGCTGCCAGGGCGAAGTCGGGGTCGCCTGTTCGATGGCCGCCGCGGGGCTTGCCGCAGTGCTGGGCGGGTCGCCCGAGCAGGTCGAGCACGCCGCCGAGATCGGCATGGAACACAACCTGGGTCTGACCTGCGATCCGGTCGGCGGGCTGGTGCAGATCCCGTGCATCGAGCGCAACGCGGTGGCCGCGGTCAAGGCCGTCAATGCCGCGCGGATGGCGCTGCGCGGCGACGGTGGGCACAGGGTCTCGCTCGACGCGGTGATCCGCGCGATGCGCGAGACCGGCGCCGAGATGCAGACGAAGTACAAGGAAACCTCGCTGGGCGGGCTCGCGCTCAGCGTGCGGTTGTGCTGAGCCGCGCCGGATCGCGCGACGGGTCCTCGGCTGCCGTGCCGGGCGTGAGCCCCCCGGATTTCTCCGCTTGCCCTGTGCTCGCGCCTGACTATCCTGACGTTTGATTCCTGTCGTTCGACCCGGGTGTCATTCGGATCCGTCGGGCGACCGTCGAGGAGCTTGGGCCATGCTCACACTGTTCCACATCAGCGATCTGCACTGCGGGAAGATCATCGCACAGCCGATGGATCCGGATACCCATGTGGTTGCGAATCCCCATCAAATGGCGCTGGACAGGCTCTTCGCGGATCTCGCCCCGTCGGTGAAGAGCATGCCGGGGGGGAGAGTCCTCGTCATCACCGGCGATCTGACCGATTCCGGCGACAAGGACCAGTATGACGAAGTCGCCCGGCGGATCGACGCGTTCCGCAACGAGACCGGTTGCGAGGTCCGGATCGTTCCGGGCAACCACGACGTGGGTGGTTTTTTCGGAACAGAGTTCAGTCAAAAATGCGCGAGCCGTTTTGACAAACTGGCCAAGTCGCTCGGGATGGAGCCTTTCTTCTCCGAAGGCAGCGCGCCGCTCGGCACGGAGATCTTCGCGGACGGCGCGCAGCGGGTCCGCCTTTTCTATCTGAACAGCTGCAGCAGGACCGGGATCAAGGATTTTTCCCGAGGGGCGCTGGGCAAGGATCAGCTGGACGCGCTTGTCAAAGCTCTGAAAGAGCCGTTCGCGGGGCCGAGCATTCTGTGTCTTCACCACAAGCCTCTGACTCCGGGGCAGCCTGACTGCGTGATGGGGCTTGCCGAAGAGGACAGGCGTGCCCTGAAAGCCTGCATAGAGCAGCCTGGCGTGGCCGCTCTGCTCTATGGACATCAGGACGAGTCGAGGCGTACTTTCCCCAGTGCGACCGCGCTGTACCGTCCGGGCACTGTTCAGGGCTGCATCCTGGCCGACGCGAACAGCGCCGTCGACAGGCAGAGCTACTGCCGGATCTCGGTCGAGGGAGATGCGGCGGTCAGGGCGATCTGGTGCCGCTTGCCGGAGGCGTGCTGGACCCGATGAGGGGGGGCGAAGGGCGATCGCAGGAAGGGGCTGCGCGATGAGCTTTCACGTTGCGCTCAGCGTCCATTTGTGCTGAGCGCAGCCGGGCTACACTGCGGATTCCCTCACGACAGGATCAGGACATGGACCCTCGAATCAGCATCGTCACGCTCGGCGTCGCCGACCTCGCCGTCAGCACCGCGTTCTACCGCGATGGTCTGGGCTGGCCTTACCTTGCCGACAAGAGCGGCGAGGGTATCTCCTTCTTTGAAGTGAACCACGGCACGCTGTGGCTGGCCCTGTACCCGCGTCCGCTGCTCGCCGAGGATGCCCAGGTTCCCGATGGGCCTGCGGGTTTCTCCGGCTTCACGCTGGCCCAGCTCGCGCGCGATCGCGACGAAGTGAATCTGCTGATGGACAAGGCGCTTGCTGCCGGCGCAAAGATCACGAAAGCGCCCCAGCAGGTGTTCTGGGGCGGCTATTCGGGCTATTTCGCGGATCCCGACGGCTTCCTGTGGGAAGTCGCTTTCAACCCTTATTCGTGGTTCGAGTAGGTTTGTTCCGGCGGCGCGAAGAGGGCTTGCGAGCCCTCTGACCCTTTCCCGCGGTTTCATCAGGCGTTCAAAAATTTTGAACGGTATCGTGAAACGCTGAGCGCCAACGCCGCGCCGGGAGAGCTGAGAATGGATCTCGTCAACAGGGAGATCCGTCATGCTCGCGCTTCGCAAATCTCAGGACCGGGGCTATGCCGATCACGGCTGGCTCAAGAGCTACCATTCTTTCTCGTTCGCCGGCTATTACGATCCCGCGCACATGGGCTGGGGAAACCTGCGCGTGATCAATGAGGACCGGATCGCCGCGGGTACTGGCTTTGGCAAGCACAGCCATCGCGACATGGAGATCATCAGCTATGTGCTGAGCGGAGAGCTGGCGCACCAGGACAGCCTGGGCAACGTCAAGGGCATTCCGCCCGGCGACGTGCAGCGGATGAGCGCGGGAAGCGGCGTCACGCACAGCGAGTTCAACCACGCCCAGGATCAGACGACGCATTTCCTGCAGATCTGGATCGAGCCTGACGTGACCGGCATCGAGCCGGGCTACGAGCAGAAGACGATTCCGGCGGCCGACAAGCGCGGCGCGCTGCGCCTGGTCGCCTCGGCCGACGGCGCGCGGGACTCGGTCCGCATCCACGCCGATGCGGCGCTTTATGCCGGACTCTTCGACGGCGATGAGCGCGCCGAGCTCGCACTCGCCCCGGCGCGCAAGGCCTATGTGCATCTGGTGCGCGGCAGCCTGCTCGTCAATGGGCAGAGGCTCGATGCAGGCGATGCGCTGATGCTCGATGGCGAGAGCCAAATCACCCTTTCCGAAGGCCGCGACGCCGAAGTGCTGGTGTTCGACCTGGCCGCCTGACCCCCTCAAACCGATACCCGGAGTCCAATCATGAACGACAAACTTCAGAACTCGCTGTCCCTCGCGGGACGTCTCCTCCTCGCTTTGCTTTTCCTGCCCGCCGGCATCGGCAAAGTCACCGGTTTCGCGGGCACGGTTGCCTACATCGCGTCCGCGGGCCTGCCCCTGCCTGCGCTGGGAGCGGTGATCGCGCTCGCCGTCGAAATCCTCGGCAGCCTCGCGCTGATCTCGGGATTCGGCACGCGTCTGGCGGCACTGGTCCTGGCTGTTTTTACGCTGGTCGCTTCGTTCTTCTTCCATGCGTTCTGGGCGGTTCCGGCGGATCAGCAGTATGTGACCCAGCTGCTCTTCTTCAAGAACATCGCCGTGGTCGGCGGGCTTCTGACTCTGGCGGCCTGGGGCGCGGGCGCCTGGAGTCTGGACGCGCAGCGCAAGCGCTGAGCGCCGTTCCTGAGCGGGGCGAGGCTTTCGTGGCACCATTGACGGTATCTGAATCGAGGCCGCCGCGATGCTCACCCCCCGCGATGTATTGACCCCCAGTGCTCTCGCGATGCTCCAGGCGATCGCGGAATCGGGCAGCTTCGCGGCGGCGGCGCGCGCTAGCAACATGGTGCCCAGCGCGTTGAGCTACCGCGTGCGGCAGATCGAGGAAGCGCTCGACGTGCTGCTCTTCGATCGCAGCTCCCGTCAGGCCAGACTGACCGATGCGGGGGCCGAGCTGCTGCGCGAAGGCGAGCGCGTGCTCGCGGAAATCGACGCGGTCGCCAACCGCGTCAAGCGTGTCGCGACCGGATGGGAGCCCCAGCTGACGATCGCCGTCGACAGCATCATCGACCGCACGACGGTGATGGAGTTGTGCGAGAAATTCCTGAGCCAGGGGCCTTCGAGCCGGCTCAAGCTCAGGGCCGAAACCCTGTCGGGAACGCTGGAAGCGCTGAACTCCGGACAGGCCGACCTCGCACTGGGCGTGGTCATGGATGACAACACGAAGAGCGATCTGCTCCGCGAGCCGCTCGGCACCGTCAGTTTCGTCTTCGCCGTCGCGCCCCATCACCCGCTGGCGAACGTTTCCGAACCCCTGTCCGACAAGCAGATCCTCGGCCATCGGGCCGTTGCGATCGCCGATTCGGCGCGGCAGGGGGTGAGCATGACCATCGGGCTATTGACCGGGCAGGACGTGTTCACGGTGCCGGACCTGCCGGCGAAGCTCGATGCGCAGATCCGGGGACTGGGCGTCGGATTCCTGCCGACCCGCTTTGCCCAGCCCTATATCGACGCCGGTCGTCTGGTCGCCAAAAGCGTCGAGCGGGCCGAGCACCAGATCGAGACGCTCTACGCCTGGCGCAAGAGCGGCCCCGCGGGGCCGGGGCGTGCGCTGCGCTGGTGGCTCGATCAGCTGGGCTCGGCGGTGACCCGTTCGGCTCTGCTCGGCGAGCGCGGCCGACCCCTCTGAGCTTGCCGCCGGGGCGGCAAACTGCGTAGTCAGCATCGGCGCTGGCTTCTATAGTGACAGAATCGCCAAACTTGGCTTCTCCGTGCATGAAACGCCCAGGCTTTCCGCTTCTCGTCACGGTTTTCGCGACTCTGCTCGCGGTGGCTCTTCTTGCCTGGCTCCTCGTCGCAGGGGGGAAGGGCGAGCGCAGGCTGGTCACGGTCGGTCTGTACGAGAACGCCCCCAAAATCTACACGGCGGGAAATGGCCGGCCGGCGGGCCTGTTCGTCGAACTGCTCGATGCGATGGCGCGCCTGGAGGGCTGGAAGCTGCGCTATGTCCGCTGCGCGTGGGCGGACTGCCTGAAGCAGGTCGAGCGCGGCGAGCTCGACCTGATGCCCGATGTCGCCTTTTCCGTCGAGCGGACCCAGCACTACGACTTTCATCGTATCTCGGTCACCAGCCAGTGGTCCCAGGTCTACTGCGCGCCCCGGCTCAAGGTGCTGTCGCTGGCCGACCTTGCCGGCAAGCGAGTCGCTATCCTGGAGGGGGGAATCCAGAAACCCCTCTTCGACAATCTGATGGCGAGCGAAAACCTCCGCTACCGCCCCATCCTGGTCAGCACGTTTGACCAGGGCTTCGCCGCGGTCATGGCGGGCGAAGCCGATGCGGTCGCGACCAACAGCCTCTTCGCCGCCTACAACGGGCGCAAGTACAAGCTGCTCGAGACGCCCATCATCTTTCGTCCGAGCAACCTGTATTTCGCGACTGGCAAGGGACGAAATGCCGATCTGCTGCGCCGCATCGATGCTCATCTGGCGGATTGGCGCATCGATGCCGATTCGATCTATTTTGAAGCGCTGCACCGGGCGATGGCCGCCTCCCCCGAAATGCTGGTGCCGCACTGGATGATGTGGTCCCTGCTCGGACTGGGCGGCAGCCTGCTGCTGCTCGGCTCTCTCAGCCTGCTGCTGCGCCGCCAGGTCGGACAGCGCACCCGCGCGCTGGAGACGATCACGCGGGAGCTGGAGAGCCAGAGGGCCGACCTGGAGCACCTCGCCCATTACGACGTGCTGACCGATCTGCCCAATCGCGCGCTGTTTTTCGGGCATGTCGAGCAGGGCTTCGCCGAAGCGAAGCGCAATGCGAGTCGGCTCGCGCTGATCTTCATCGATCTGGACCGCTTCAAACCGATCAACGACCGCTTCGGCCATGCGGTCGGCGACCGGGTTCTGCAGCAGGCCGCCCGGCGGATGAGCGAGTGCATCCGCGCATCGGATACGGTCGGACGGATCGGGGGGGACGAGTTCGTCGTGCTGCTGCGCGACATCAGTTGCGCCGAGGACGCGGCCCGCGTCGCGGAGAAGATCCGCGCGGCGCTGAGCCAACCCATGTCGGTCGATGAACTCGAACTCTCGCTCTCGGCGAGTCTGGGCATCGCGGTCTATCCCGAGCACGGCGAAGACGAGGGCGAGATCGCGAAGAATGCCGACCGCGCGATGTACTACGCGAAGGATCGCGGAGGCAATCAGGTCAAGGTCTTCGATCCCGCGATGCCGCCCGCCTGTCCGCTCGGAGCTTGAGGCAAGGCTTTTCTTGGGTAATTTACGATGACTGTATAAAATTACAGTCATCGTACTCTCTGTGCCCATCATGCCCGCCAAGCCTTTTTCCAGTCCCGAACTCTGGCTACCCCAGCCGGATGCTCCCGCACTCGCGCGTCCTCTGGCCGCCGGCCGGGTTTCGGCGGGTTTTCCGTCTCCGGCCGCCGACTACGCCGAGAAGCGCCTCGACATCAACGACTACCTGGTCCGCTCACCGGTCTCAACCTTCTTCTTCGAGGTCCAGGGCGACTCGATGGAAGGGGCGAGGATCTTCGCTGGCGACATCCTGGTCGTCGACCGCAGCATCGGCGCGCAGCACGGCCATATCGTCGTCGCATTCGTCGATGGCGAGCGCCTGGTCAAGCGCCTCCATCACCGCGACGGGCGGGTCGCGCTGCTGGCCGAGAACCCGGCCTATCCGCCGCTCGAAGTCCGCGAAGGCATGGAGCTGCTGATCTGGGGCGTCGTGACCGGGCGTTTCGCCCGGGTGCCGGCCTGAAGGGGAGGACATGTTCGCGCTGGTCGACTGCAACAATTTCTATGCGTCCTGCGAGCAGCTGTTCGACCCGGCCCTCGCCGGCCAGCCGGTCGTCGTGCTGTCGAACAACGACGGCTGCGTCGTCTCGCGCAGCGCTGAAGCGAAGGCGCTCGGCGTGCCTATGGCCGCGCCGTGGCACCAGATCAAGGATCGGGCCCGCCGCGACGGCATCGTTCCCCGCTCGTCGAACTACGCGCTCTATGCGGACATGAGCAATCGCTTCGCCGAGATCCTCGGCCTGTTCTCGCCCAGCCTTGAAGCCTATTCGATCGACGAGTGCTTCCTCGACCTGGAGGGGCTGACGGGGGAGGCCGAGGCGCGCGGAGCCGAAATCCGCGCGCGGATCGCGCAGTGGCTGGGCCTCGCGGTCTGTGTCGGAATCGGCCCGAGCAAGACGCTCGCGAAGCTCGCCAACCACTGCGCGAAGAAGGCGCTCGCCGGCCGCGATGGAGTCTGCGATCTGTCGCGGCTGTCCGACGCCGAGCGCGAGGCGCTCTTCGAGCGGATCGCGGTCGGCGAGGTCTGGGGCGTCGGCCGGCGCAACGCCACCGGCCTCGAAGAGCAGGGCATACGGAGCGTGCGCCAGTTGCGCGGCGCCGATCCGGCTGCGATCCGCAGGCGCTTCTCGGTCGTGCTGGAGCGCACGGTCCGCGAGCTGCGCGGCGAGTCCTGTCTCGCGCTCGAAGAGATCGCTCCGGACCGGCGGCAGATCATGGTCAGCCGCTCCTTTGGTGTCGCCGTCTATGAGCAGGCCGAGCTTGGCGAGGCGGTCGCGAGCCATATCGCCCGCGCGGCCGAGAAGCTCAGGGCCCAGCGCTCGCTCGCCGGCGCCGTTCACGTCCATATCCGGACCAGCCCGTTTCGAACTCCGCCCTATCAGCGCTCGCTGACCCTCCCGCTCCCCGAGCCGACCGACGATACGCGCGCGCTGACTGGTTGTGCCCTGGCTGCGCTCAAGCGGATCTATCGGCCCGGCTTCGCGTACCAGAAAGCCGCGGTGATGCTGACCGAGCTCGAGCCGCGCGGCAGCCGGCAGGGCGGGCTGTTCGAAGCCGCCGACGATGGGCGGGTTGATGCGTTGATGTGCACGCTCGACGCGATCAACCGCCGCTGGGGGCGAGGCACCGTGCAGCTCTCGGTCGAGGGGCTGGAGCAGGGCTGGGCGATGCGCCGCGAGCACCTGTCGCCCGCCTGCACCAGCGACTGGGCGCAACTGCTCAGCGTGCGGGCGGCTTAGCGTGAGTCGGGCGGGCTGACGCTAGAATGCGACGTCCTGCCTGTGGCAGGCCCGTGAACTCGCTCAGTGCTTCTTCCATGCCGATACACATTCCAACGTTGTTCGTGGTCATGATCACATCGAGTCTGACCCTGTGCCTCGCGATCGGCTGGGTGGCGAAGCGCGAGGACAGGGATGGTCTGAGACCACTGACCTATTGCCTGGCCCTTCACGCGCTGACCTATTGCCTCTATGCGCTGAGGGGGCGTATCCCCGATCTGCTGTCGGTCTGGGTCGCCAACGTCGCCTTGGTCAGCGCCTTTTCCTTCCTGATTCATGCCGTGGGCGTTTTCCTGGAGCGCAGGATCTCGCGCTGGGTTCTGCTGACTCCGGTGGCGGTGGTCGCGCTCGGATTCGCAGCCTTCATGTCGAACATCTCGGCACGGATGGCGATCAATGGCGCGGTCTTCCTGGTTCAGGAGCTGATCCTGCTCGGCCATCTTGCCCGCGCGCTGAGGGAGAGCCGCGGCAGGGGGATCTACCTGCTGACGGCTGGGGTATTTCTGTTCTTCCTGGTCCTGGCGATCACCGCGATCGCCGAGCTCTCCGGCTCGGAGCGGATTCAGAGCATCACTGATCCGACCCTCGCCCAATCGCTGCGCTTTTTGTCCGCCTTCGTCTCGCTGAACCTGGTCAGCCTGGGCTTTGTGCTGATGACCAAGGAGAGAGCGGACGAGAGGACGCGGCAGATGGCGATGAAGGACAAGTTGACCGACTGCTGGAACCGCTTCCGCATCGAGGAGGTTGCGCAGCAGGAGATGCTGCGCCTGGCGCGCTACGGCACTCCGGTCTCGCTGATCATGATCGATCTGGACTTCTTCAAGGCGATCAACGATCAGCACGGGCACGGGGTCGGCGATCAGATCCTGAAGGACTTCGCTGCGACGGTGCAGTCCTGTATTCGCAACACCGACGTGCTGGGGCGCTGGGGGGGCGAGGAGTTCATCGTGCTGCTGCCCGCGAGCAGCTACTTCGTGACTGCAGCGATCGCCGAGCGGATCCGCGCGGCCGTTGAGACGGCTGAGCACGCAAACGGTATACGGATCACGGCCAGTCTGGGCTTTTCGTCCTGCCAGTCTTCGGACAGCTGGGACGCATGGCTCGCCCGTGCCGACCTGGCCCTGTACCGGGCCAAGGCCGAGGGGCGAAACAGGGTCGAGGCGGAGATGCCATTGCTCAGCGAAGATTCTCCGTCCGCTCCGGGCGTGGCCAGGCTCATCTGGAGTCGGGAATTCGAGACCGGGAACCGGATGCTGGATCAGCAGCACCGCCAGCTCTTCGAACAGGCGAACCAATTGCTCGGCGCGATGACCGGAGGCGCTTCGCGGCAGCAGATCGCGGACCGGGTTGCGTCCTTCCTTCTGGCGATGGAAGAGCACATGCTCGACGAGGAGGCGCTACTCGAAAAGCTCGACTATCCCGATTGCGAAGAGCACCAGGCGCAGCACCGCCGCCTGATCGAGCGGGCCAGGAGTCTGCTCGAACGCTATGCACGGAACGAACTCGACCTCGCCGAGCTTCTCCACTTCGTGATCTACGAATTTTCGGCCCAGCATCTGCTGATCGAGGATGGAAAGTACGCGCCCTTTGTCCAGCGGCTCACGTTGGCGGGGCGCTGAAGCGCACGCGCCGCGCGAAATCTGGCAATATACGAAACATCTATGTTTTGTATGGAGTCACCGTGGGCCTCGTCAAGATTTCGGATGGCATGCACGAGAATCTGCGCATCGCCAGCAACGCGCTGAACCGTTCGATCAACGCCCAGGCCGAGCACTGGATGCGGGTCGGGATGCTCGCCGAGCTTCACCCCGAGCTGAACCACAGCGAGATCTGCCGGCTGCTGGTCCGCTCCGAGCTGGCCGGGGGGCTGGAGATCGGAGCGCTCGCCGTCGCGAGCGAGCCTTCTGCGCAGGCCGCGCTGCGAGGTGTCCAATGAGAGGGCCGGGGGTATTGATCAAGAGCGCCGACGAGATCGCGAAGGCGCGCATCGCGGCGCGGCTCGCGTCCGAAGTGCTGGACATCATCGGCGAGCACGTCAAGGCCGGAGTCACGACCGACGAGCTCGACCGGATCTGCAACGAGCATATCGTCAAGGTCCAGAAGGCGATTCCCGCGAACGTCGGCTATTACGGTTTCCCGAAGACCGTCTGCACCTCGGTCAATCATGTGGTCTGCCACGGGATTCCCGGCGCGACGGTGCTCAAGGACGGCGACATCGTCAACATCGACATCGCGGTCATCAAGGACGACTGGTACGGCGATACGAGCCGGATGTACTGCGTTGGCGAGCCGAGCGCACAGGCGAAGCGCCTCGTCGAGACGACCTATGAAGCGATGTGGGCCGGAATCCGCGAAGTGCGCCCCGGTGCGACGCTCGGCGACGTCGGGCACGCGATCCAGACCGTCGCGCACCGCGAAGGCTTCAGCGTCGTCCGCGAGTACTGCGGTCATGGCATCGGCAAGGGCTACCACGAGGATCCGCAGGTCCTGCACTATGGGAGCAGGGGGCAGGGGCTCAAGCTGATGCCGGGCATGATCTTCACGATCGAACCGATGATCAACGCCGGCAAGCGTCAGGTCCGCACGCTTCCCGACGGCTGGACCGTGGTCACCCAGGACCGCTCGCTGTCCGCGCAGTGGGAACACATGGTCGTCGTGACCGAAGACGGCTTCGAGGTGCTCACGACGTGATTGCGGCGCGAAGCGCCGCAATCGGGCGTGATTTCGGGCGCGCAGCGCCCACCCGTATCGTCGCGGCGCTCAGTGCGCCGACGACGTAATTGCGGCGCCCTGCGCCGACGCTATGACCGCGGAGCACGCGAGTGCCCCGACGACGTGATCGCAGCGCGAAGCGCCGCTGCCCCTCTCCCCGGCCCTCCCCCGCGAGGGGGGAGGGGGGCTCGACCCCGCGAGGGGGCGACAGGCCCTGAGTCCCGCCGGAGCTCAGTCCCAGGCCAGGCCGCCGCCGCTCTGGTACTCGGTGACCCGGGTCTCGAAGAAGTTCTTCTCCTTGCGCAGGTTGGCCTGTTCGTCGAGCCAGGGCAGCACGTTCTCGGCGCCGGGGAAGGGCTCGGTGAGGCCCAGCTGGCGGGCGCGGCGGTTCGCGACGAAGCGGAACTGGGAGCGGTGCAGATCGGCCGAGTAACCGAGGATCGGCTCGCGCAGCACATAGCCCGCATAGGCCGACTCGACCGCTTCCGCCTCGTCCCAGAGTTCGCGCAGCGCGCGCGGATCGAGCGTCAGATTCTCTTCCTGGATCAGCTCGCGGACCACGCGGATGCCGAAGGCGCAGTGCAGCACTTCGTCACGCATGATGTACTGGAGCTGCTCGGCCGTGCCCTTCATCAGACCGCGCCGCTGCAGAGCGAAGATCGGCGTGAAGCCGTTGTAGAACCAGCAGCCCTCGAAGATCGCCGCGAAGAAGAGATAGGACAGCGCGAACTCGTGCAGGTTGTCGCGGTCGGCGAGATCCATGTCCGAGCGCAGCACGCGCTCCAGGCGGCGGTTCGCGAGCGCGATCTTGCCGTGGATCTCGGGCACGACCCGGTAGCGGTTGTAGATCTCCTGCTGATCGAGGCCCAGGCTCTCGATGCAGTGCTGGTAGGTCCAGGTGTGCAGCGCCTCCTCATAGACCTGGCGGGCCTGATAGATCTGCAGCTCGGGCGCGCCCATCTTCTCCATGACCGCGAGGCCGATGTTGCGCATCGCGAGGATGTCCGACGTGGTCAGGTAGGCCAGCACGTTCTCGAATACATGGCGCTCGGCAGCGGAGAGGCGGTGCTGGTAGTCGTGCACGTCCTGGGCCATAGAGATTTCGAGCGGCGTCCAGTGGTTCTTGTTCGCGTTCAGGAAGAACTCCCAGGCCCACGGGTACTTGAACGGCGCGAGCTGGTTGATGTCGCCGCGGCCGCCGACGATGCGCTTGTCCTGGGCGCGCACGGCGGCCAGCGAAGGAGTGGGGGCGTTCATTGGCAGGCCTCGCAGTCGGGGTTGTCGATCGAGCAGAATTTCGCTTCGGCGGGCGCGGCTGGCTGCGCCGTCGCGGTCTTCTCGACCGCAGTCGCGCCCAGCGTGCGCAGGTAGTAGGTCGTCTTCAGGCCGGACTTCCAGGCGAGCTTGTACATCTCGTCGAGCTTGCGGCCCGAGGGCGAGGCGAGATAGAGGTTCAGCGACTGCGCCTGGTCCATCCACTTCTGGCGACGCGCAGCCGCCTCGATCAGCCATTCCGGTGCGATCTCGAAAGCGGTCGCGTAGCGCGCCTTCAGCGCGTCCGGCACCCGGTCGATCCGGGCCAGCGAACCGTCGAAGTACTTCAGGTCCGCGATCATCACTTCGTCCCACAGGCCCAGCGCTTTCAAGTCGCGCACCAGGTGCTCGCCGACGACCGTGAACTCGCCCGACAGGTTCGACTTCACATAGAGGTTCTGATAGTCGGGCTCGATGCAGGCGGAGACGCCGACGATGTTCGAGATCGTCGCGGTCGGCGCGATCGCGACGCAGTTCGAGTTGCGCATGCCGTCGCGGGCGATCTTCGCGCGCAGCGCGTCCCAGTCCAGAGTCAATGAGCGGTCCACGGCGATCGCTTCGCCGCGCCCGGCTTCGAGCAGCGCGATCGAATCGATCGGCAGAATTCCCTTGTCCCACAGGCTGCCCCGGTAGCTCGAATAGATGCCGCGCTCGCGGGCGAGATCGCTCGACGCCCGGTATGCCTCGTAGCAGATCGCCTCCATCGAGCGGTCGGCGAACTCGACCGCTTCGCGGCTCGCGAAGGCGAGGCCCATCCGGTGCAGGCAGTCCGCGAAGCCCATGATTCCCAGGCCGACCGGGCGGTGACGCTGGTTCGCGTTGCGCGCCTTCTCGGTCGCGTAGAAGTTGATGTCGACGACGTTGTCGAGCAGGCGCATCGCGGTCGTGATCGTCCGGGCGAGCTTGCTCCGATCCAGCTGCCAGTGCCCGTCCTCGAATATCAGATGGGCGGGCAGGTTCACCGAGCCGAGGTTGCAGACTGCGGTCTCGTCGTTTGAGGTGTTCAGCGTGATCTCGGTGCACAGGTTCGAGCTGTGGATCACGCCGGCGTGCTGCTGCGGCGAGCGCAGGTTGCAGGCATCCTTGAACGTGATCCACGGGTGGCCGGTCTCGTAGAGCATCGTCAGCATCTTGCGCCAGAGCTGGACGGCCGGGATCTTCTTGAAGAGTTTGAGTTCGCCACGCGCGGCCTTCTCCTCGTAGCCCAGATAGGCTTCGCGGAAAGCTGCGCCGCACAGATCGTGCAGATCGGGCGCGTCGGACGGAGAGAACAGCGTCCACTCCGAGCTTTCGATGACGCGCTGCATGAACAGGTCCGGAATCCAGTTCGCGGTGTTCATGTCGTGGGTGCGCCGCCGCTCGTCGCCGGTGTTCTTGCGCAGGTCGAGGAAGTCCTCGATGTCGAGGTGCCAGGTCTCCAGATAGGCGCAGACCGCGCCCTTGCGCTTGCCGCCCTGATTGACCGCGAGAGCCGTGTCGTTGACGACTTTGAGGAAGGGGATCACGCCCTGGCTCTTGCCATTGGTGCCGCGGATCAGGCTGCCCAGCGCGCGCACCGGAGTCCAGTCGTTGCCGAGGCCCCCGGCGTATTTCTGCAGCAGCGCATTCTCCTTGACCGCCTGGTAGATGCTGGCGAGGTCGTCCTCGACCGTCGCGAGGTAGCAGGACGAGAGCTGGGAGTGCAGCGTGCCGGAGTTGAACAGCGTCGGTGTGCTGCTCATGAAGTCGAAGCCCGAGAGCAGGCGGTAGAACTCGATCGCGCGCGCGTCGCGCTCCTTTTCGTTCAGCGCGAGGCCCATCGCGACACGCATGAAGAAGGTCTGCGGCAGCTCGATGCGGCGCTCGTCGATGTGCAGGAAGTAGCGGTCGTACAGCGTCTGCAGGCCCAGATAGTCGAAGCGCAGGTCGTTCGCGACGTCGAGCGCGGCGGCGAGCCGGGGAAGGTCGTAGTCGGCGAGGCGCGGGTCGAGCAGGCCGGCTTCGACGCCTTCGCGGATCAGACCGGGGAAGGCTTCGGGCAGCCGCGCGGCTGTTTCCGCGTGGCCCAGCTCCTCGCCGAGCACGTCAATGCAGACGTTGCGCAACAGCAGCCGGGCGGCGAGCCGGGAGTAGGCCGGGTCGCGTTCGATCAGCGTGCGCGCGGCCATCACGAGGGCCTGGCGCACCGCGGCGACGCTGACCCCGTCGTAGAGGTTGGCCAGCGTGTGCTGCAGCACGGTCCGGGCCGACACGTCGGAGAGGCCCTGGCAGGCTTCCTCGATCTGCGCGAGCAGCGCGGCTTCGTCGAGCGGGCGCAGCGCGTCGCCGTCCTTCACCTGCAGCCGGATCGGCGCCGCCGCCTGCTGCGCGGCGCGTTCGGCGGCGCGCTTCTCGCGATAGAGCACATAGGCTCGGGCGACGTCGTGCTCTCCTGCGCGCATCAGCGCGAGCTCGACCTGGTCCTGGATGTCCTCGATGTGCAGCGTGCCGCCGGCCGGCAGGCGGCGCGCGAAGGCCTGGACCACCGCGTCGGTCAGGCGCGCGACCAGATCGCGCTGGCGGGCCGAAGCGGCGCCGCCTTCGACGGCGATGAAGGCCTTGCCGAGCGCGGTCGCGATCTTCCCGGCATCGAAGGGGGTGATGGCTCCGTCGCGGCGGATCACTTCGAAGGAGTGGGCCTGGGCGCTGAGCGCAGGGGCGGTGGCGTTCATCTGTCTATCCTCGCTGGCTGGCGGCGGGGCAGGCGAGAGACGCGGACAGGCTGTGGCCAGCTCGCGATCTGCCGCAGGGCGCCCCGCCCCGGGTTTCGTCGTCGGCACGCACGCGCGGTGTGGCCGGCTCGTCTTCGTGCGGCAGGTCTCCTGGCTTGCGCATCCTCGCCGCACGCGCCTTCCCGGAACAGGTCCAGTGGCATCCGCGTCCGACTCCACGCTGACAGTTGCGGGGGCAGCTCCGGCTTTCCGGATTCCCTTTTGATCCCCTCACGGGGAACCGACACGGCGCGCAGTCTAGGCGGCGGTGGCCGGGCGGGTCAAGGCTGAACTACTGCCGATAGTGTTTTTTTATTTTTATGGAACTAGCAGTTGTAGGTGTTGTCGGGCGGCCTCGAGCGAAGCACACGAGGGGTAGGGACAGTTTTGCCCCCCGACCACGGACCGATTTGCGCATCGGTCCGGCTGCGGAGGCGCGAAACAGTGTTTCGCGAATTCCCTCCTTCGCCCCCCGCAGGGGCAATCCGCCGCGAACGGTGGCTTGCCTGCAGCGAAGCCACCCTACTTCTTCAAGAAGGGGGAGTGGGCGCGAGGGGAGGGGGCCTCTCCCTCTGGTGCAGGGGGAGAGGCTGGGTCGTTCAGCGCTTCGCGATCGTCATCCCGGTCCGGATCGCCGCGGCGGCATTGCGGGCGACGCTGCGCAGGTTGATCCTCGCGTCGCGAAGTGCCTCTTCGAGCGAGCAGGCCTTGTGCACCGAGCTGAACACCGCATCGATTCCGTGCTCATGCACGACGCCGGCGTCCTGGGCGAGGCAGCCGGCGAGGCCGATCACCGGCAGCCCCAGCCGTTTGGCGACGCGGGTGACGCCGATCGGCGTCTTGCCGTAGATCGTCTGGCCATCGATCCGGCCTTCGCCGGTGATCACCAGATCGGCCCCGGCGAGCGCCTGTTCGAGTCCGACCGCTTCGGTCACGACTTCGCTGCCCGGGCGCAGGCTCGCGCCGAGCACGCCCAGAAGCGCCGCGCCCATGCCTCCGGCAGCGCCTGCGCCGGGGATGTCGGCGACATCCTGGCCCAGGTCCGCTTTGAGCACTTCGGCGAAGCGCGCGAGACAGCGATCCAGCGTTTCGACCATCCCGGGGGTCGCGCCTTTCTGCGGGCCGAATACCCGTGATGCGCCTTGGGGGCCGGTCAGCGGGTTGCTGACGTCGCAGGCGACATCGATGCGGCAGGTCTTCAGGCGCGGATCCAGGCCGGAGGCGTCGAGGTGGGCGAGGCGGGCGAGTTCGGCGCCACCCGGGCCCAGCTCGCGGCCGTCCGCATCGGTCAGACGCGCGCCGAGCGCCTGCAGCATTCCGGCGCCGCCGTCGTTGGTCGCGCTGCCGCCGATGCCGATCACGATGTGCCGAGCGCCGGCCGCCAGAGCGTCGCGGATCAGCTCCCCGGTCCCGGCGCTCGTCGTCACGAGCGGATTGCGCCGCCCGGCGGGAACGAGCTCCAGGCCGCTGGCCGAAGCCATCTCGATGATCGCGAGGCCCTGGTCGGCGGCCAGGCCATAGGAGGCCTGAACCAGTTCGCCGTGCGGGCCGCTGACCGCAAGCGTCCTCAGGACTCCCGAGGTCGCGTCGATCATGGCCTGGACCGTTCCTTCGCCGCCGTCGGCGACCGGGATCAGCAGATAGTCGGCGTCGGGGAAGACCTGCCGGAAGCCGGCCCTTATCTCTTCGGCGACTTCCCGGGCGGACAGGCTTTCCTTGTACGAATCGGGTGCGATGACAATTTTCATGGTCTTTGAATTCGGATGAAAGGGGGAGGGGGCCGGCTCAGCGATTCACGGTCTTTGCCGGGATGCTCAGCACGGTGATCGCTCCGACGAGCAGCACCGCGGACAGGATGTAGAGCGCGACATGGGTATTGCCGGTCGCATCCTTGATCCAGCCGACCAGGTAGGGGCTAAGGAAGCCGGCGATCTGTCCCAGCGAGTTGATCAGCGCGAGTCCGCCCGCCGCCGCGGCGCTGCCGAGGAAGGCGGCCGGCAGGGGCCAGAACATCGGCAGGCCGGTCAGCGTGCCCATCGTGGCTAGCGTCAGGCCGATCATCGCGAGGACCGGATTGTCGGCCGCGACGGTCGCGATCAGCAGGCCGCCAAAGCCCATCAGCATCGGGATGGCGAGGTGCCAGCGGCGTTCGCGGCGGCGGTCGGCCGAGCGTCCGACAGCGATCATGAAGAAGCTGGCCACCAGGTAGGGGATCGCGCTGAGCCAGCCGATCATCGCGGGGTCGTTGAAGCCGAGCGACTTGATGATCGAGGGCAGCCAGAAGTTGATCGCATAGACGCCCATCTGGATGCTGAAGTAGACGCCGCCGAGCATCCAGACGTTGCGGTTGCGTAGCACGCTAGCGAAGGACTGCACGGCGGTGTTGCCGGCGCGGCGTGCGCGCTCGTCATCCTCGAGCGCCTTCTGCATCGCGTTCTTTTCATCGGCGCTGAGCCACTTCACCGCCGCCACGCCGTCGTGGAGCACGAAGTACACCGCGAAGCCCAGCAGGATCGTCGGCAGGCCTTGCAGCAGATAGAGCCATTGCCAGGCGGCCAGGCCACCCTGACCCGCCTGGAAGTGATTGAGCATCCAGCCGGACAGCGGGCCGCCGAGCACGCCCGAGATCGGGATCGCGGACATGAACAGCGCCATCACGCGGCCGCGGCGTTCCGACGGGAACCAGTGGGTGAAGTAGAGCACCATGCCCGGGAAGAAGCCGGCCTCGGTGACGCCGGTCAGGAAGCGGATCAGGTAGAAGGATTCGGCCGATTTGACGAACATCAGGCTCGCCGACAGCGCGCCCCACGCGATCATCAGCGTGCCAATCCAGCGTCGGGCGCCGACCTTGTGCAGGGCCAGGTTGCTCGGCACGCCGGCCAGCACATAGCCGATGAAGAAGATCCCGGCCCCGAGGCCATAGACCGTCTCGGACAGGTTCAGCGCGTCGAGCATCTGCAGCTTCGCGAAGCCGACATTGACGCGGTCGAGGTAGTTGAAGAGATAACAGACGAAGATGAAGGGGATCAGACGGAAGATCGCCTTGCGGTAGGCGCCCTCCAGCAGCGCATCCGGCGCGCCGGTGGCTCTCGCTTGGGTATTCATGGTTTGTCTCCGGGTGTGTGGAATGTGAGGCAATGCTAATGAACCCATAAGCGAAAGTAATCGTAAGATTGCATGAATTTGAGCTTTCTAGAACCCGCATTTTTGTGCATTCTTCCCAGTCATGATCACACTCGACACAAGGCTTGCGCAGGAAATCGTCACCCGGACGATGAAGATCATTCCGTTCAACGTGAACGTGATGGACGCACGGGGCACGATCATCGGCAGCGGTGAGCGCGCCCGCATCGGCGAGCTGCATGCCGGCGCCCAGCTTGCGATCGCGCAGCGGCGCACCGTCGAAGTCGATACCGGAGCGATGCGTGTCATGGCCGGCGCGCGCCCCGGCGTGAATCTGCTGCTGACCGTGCGCGGCGAGATCTGCGGCGTCGTCGGTCTGACCGGAGACCCCGAGGCGGTGCGGCAGTTCGGCGAGCTGGTCAGGATGACCGCGGAGATGATCCTCGAACAGGATCAGCTGAACCGCGATCTGCAGCGCGACGCGCGCTACCGCGAGGAATTCGTGCTGCAGTGGCTCGCCGGCGACGCGGTTCAGGATGGCAGTCTCGCGAACTGGGCGGGCCGGCTCGGCATCGATCTTGATCTGCCGCGCTCGGCGCTCGTGCTGATCCTCGATGCGGGAGTCGAGCCGGATACCGCGCTCTCCAGCCTGCAGCATCTGAAACAACGCCTCGCCTCGGCCCACAGGGATTGCCTGAGCGCCTCGCGCTCGGCGCGTGAACTGGTGATCCTGATGCCGGTCGCGGATCCGCAGGCCGGTGAGCGCAGGTTCTCGGCCCTGAGCTCATGGTTTGCGCAGGAGTGCCGGCACGATTTCCGCTTCGCGATGGGCGTCGCGCTGGGCGGCGTCGAGGCCGTCGCCCATTCCTACCAGAGTGCGCTCGCCTGCCTGCAGGTCGGCCTCGTACGCAGGCTCGGCAAACCCGCGCTGTCCTATTACGATCTGCGCCTGCCCGTGCTGCTCTCCGGTCTGGGGGCGGGCTGGCAAGCCGATCAGCTCAGGCTGCCGCTGCGCCGGCTCGAAGCGGCAGATCGCCGCGGCGCGCTGCGGGCCACGCTGAACGCGTGGTTCGACGCGAACGGCCATCTGTCGGCGACGGCGCTGAAGTTGCACATCCACCGCAACACACTCGACTACCGGCTACGCCAGATCGCCGAGATCACCGGGCTGGACCTTGGCCGCACCGACGAGCGCCTGCTGCTCTACGTCGCCTTGCAGCTGGAATAGATCTCATTTCCGGTTTGACCCGGAACTGTCACATTCGCCCGGTAATGTCTGTGAGCAGAGATGAATGCCGTGCGAGGGAATGTCCCGCTGCGGCGATCTCCTCTTCTTTTCCCGCGCCTCTTGGCGCTCGCACAGGACAGAACTCATGCGTCTCGCTCCTCTTTCTTTCGTCGTTACCGCCAGCCTCGCGCTCTTGAGCGCTTGCGGCAGCACGGGCAGTTCTTCAGACGCGGCGGCCTCGCCGCAGCGCACGATCGTCATGGTCTGGGATGGTCTGCGCCCCGACGCGATCAATCCGACCGACACCCCGAATCTGTACGCGATGCAGCAGAAGGGCGTTCGCTTCACCGACAACCATTCGACCTATCCGACCTTCACGATGATGAACGGTTCGTCCTTCGCGACGGGCTCCTTCCCGAAGACCAGCGGCTTTTATGGCAACACCTTCTGGACGCCTCCCCAGGCCGGCGCGTCGCAGCCGATTCCGGTCGGCAACAGCGCTTCGGGAACGGCGCAGAACTACGTCGCGCCGGTCTTCACTGAAGACTACGCGGTGCTGACGACGCTGAACGACTACTACGGCGGCCAGCTGCTGCTGGTCAAGTCGTTGTTCAAGACTGCCCAGGAAGCGGGCCTGAAGACGGCGGTGATCGGCAAGTCCGGCGCCGCCTACATCCAGGATCTGGGCCGCGGTGGTTATTTCCTCGATGAGAACACGGTGCTGCCCCAGTCGCTCGCGACCGAGCTGCAAGCGGCGAAGTTCGCACTGCCGGCGAACACCGGCTATGCGTATCAGTCCGGCACGATCACGCTGGCCTCCGACAACGGCAACCCGACCGCGCGGGCCGGTGCGCTGACTTTCGCTCTGCCCAACGGTGTTCAGGCCAAGGATGCGACCGACAGCACCCAGGGTGCGCCGGAGAACGCCGCGAACCAGTACATGATGAAGGTCTATACGGACTATATCCTGCCCAAGAAGCTGCCCGATCTGTCGCTGATCTGGTTCCGCACGCCGGACAACACCGAGCACGCGTACGGTCCGGGCACGGCGAACTACCGCAAGGCCCTGGCTTCCCAGGACGCCCGGCTCGGCGAGCTGCAGGCCGCGCTGAAGACCGCTGGTCTCGACGCTTCGACCAACATCATCGTCGTGTCCGACCACGCGCACAGCAATGTGTCGGGGCCGACCGAACACTTCCCGCTGCGCGCGATCACCGCGAGCACGTCGGTCGCGAGCGGCGTCACGAACGCGGTTCTCGGCTCGCCCGATCCGGTCGGTGGCTTCTCGGTCTCGGGCGATGTGCGCTCGGCCGACCTGCTGACCTACGCGGGTTTCAAGGCCTATGACGGCAACGGCTGCTCGACTTCGGGCATGGCCGGCATCAAGGCCGATGGCACGAACGTCTACCCGGTCGGCGTCGATGCCGACGGCTCTCTGTGCGGCAGCGCGAAGACGAAGTACCAGGCGATCAGCGCGAACCTCACGACGCCGGTTGCGAGCTTCAAGATGCCGGCGACGCTGCCCGCCAAGGCGGTCGTGATCGCTGCGAACGGTGGATCCGATTACTTTTATGTGCCTGACCACGATGCCGCGACGGTCAGCAGCCTGGTCCGCTTCCTGCAAAGCCGCGAGGAGTACGGTGCGATCTTCGTCGACAGCCGCTACGGCGCGCTGCCCGGCACGCTGTCGATGGCCTCGGTCAATCTCGAAAACGCAGTCCGCCAGAATAAGGGCCAGCCCGATGTCGTCGTCAGCTTCAGCTGGGATTCGCAACAGCTCGTCAATGGCCTGCCCGGTATCGAGTTCGAGAGCTGGGGCGGCAACCGCGGCATGCACGGCAGCTTCAGTCCGATTGACGTCCACAACACCTTGATCGCCTACGGTCCGTCCTTCCGCTCCGGTGTTGCGGTTAGTACTCCGACCGGCAACGTCGATGTCGCGCCGACTGTCGCCTATCTGTTGGGCAAGTCGATGCCGCAAGCGGATGGCCGCATCCTGAACGAGGCGCTGGTCAAGCCGGCGAGCAGCGCTCAAGCGTCGGTGCAGCAGGCCGTCGTCAATCCGTCCGCTCCGGCGACCGGTCTCGTCTTCAAGCTGCCGACCGACCCGAGCGGCGCCGCGATCGACACCGCGCGCCCGGCGGGCAGCTACTCGGTCAACCTGATCGTCAAGGACCTGACCGTGGACGGCAAGACCTACCGTTACTTCGACTACGCGCAAGCGGTCCGCAACTGATCTGATCGTTAAAAAACAATGACTAATCGTTTCATTTCAAAGGTCCCGTGCCTCGCACGGGCCTTTTTTGGCACGCTGATCGCCGCCGCGAGCGGCGCCAGCCTGGCCGCTGCCGGTCTGGATTTCGACAAGACCTTCACGAGCCGGGGCGAACCCCGACATCTTCACTTCGAGGCCCGCTTCCTGCTCAATGCGAAGCTGCACGAAGTCGAGGTCTGGCGGGAAGGCAGCCGTCAGCTGAGGCGGCGCACCGATGCGGCGATCGAGACTTTCCTGCAGAAGCCGGAGAAAGACGCGGAATGGCACATGAGCGTCCTCGACCTCAAGCGCCGGATACGCACTGACATCGACCGCAGCAATCTCTATCGGGTCGGTCACTTCACCGACTGGTTCTCTCTTGCGCACGCGCTGGTCCGCCCCACGGGAAGCTACAGTCTGACCCGCTCCGAGGCTCCCGAGGGAGCCGAGAAACCGCTGCGTTCCTGCCGTTGGTACGCGCTGAGCCAGCAGGCCCAGCAGAGCCGGATCTGCTGGAGCGCGGATCTGCATCTGCCAATGCTGATCACCGATTCCAAGGGGAAAACGCTCTGGCAGGTGAGCCGGGTCGATCTCGACGCGCTGGGCGCCGAGACTTTCCGGATCCGTGATGCCGGTTTCGTGCGCAATGATGCGAACGAGGATATCAGCGGCGACTGATGCTCAGCGCAGCACGCCGTCGCGGGAAAGGCGCCAGGCGTAGGTGCAGATCGCAATATCGATCGCCCAGCCGATGTACTGGCCCGGTTCGGTCGGCAGCGCCATCCTTCCCTGGGTGACTGCTTCCCAGACGTGTGTGAGCAGCCCCAGGCCGAATACCGAGCAGAACAGCGGCACGCAGCTCTTCCTGAGACGGAAGATCTGTATGGCTGCGGCGAGGCTGAGGCCGGAGAGGACCACGGTCTGCGCGATATCGAAGGAGGAGAAGTTCGTCAGCGCTGCCTTTTGTGCCGGGCTCAGCGGAATCTTTCCCGACAGTGTTGCCCACAGCGAGATCGCAAGCACGCTCAGCGAGAACAGGTTGTAGAGGAATATGACCCAGACCCAGGCGGGGCGCAGCGGTGCGCCGGTCTCGGTTGCGGGAACGGTATCAGTGTCGGTATCGGTATCGGTCATGGCGCGTGCGTTCAGGGGGAGTGGGGTCCGATTCTACTTCATCGCGGCGAGCGGCCCGATCCCGCCTCCTTGAGGCTGGGTGCATAGAAGTGCGCGTTTCGGGCGTGGGCGAAGAAGCGGGTCGGGCGCTCGCCGACGAAGGCGCTGAACTCGTGGATGAAATGCGATTGATCGTAATAGCCGTGGTCGAGCGCGAGGCCAAGGATCTCGCTGTCTGGGGCGAGGAAGAGATCGCGGACGGTCTGGTGGAAGCGCGCCGTTCTCAGGAAGGACTTTGGCGTGCAGCCCAGCTCTTGTTTGAAGAGCCGCTCGAAATGCCGGCGGCTGATCCGGTAGTGTCCGGCCAGCGCATCGATCTGGGTGTCGCGGTGCCGGTAGTAGAGCCGGAGTGCCGCATCGTCGATCAGCGCATGGCCCCTCTTGTGCGCGGCGAGCAGGCCTAGCAGCCAGCGATCGAGCAGGCGGGCGCGGGCGGCGAGGTCGGCGGTTTCGCTGAGCCGGGCCGAGAGTTCGGCAAGCTCAATTCCCCAGATCTCGCGGGCATCGAGTTGGGCGTTGGCGAGCTCGGCGATCGGCTGGGCGCACAGGTGGCGCAGTGCGCCCGAGCGTATCCGCACCGACACGAACGCGACCGCTCCGTCGGCGACCAACATCAGTGGAGAATCGTGCGCGTAATTGAGGTGGGCACGCGGCGCACGGTCCGGAAGCGCGCCAGGTGCGCCCATCAGGAAGGGCTCGCCGATATGGAAGAAGAGCTCCGCGCCGGTTCCCGGCAGCATCATCGGCAGCGCGTCGCCGCTCCCGCCCTCCCAGGACCAGTAGCGGTCGATGAAAGGGCGCAGCTCGGGGGCGGGCAGGATCCAGTGAGAAGCGCTCATCGCCGGGAGCATAGCGCATGGGCGCCGGTCGGGCCGTCCCTCCGCCCTGGCCGTGACGGACGGGCAGGACAGCATCGACTAACCGCCGCGGAAGAAATCCGGTCGCTCCTGCATAAAAAACCACTTTGCTGGTGTTTTTGGCTGAGCGCCAGGCTATTTTTAAATAATCCCAGCAAAAAAGGATTTATTGAGTTTTGAGCGGAATGAAACCTATAATCCTTCCAAACTAGGAGTTATTCGATGCGCAGAGTCCTTCCTCTACCGTTTCCGACCGAGTCCCTGGTGACGAGTGCCAAGGACCTGGGTCAGGCGATACGCGCCGCGCGCACCGGATCCGGTCTGACGATTGAAGACGCAGCCTTGCTGGTCGGAGTCGCCAAACAGACTCTGTCCGATGTCGAACAGGGCAAGCCGACGGTTGCCTTTGGCACCGTGATCAAACTTGCGACGGCGCTGGGGGTTTCGCTGTTCATGGCCGAGAAAAAGAATCAGGAGCGGGTCCGCCGAGGATTGACGGAGCTCGTCGATGAAACTTGATGTTCTGCTCGGCCATCTGCTCGTCGGAACCTTGGAACACGATCCAGCGACGAACCGCTTCGCGTTCGCGTATGCGCAGCAATGGCTGCGAGCGAAAGACTGCTTTGCGCTGAGCCCCCAGTTGCCTTTGTTCGAGCTACCGGGTCAGCCCGCGGATGCGCACAGCGCGGCGGTTCGTCAGTTCTTCGAAAACCTGCTGCCGGAAGGTCAGGCTCTCGATGCCGCGGCATCGTCTCATCGGATCTCCAAATCCAACCTGATGGGGCTGCTGGTGGCTTTGGGGGGCGAGACGGCCGGTGCGCTGCGCCTGCGCCTGGACGATGTGGGGACAGAGGAAAGGGAGGGCGTTCGTCCGGTTTCCGATGCCGAGCTGTCCGAACGAATCCGCTTGCGACCGCAGCTGCCGTTTTCAGTCTGGGACGGAAAAGTCAGGCTCTCGATCGCCGGTTTTCAGGACAAGATGGCTTTGTACCGGAGCACAGCGGGCTGGGCCATCGTCGAAGGAGTCGATCTGGCTTCGACGCACATCCTGAAGCCCGAGCCGGTGTCCTCCGCGCTGGCCGGGCTGACGTCGAACGAATTCGTCTGCATGCGTCTGGCCAAAGCCGCTGGATTGCCGGTTGCTCCGGTCGAACTGATCCATGTTCCCGAACCCGTTCTGGTCGTCACACGATTCGACCGCCGCGTGCGGGAAGGGCGCATCGAGCGTCTTCACATCATCGATGGCTGTCAGGCTCTGGGGCTCTCCAGCGGTTTCAAATACGAACGCCCTTATGGCGACGTCCGCGACGTCAGGCAGATTCGCGACGGAGCATCGCTGCCGCGACTGTTTGCCTTGCTGGCCGATACCGCCCAGCCCGCTGCCCAGCGGCTTCAATTGCTGCGCTGGACGATCTTCCAGGTTCTGATCGGCAATACCGATGCCCATGCGAAAAATCTGTCCTTCTTCTCCGGCCCGGAGGGCTTGAGTCTGGCTCCTGCTTATGATCTTGTCTGTGCGCTGGCATTCGACCGTCAGGCCTTGGCGGGAACCTATGCGATGGCGATTGGCGATGCGTTCAGCGAAGACGAGCTGTGCCCCTACGAATGGGCGAACTTTGCCGAAGCCTGTGGCCTGAACCCCAAGCTGGTCGGCCGCGAGCTGACGCGGCTGGCCAAGGCCACGCTCGCCGCGCTCGATCGCGAGCTCGGTGAGGCGATCCGTCTCGGGGCAAAAGCCGAGCCAGTCGCAATGCTGGAGCAAGTGATACGGACGAGCTGCCGCCGGCAGATTGATATGGCTCCCGAGATCCCGTCGGCGTGCTGAACGCGGGAACTCTAGAATGGCTGCTGAGCTCAACCTGGAAGGCGCATCACGATGAATTCATTCTTCAGGGCTCCTCTTTCGATCTGCGCTATTGCTTGCCTGCTGATGCCCGGCTGCGCGCCGGCTCCTGAAATGGCCCATCCACATGCGCAGATCGCCAATCCGGCCTCGGTCTACTGCGTCAGCCAAGGCGGCAAGCTCGAAATCCGCAAGTTCGAATCCGGCGACGAAGCGGGCTTCTGCCACCTTCCGGACGGCCGTGCGATCGACGAGTGGGAACTCTTCCGTCGCGATCACCGCGTGGAACCCTCCGCGCCGCGCCACTGAGCTATGGCGCATGGATCGGGGCGGCCTGTCTGAGATCGCCTCCGGATACTCAGTGCGGGTGGCGAAGTGCTTGCGGGTAGAGCATAATTTTGACGGACCCGTGGGGGGCTCCTGTAGGGTGGGTTCGGCGCGCAGCGACAACCCGCCTTACCGTACCGAAAAAATCCCGGTGGCTTGCTTCACGAAGCTACTCTGTACGGTTTTCTGGCAAGACGGTCGATGACTACGCCATGAGAATTTACGCGCAAAACCGCTTCGTCTCGGTTCTGGCCATCTTACTCGGCGCAGTGACCGCACCCTTGCTGTTCAAGGCCGCCGGTCTGCCCGGAGGCTGGATCTTCGAGGGGCCGGCGCAGTTCATCTTGACGATCGCTGCGACGGCGGGATTGATGATCGCGTTCGGCCGTGTGGGCGACCGGCTGGCGAGCCGGCTGTCCGTCTTTCGCAAGTCTTCGCGGGGCTGAAGTAACTCAGTTGCCGCACCACTGCTCTTCGCAGGGCACGCCGTCGTGGTCGCCGTCCATTTTTACGTCCGGGCAGTGCTTCAGGAAGTACTTTGCTTCGTCGCAGGAGTGCATCTGCGAGCAGTACTGGCGGCCATCGCAGCGGTAGCTGTTCAGCGCTTCGGTCGCAGGTTGTTCGCTGTTTGAAGCCCGGGCTGGCTGGACGGGAGACGGGTGGAGCTTGGGCCACAGGGTCTTTGCGCCGACAGCGACGACTGCGACGAAGAGCAGGGCGCCGAACAGGTTTGGGGCGGATTTCTCCTGCCGCTTTGCCCTCGGGGCTGGGTGGGGCTGGCCGGGACGCTGGACGCGGATTGCGCACTTTTTGCCCCGATCGCCGGGTTCCACTTCGAAGCTGAGCTTCTCGTTGAGCTGAGGCCGCTGGCCGTTGCGGGGAAAGGCCGAGATATGGACGAAGATCTCCCCGTTCCCCACGTCGGGCGCGATGAATCCGAAACCCCGCTCATCGTTCCACTTCACCAGGATGCCTTCGAAGCGCATCAAATCCTCCCTCCTTCAGCTTCACGAGAAGGCTATTGTGCTGCGCATTGCAGGATGGAGCATCATCTCCTGCTTGGAACTGCGGGAAGCTTTGTCTCCCGCACCCATTCTTCGGCGATTGTGGCTGATTGCGCTCGTATGCAGAGCATGGTTTCGCGGGAGGCGATCCTAGTTCGGACTGTTTTCCTTGCAATTGCAGCTCATCCTCTGGCAGAGCCGGCCTGGGTCGATGATGGACAGAATCCTGTTCCTGTCCGTCGAACTGCCTAGGCCAGTCACAGCCCCGACGAAGATCGAGTTGCCGGCGGCCATGGCCTGACCGATACGCTGAATCGACCCGGGGGGAATCTCCGGAATTTCGCCCAGGGCCTCAACCAGGATTCCCATGCAGATCTTTTCGTGACTCTTCAGCACGATGATCTGCCGCAGGCGTCCGGATGGGGGAGGGCTTGCGAGGAGGGGGGTGAGGTCGATGACCGAAATCGCCCTGCCCCGGTACATGCAGATTCCCGCGATCAGTTCGCTTCGACTCCCGTGCACCGGGGATAAATCCCTGGCTTCTATCGCTTCCACCACTGAGTCCGCCAATACGCCGAGCCATTGTTGGCCGATGTGAAAGCTGGCGATCTCGATACGATCAGCTCCGTCTCCGGTTTGCCTGCTCCGTTCCTGCCTGGGGTCAGAGTCCACATGGCCTGGGCTGCTAGAAAGTATGATGTTCTCCGCGCGGCCCAGAGGAAAGGCGGATACGGCAAGAACGTGGTCGACATGGCCGTCGCTGGTCTTGTACTCCCGGTAGCCGGAGGAGCTGACGACTCCTATCGCGTAGTACGCGCCATCGATGATCCGGATGTCGGCCCAACGGCCGCTCTGCACCGCAGAGCCTTGATCCGATGTCAGGGGCAGGTGGGATCCAACGGGAAAGGCCTCAGCCGTGCTGGCGCGCACCGTCCCATTCTCATCGATGAAGAAGGCCTCGGCGCCAGCGACCGGTTGTCCCGACTCATCGTTGGGCAGGGTGTCGTTCAGCATCGCTTCAAACTGAGGCCGGCCGTCGAAAGCGATGCCGATCCCGCCAAGGGCGGCTGATCCGTCCTGATTGAGGATCGCTGCCGCAAAGACATAGGTGGGGCTTCCTCCATACAGTTGCGTTTCGCGGAACTCCGATCTGACATAACTCTGCGGGCTGTCCAGTTCAAGGCAGCGAGCAATCCACTCTTCTCCCAGTCGCTCTCCGATCAGGCCTGCGCGCTCCGGGTTGGATGTCGCGAGGACGGTGCCCGAAGAGTCGAAGATCACCAGATTGTGGTAGACGGTATAGAGGCTGTTGATCCGGGAGAGGATCGCTGAGCACTGGGAAATGTCCTCCGCTCCCGGGGAGGGGAGGGACAGGACCCTGCGGAAAGTCGCGTTTTGCGCCCACCATCTGCAATCGTTCGCCCGTTCGTAGAGATTGCGGTCCATCAGGTCGATCGCCAGGGCTGACCGGACGACGCCCCCCTGCAGCAGGGCTGCGACGACCGTCTCGCGCAGGTTGCGAATCGACTGTTCAAACGTGGCTTGCGTCCTGCGGCCCGTCCGGGAGATCTCCCAGAGCAGGGTCTTCGCGAAGGCAAAGTTGGGGCTGCTGCCGGAGGTCTGGCGCACCGATCCGTTCCAGACCGACCGGCTCAGATCGTTCTGGATCGCCTCGGCCTGTCTGGGGATCTCCCGCAAGGCATCGGAAAAGAGCCGGGATTGCTCTGCAACCGCCTCCAGCAGGCATGGGTCGATGTGTTCGAGCAGTTCGGTGTCGTCACGCTCGAATGCGTATTCGACAGGGAGAAGGCCCAAGCCTCGCCATCCCGGCCCCGGATAGCCTTGGTAAGCGTGTGCGGGGCAGGCGACGGCGAGATATTCTCGGCCGCAGAATCTCACCACGCCTCCTTGGGCGGAGCGCATTCGTTCATCGAGTTCCGTGCCGGCAGGCAGGTGGACGGGAGACGAGGTGGATACGACTCTCCCCTTTTCATCGAAGGAGGCCAGGATGCAGGCATCCTGGAAGCCGATCAGGTTCCTGAATATTCCCTCCGCTTCGTTTTCGAGCCTGAAGACAAGGGCCAGGACGCCGATCGGGTTTTCCGCACCATCCTCGACGCGGAAAGCGTAGATCAGGTTTTTCCCCGGAGGGAGAAAGTCCGTCTCACCGAAATACTCCACATAGGGAGCCGAAGTCGTCCTCGCCTCTTCGAGAAGTGGATGGCTGCTGCCCTGAAAGGACTGGTTTGTCAGGCGCGCAGAGATTCTGTGCTCTGCGTTGAAGAGAATGATGTCCGAGTAGACGGAATACTTGGCGACATATTCCTCGAAGCGCTGTTCGAGCGAGGCTCTGTCCGGACAGTTCTGGGATAGATGGCCCGCAATGGCGTCATCCGCGGCAAGAAAGCCGATGTCGGCCGTGCGTTCAAACAGGTTGCGAACGAGGGTGTCGATGCTGATCTGGGTCTTTGCGTTCAGATCCGAAGTGACCTTGCGAAGAATTTCCCTGCTCAGTTTGTTCAGCAGCTCACCGGTCAGGCGTTCGAAGGATTGGCGAGTGCCGTTCATCTCGGTCGCAGCGCCGGTCAGTTCCCCGAGCAGACTGAGGATGTCCCAGTTCCCCTGCAGTTTTCCGAGCGCCTCCCGGGAGTCTTCGGTGCTCTGCATGTGCCGTATGACTCCGGCGAGGTCGTTGTCGATTTCGACGCCCTTGTAGATTGCCATGAAGCTAGCCTTGTTCTGGATTGCTTTGAGCTCTGAGGCGGGCTGCCATCGTGTAACAGACCGCGGTCGAGGCCGATCTATTACTCAAGCAAAAAGTGATCCAGAAATGTGTCGCCCAGACTTTAAGAGCTGCTGTCGGGCGCAGTGCGCGACCAACTCGCGCTGCGCCCGGGATCAGGATGCGATAGCACTATCCTGGTGCCTAGGGGCGATGCGCTGTGCCCGTGCCCCGGAGCCCCGGAAGCCTCCCGGGGCCCTTCACTGCGCCGAGCTGCACAGCTCCACGATGTCCTCGGCCAGTTCGTCGACGCGGGCCGGGTCGGCATCCCAGGCGAACATGAAGCGGGCGGCGCCACCGATGAAGGTGTAGAACTTCCAGCCCCGCGCGGCGAGTCCGGCGAGCACCGATTCGGGTGCGTTCAGGAAGACCGAGTTGGCTTCGACCGGGAACGCGAAGGAGACGCCCGGAGCGTCTTTGATCCGGGACGCGAGGCGGACTGCGCAGGCGTTTGCGTGCGCGGCATGCTTGAGCCAGGCGCCGCTCTCTAGCATGCCGACCCAGGGCGCGGACAGAAAGCGCATCTTCGAGGCGAGCTGGCCGGCCTGCTTGCAGCGGTAGTCGAAATCGACCGCCAATTCCGGCGAGAAGAACAGGATCGCTTCGCCGACCGCCATGCCGTTCTTCGTGCCGCCGAAGCAGAGCACGTCGACGCCGGCTTTCCAGGTCATCTCGGCGGGCGTGCAGCCGAGCGCGGCGCAGGCGTTCGCGAAGCGCGCGCCGTCCATGTGCAGTTTCAGGCCCTGGTCGCGGCAGACCGCAGAGAGCGCTTCAATTTCGGCGATCGAATAGAGCTGGCCTGTTTCGGTCGGCTGGGTGATCGTGACGGCGCGGGGCTTGGGAAAGTGGATGTCGGAGCGGCTCTCAACCAGCGCACGCACCGCTTCCGGCGTGATCTTCCCGCTTTCGGTCGCGATGGCGAGCAGCTTTGAACCATTCGAGAAGAACTCGGGGGCGCCGCATTCGTCGGTGATGACGTGGGCGGACGAGGAGCAGATTACGCTGTGGTAGGACTGGCACAGAGCTGCCAGTGCCAGCGAATTGGCTGCGGTGCCGTTGAACGCAAAGAACACTTCGCAGTCGGTCTCGAACACGGTGCGGAAGGAGTCGGCCGCGTGGGTCGTCCAGATGTCCTCGCCATAGGCGGGCTCGGAACCGCTGTTGGCCTTGAGCATCGCGTCAAGGGCCTCGGGGCAGATGCCGGCGTAATTGTCGCTGGCGAATTGCTGGGCACGGGGGTGCCGGGATTGTTTTGTCATGAAGCTCGAACCTTTCTTGATCGGGCATCAAGAAGCAGAGCGGCTCGTGGCTTTCCCGTTTTTTGCCGGAACGGCCACATCCTCCGATTGTCCGGAGACACCACCTTGCTCGGGAGCAGGTTGGTGTCAGGCGCTTGCCTGACTCTTGATGCGGGGCCGAGCATAACAAAATCGCCAGCGGGGCTCAATGGAGCTCACGGGGGGGGATCCGCGCCGCGGAGCCGGCCTGCTTAGCCCGGGGTTTTCTGCGGTGCGGACAGGGGGACGGTGAACTCGAAGCTGGCGCCCTGGCCTGGCTCGCTGTGCGCTTCGATATGGCCACCCAGCGGGCCGGTCACAAGGTTATAGACGATGTTGAGGCCCAGACCGGTGCCGCCCTGGCCCATCCGCGTCGTGAAGAAGGGGTCGAAGACGCGGGCGAGGTTCTCGGCCGGGATGCCCCGGCCATCGTCGACGACCCAGATCACGACTTGTTCGTTGTTCAGCGCGCGGGCACCGATGCTTATCTTCCCGCTCTTCTGCTCGGGGAAGGCGTGGATGATCGCGTTCTGGATCAGGTTCATCAGAATCTGTTCCAGGATTCCCGGATAGCTGTCCAGGTTTATGCCCGGCGGGATCGAGACCAGGATTTGCAGGCCGCTGTGCTTGATCGTCGGCTGCAGCACGAGCAGAAAGTCGCTGACGACCTTTCCCAGATCGAAGTTGCGGCGCTGCGAGCTCGTGCCGTCGGCGGCAACCTGCTTGAAACTGACGATCAGCTCGCTGGCGCGCCCCAGGCTCCGCTCGATGATGTGGGCGGCTTCGTCGATTTCGTCGAGCGCCTTGAGCCACGCGGAGCGGCTCAGCGCTTGCTCGGGCGCGCGCAGAGCCCTGATCTGCTGGCTCTGGCTGGAGGCCGCGAGCAGGCTGTTGCCGATCGGTGTGTTCAACTCGTGGGCGAGGCCCGCGACCAGGGAGCCGAGCGAGGCGAGCTTTTCGCTCTGGATCAGACTGTCCTGGGCCTGTTGCAGCGAACAGAGACTCTGGCTCAACTCGTCGTTGGTGCGTTCGATCTCGGCCGTTCGTGCCTTGACCCTCTCTTCGAGCGAGGCGTTTATCCGGCGCTTCTCGCTTGCGTCGTGGATATAGCCGAGCAGCATCAGCGTGAAGACCGTGGCGATGAGCAGGTAGATGCCGCGCTTGAGGTTCTGCTGGGGCGCCTCGCTCGTCCAGCCGTCCCGGGGCGTCGCGGCGATGATCCAGCTGCCCCCGGGAAGCTCGATTCGGGCGGTGACCGGTTTTTCGGCGAAGACCGAGGCCGTCCCGTAGAAGACTTCGCCGTGCTCGCCCAGGCCGTCACGGCCGCGGATCGCGAGCTTCAGGTCGGTGGGCGAAGCTTGCAGCGCGACCCGACGCAGCAGATTGTCCCAGTCGATCGTGATGCTGATCAGCCCCCAGTATCGACCGTCGGTGCGAAAAACCGGGGTGCGGACGAGTACGCCACGCCCGCCCTGGATCAGATCGATTGGCCCCGCCAGAACAGTCTCCCTTGTCCGCATCATGCGTTGGATGCTCGGCCACTGCCTGGTCAGAGTTGAATAGGAGAGGCCGAGCACCTTTTCGTTGCCCTTGAGCGGATGGACCCAGCGGATCGTGTTATCCGGTGCGACCGCGATGTTGCGCACGTTGCGCCCGTTGTCGTAGATCGCGCGGATCAGCCTTCGCGCCTGCTCTTCGGTCAGCGTTTCGCCGAAGCCGCTCGTATAGGTGACCAGGCCGCGGGCAAGAAAGATCGTGCTGGCGAGCTCGGTTTCCAATTTGGCTCTCAGGTCGGCGACCCGGGCGGTGACGATGCTGTGCTGCTCTTCCTGCGCCCGCGCGCTGTCCATCCGGATCAGCTGCTCTCCGCCGGCGATCAGCATGAGAAAAGTCAGCAGCGCGGTCAGCGCGTGAAATCCCGGTTGCAAGGAAAGGCGCCGCCAGGCGAAGCGCAGTTGCCGCCCAAGCATTTTGGCCCTCCTTTCCGGGGTCGCGGGTTCTGATGGGGCTGCTCGCCTCAGCCAAGCTGTGGCCGAAGAAGAATAGGTGCTAATTGGGCATCGCGGCAATGCGCACTTCACGCGTCAGCTCTCCTCGCCGGAAGGCGGGGTCGATGGGGGCGAATCCTCCCGGCGGCGCCGCGCCGCAGCCTAGGGGCTTCGGCTGATTTGATGGAGATCAAGCGCGCTTCTCGGCAAGGGCTTCCGTCACGATCCAATGTTGATGACAACGGCAAGAAAGATGTCCCGGGTTCTCCCTGACGCAGCGAGAGGATGAGGTGGCGATTCTCAGCAAAATCCTTGTCTGGAGCGCTTTCCAGAAGAAAAGGGGCCGTTTTGTCACTGGGTTTGAAGGGGGGGCTTTGAGGAGGGGGGGGGGCTCTGAACGTCAACTGTTGCGTTCAGTAATAAGCCCATAAGAAAGTACTTGCGATACTGATATATCAGTTGTAGCCTGCTGATATATTAGTTTCTCAGACGATAAAACATCTTGATGAGTCAGCTTAGCAGCTGTTTCGTCACATGGAGGTCTTTACGATGGTCTCGTTCATGAACCAGGATTTTCTGCTCGATACGCCGATCGCCCGTCAGCTCTACAACGACGTTGCGGCCGATCTGCCGGTGATCGACTACCACTCCCACCTGCAGCAGGGCGAGATCGCTTCGCGCCGCAAGTTCCGCAACATCGCCGAGCTGTGGCTGGGCGGGGACCACTACAAGTGGCGCCTGATGCGCAGTGCGGGCGTGACTGAAGACTTCATCACCGGCAAGCAGTCCGACGAAGACAAGTTCCGCGCCTTCTGCAAGGTGCTGTCGCTGGCCGCCGGCAACCCGATCTACCACTGGAGCCACCTCGAACTGCGTCGCCTGTTCGGCATCGATCTGCTGATCAATGAAGCGAACGCGAGCAAGATCTGGGATCAGGCGAACGCCAAGCTCGCCGACATGGATACCTGGGCTTTCCTCGAACAGGCCAAGGTTGAAGTGGCCTGCACGACCGATGATCCGGCCGACGACCTGGCGCAACACGCCGAGATCGCCGCTTCCGCGCTGAAGACCCGCGTGCTGCCGGCCTACCGTCCGGACAAAGCGATGCGCGTCAACGCGCCTGGTTTCGTCGACTACCTGGCTCACCTGTCCAGCGTTTCCGGCGTCAAGATCTCTTCGTTCGAATCGCTGATCGCCGCCCTCGCGAACCGTGTCGAATTCTTCCATGCCCGCGGCGCACGGATCTCCGACCATGCGGTCGATATCGCTCTGCCGGCCGTCAAGCCCAGCGCCGCGCAGCTCGAAGCGCTGTTCGCGAAGCGCATCGGTGGTCAGGAGCTGAACGACGCGGAACTCGGTCAGTACATCCGTGGCCTGCTCGAAGGCGTCGGTCGCGTCTATGCCAAGTTCAACTGGGCGATGTGCCTGCACATCGGTGCCCAGCGCAACAACAACAGCCGGATGATGGGCCGCCTCGGCGCCGACACCGGTTATGACTCGATCTCGGACATGAGCTGCTCCGCGGGCCTCGCCTCGCTGCTCGACGCGCTCGACTCCGACGATCAACTGCCGAAGACGATGCTGTTCTGCCTGAACCCCGGTATGAACGAAGTGCTGTCGACGCTGATCGGCTGCTACCAGGACGGCAGCGTTGCCGGCAAGATCCAGTACGGTCCCGCCTGGTGGTTCAACGACCACAAGGACGGCAACCTGCAGCAGATCCAGACCCTGGGCAACCACGGTGTTCTGGGTACGTCGGTCGGCATGGTCACCGATTCGCGCAGCTTCGCTTCCTATCCGCGCCACGATTACTTCCGTCGTCTGCTGTGCCGTCAGCTTGGCCAGTGGGTCGAGGCGGGTGAATACCCGGCCGACATCGACGCTTTGAGCCAGATCGTGCGCGGCGTCTCCTACGAAAACGCGAAGCGTTACTTCGGTCTGTAAGCGGTAAATCAGGAATACGCCATGCAAAAAGTACTCTGCATCCACCCGGACGACGACATGTTGGTCGCTTTGACCGACCTGGCCGCTGGCGAGGTCGTCCAGTGCGATTCGGAATCTCTCCTCGTCAGCACTCCGGTCGCGCGCAAGCACAAGATCGCTCGCAAGGCTTTCGCTGTCGGCGACACGCTCAAGCTCTACGGCGTGCCGGTCGGCAAGGCCACCCAGGCGATCCGCCGCGGTGAAGCGGTGACGACCGAGAATCTTCGCCACTACGCCGCCGACGTCGAGCTCTCGTCCAGCCGTCCCTACGAATGGACTCCGCCCGCCGTCGGTCGCTGGGAAGGGCTGACCTTCCCCGGCGTCGTCCGCGAAGATGGTCGTGTCGGCACCGCGAACTACTGGCTGATCTATCCGCTGGTGTTCTGCGAAAACCGCAACGTCGAGCATCTGCGCAACGCGCTGGAAGGCCCGCTCGGCTATGCGACGAACGATCTGGCGGCATTCACGATGTCGCTGCTCGGCGAGGACATGGCGGCTGCCAAGCCCGTGACCCGTCCCTTCCCGAACGTCGATGGCGTGCGGATCATCACCCACACCGGCGGTTGCGGCGGCACGCGTGCCGACGCCCGCTCGCTGTGCAAGGTGCTGGCGACCTATGCCGATCACCCGAACGTGGCCGGCATCACGGTCTTCAGCCTGGGGTGCCAGAACGCGCAGATTTCGATGTTCAAGGAAGCGCTCGCGAAGCAGAACCCGAACTTCGCCAAGCCCTGCCTGATCTATGAGCAGCAGCAATGGGACAGCGAGGCGGCGATGATGCAGACCGCGCTGAAAGATACGCTGGCCGGACTGAAGAAGGCCAACGAGATCGCTCGCCAGCCCGTGCCTCTGTCGAAGTTGAAGATCGGCGTCAAGTGCGGCGGCTCGGACGGTTTTTCGGGTATCTCGGCGAACCCGGCGATGGGTCTCGTCTCCGACTACGTTGTCGCTCTGGGCGGCTCGTCGGTTCTGGCCGAGTTCCCCGAACTGTGCGGCGTCGAGGCGAACCTGATCGACCGTTGCGTCAAGGAAGACGACAAGCGCCGTTTCCTGGGCCTGATGCGCGACTTCGAAGCGAAAGCCGAAGCGGTCGGCACCCACTTCGCCGACAACCCCAGCCCCGGCAACATCCGTGACGGCCTGATCACCGACGCGATGAAGTCGGCGGGCGCAGCGAAGAAGGGCGGTACCTCGCCGATCGTCTCCGTGCTCGACTACGGCGAGCAGACCGAGGACAAGGGGCTGTCGTTGCTCTGCACCCCGGGGGGCGACGTCGAAGCGGTGACCGGCATCGTTTCCGCGGGCGCCAACGTCGTGCTGTTCTCGACCGGCCTGGGCACGCCGACCGGCAACCCGATCGTTCCGGTGATCAAGGTTGCGACGAACACGCCGATGGCCACGAAGCTCGCCGACATGATCGACTTCGACTGCGGTCCGATCGTCGATGGCACGCCGCTGCCCGAAGTGGCCGGCAATCTGCTCGACATGGTCATCGCGACCGCCGGCGGTCAATACACGGTCAAGGCTGACCGACTGAACCAATACGACTTCCAGTTCTGGAAGCGCGACATCTCGCTTTGAGCTCGCGCGGAGAAAAGACAATCATGAATCAACTCAATCGCGAAGCGCCCTCGGCGCTGCCCACCAAGTTCATCCAGTTCGGCGAAGGCAACTTCCTGCGCGCCTTTGTCGACTGGCAGATCGATCTGCTCAACGAACGCACTGGCCTCAACGCCGGCGTCACCGTCGTGCGCCCGATCAGCCGCCCCGATTTCCCGCTGCTCGACACCCAGGGCGGGGTCTATACGACGCTGATCCGCGGTCTCAACGAAGCCGGTGAGCCGGTCAAGGAATACCGCAAGATCACCTGCGTCCAGCGCGAGATCGACCTCGGTCACGCCTACGCGGACTACCTGGCTCTGGCCCACAATCCGGATGTGCGCTTTGTCGTCTCGAATACGACCGAAGCGGGCATCGCGGTCAACGACACCGACCGCTACGAAGATGCACCAGCCACGACGTATCCGGCCAAGCTGACCCGTCTGCTCCACGAGCGTTTCTCCTTCTTCAAGGGCGCGGCCGACAAGGGCGTCGTTCTGCTGCCCTGCGAGCTGATCGACCACAACGGCGACGCGCTGAAGGCCGCGATCAAGCATTTCGCCAAGTTGTGGGCGCTCGGCGAAGGCTTCGACAAGTGGCTCGACACCGCCTGCACCTTCTGCTCGACCCTCGTCGACCGCATCGTGACCGGCTACCCGCGCGACGAGATCGCTGCGATCGAGGAAGAGCTGGGCTATCACGACAAGTTCCTGGTCACCGCTGAATACTTCTACCTGTTCGTGATCGAAGGTCCGGACTGGCTGGCCAAGGAACTCAAGCTCGACGGCGCGAACCTGAACGTCAAGCTGGTCAAGGACATCACTCCCTACAAGCAACGCAAGGTCGGCGTGCTCAACGGCGGTCACACCGCTATGGTGCCGGTCGCGCTGCTGGCGGGCGTCGAGACGGTCGGCGAAGCGGTCGATGATCCCGTCGTCGGGCCTTTCCTGCTCACGACGCTGGACAAGGAAATCATCCCGGCCCTGCCGCTGCCGCGCGAAGAGCTCGATCCCTTCGCCGCCGATGTGCTGCGCCGCTTCCGCAACCCCTACATCCATCACCGCCTCGAATCGATCGCGCTGAACAGCTGGAGCAAGTACGCCGCCCGTGTGCTGCCGCAACTGCTGACCTACCAAGCCCAGCACGGCGCCGTGCCGCGTCGCCTGGTTCTCTCGCTGGCCGCGACGATGCGCCTCTACAAGGGCGGCGTGATCAAGCTCGCCGATGACGCCGTCAATCTCGAATGGTTTGCGCAAGCCTGGCCGCGCGTCGCGAGCGGGGAATGGTCTCTGGCCGAGATCGCCCGCCAGTGGCTGGCCAACGCCGCTCTGTGGGGCCGCGACCTCAATGAAGTGCCTGGCCTGACCGAGGCTCTGGGCCGTGCGCTGGCCGCGATCGAAGACAGCGGTGTGCGCCGCGTTCTCGAGTCCTGGAAAGAGGACGGCGCGGTTTAAAGATTCGTTGGAAAAAAACCGGTTCCCGATCCGGGTGGCCTTGCCGCCCGGAGGTGGGGACTCAATCAGAAGCATCAAGGAGACATCGTGTCAAAGATCAAGGGTGTACGCTGGTGGATGGTCGGCCTGGTCACGCTAGGCCTGGTCGTCAATTACCTCGCAAGAAATACCTTGTCGGTGGCTGCGCCGGCAATGATGAAAGAACTGAACATCACCACCGAGCAGTACTCGCACATCGTCGTGGCGTGGCAGGTCTGCTATGCATTCATGCAGCCGGTCGCTGGCTACATCCTCGACGCGATCGGCACCAAGCTCGGTTTCGCGATCTTCGCTCTGGCCTGGTCTCTCGCCTGCGGCGCGGCCGCGATGGCGACCGGTTGGCAGAGCCTCGCGGTCTTCCGCGGCATGCTGGGCCTGACCGAAGCAGCCGGCATCCCCGCTGGCGTCAAGGCCACTTCCGAATGGTTCCCGGCCAAGGAACGCTCGGTTGCGATCGGCTGGTTCAACATCGGCTCGTCGATCGGTGCGCTGCTCGCTCCTCCTCTGGTCGTCTGGGCGATCATGCAGGGCAAGTGGGAATATGCCTTCGTGCTGGTCGGCGGCATGGGCCTGGTCTGGACCGCGCTGTGGATGCTGTTCTACAAGCATCCGCGCGATCAGAAGTTCCTGTCCAATGAGGAACGCGATTACATCATCGCCGGTCAGGAAGCTGCGCCCAGCGAAACGGGCGGCAAGAAGAAGTCCTGGACCGAGATCATCACGAGCCGCAACTTCTGGGCGATCGGTATTCCCCGCATCCTCTCCGAACCGGCCTGGCAGACCTTCAATGCCTGGATTCCTCTGTACATGATGACCGAGCGTCACATGAACCTGAAGGAAATCGCGATGTTCGCCTGGCTGCCCTTCCTCGCTGCCGATATCGGCTGCGTGCTCGGCGGCTACCTGAGCCCGTTCTACACCAAGTACTGCAATGTCTCGCTCTTCACGTCGCGCAAGATGGTGGTCGTGACCGGTGCCCTGTTCATGGTCGGACCGGCCTGCGTCGGCTTCGTCGAAAGCCCCTACACCGCGATCGCGCTGCTGTGCGTCGGTGGCTTCGCGCACCAGACCCTGTCCGGAGCGTTGTATTCCGTCACCTCCGACGTGTTTACGAAGGACGAAGTTGCAACAGCGACCGGCATGGGCGGCATGATGGGTTATCTTGGCGCCGCGGCTTTCACCGCCGTATTCGGTCTGCTGGTTTCGAAGGTCGGTTACAGCCCGCTGTTCGTCGTCCTGACGGTCTTCGACCTGATCGGTGCTGTCGTCTGCTGCACGCTGGCGAAGAAGGGTGGATCCACTCCGGCAGGACTCGAAGCCTCTCTGGCCAAGGCCTGATCGGTTAGGTTTGTCGTGCGGTCTGATCGCGGATGCGACAGACCGCACCGCGTAGCCCCAGCAGTGAAAAATAGAATTTTTCGAGGAGCAATAAATGAAAACATCAATGGGCCTGGCAAAGAAGGCGATGCTGCTTGCAGCTCCGACCGTGTTTGCCTGTCTGGCGAACGTGGCTTCGGCTGCTGACGTTTCCCTGGCTGACATCCCGATGCATGTGAAGGTGTACGGCTTCCTGAACGCTCAGGTCGAATCGATCGAAGCGAAGGGCGGCGCGACGCCTTACGAGCGCCGTGGTCGCGTCTCCGACGGCAATTCGCGGATCGGCTTCTCCGGTTCGGTTGGCCTCAAGGATGACTTCAAGGCCATCTGGCAGATCGAAGGCAGCCTGAACGCGTTCGAACAGGGCGGCACCAACGATACGGGCAGCTCGGCGACGTTGACTTCGCGCAACACCTTCGTCGGTGTCGAGAACGTCCGTTACGGTCGTCTGCTGGCCGGTAACCACGACTCGGCTTATCGCAGCCTGGTCGGTTCGGGCGGCGAACTCGGTGGCAACCTGGGTCTGACCTCTCATGGTCTGGATCTGTGGAACAACACCAGCGCGCAGATGACCGGCAACTGGAACAGCATCTTCAGCCGCGGCGAAGCCCGCTACAAGAACTCGGTCCATTACTTCTCGCCCGAGTACTACGGTCTGCAGGCTGCTGCGTCCTACGGCTTCGACGAAAACGATTCGAACTCGAACGCGCGTGACCGCTATTCGGCAGCGGTGAAGTACACCCGCGGCCCGTTCGAGATCGGTGTTGGCTACGACATGCAGCGCCATACTGGCATCAACACTTCGAGGCTCGAAGCCGGCTACGGCCTGAAGATCGACGGCGAAGACAACCAGAACACCCGCTATGCCAAGGTTGTCGCGTCCTACAAGCTGCCGACCAAGACCTATATCGGCCTCGGCTTCGAACAGGCGAGCTACGGCTACGAACAGTTCGTCGAAGGCGACGTCAACGCATTGGTCGATGGCCACATGAAGCAGACCGGCTGGATGGCTTCGATCGCCCAGGACATCGGCAACACGTCGCTGATGTTCTCGTACGGCAAGCTCGGCAAGATGAAGGACGCGATTTTCGCGTCCGAGCAGGACTACGAAGCGACCCAGTTCTCGCTGGGCGCCAAGTACAAGATCAACGATGCCTTCGCGACCTATGCGTACTTCACGCACATCAACAACAAGTCGCAGCAGAGCGTGAACCTCGGTCAGTCGCCCGTCTATAGCAACAACTCGGGCAGCAACGACGCTTACCTGGCTCCGGGCGACAGCCCGCGCGCCTTCGGTGTCGGCCTGATCGCACGCTTCTGACGAAGTAGAGGGTCCAGCTCTTCCTTTTCCGGTCGCATTGCGCGGGCGGAGGAGGGGGGCTAGGCCCCAAAAAAGGAGGGAACGCTCTCGGCTGCGCCGAAGCGTCTCGAACGTAAGAGGCTTTCCGTTGATTCGGAAAGACTCAATGAGGAGTAAGAAATGAAAATGCCCAATCGGACCATTTCGCGAACGATGAAGCAATTGATGCTCGTTCTGACCTGTGCGACGAGCACCGTCGCGCTGGTCGCCTGCGGTGGCGGCGGAACTGACAATGCCGGAACCGTTTCCTACACGTCGTCCACGCCTTTCAAGGTCGGCACGACGACTTTTGATGCGAATTTGCAAGCCGAGCCGACCCTGCCGACCGATGATCAGGTCTGCGCGACGCTGAAGGCCAGCGATACGCTGAAGAAGCGCCCGGACGGCGCCCTGGCCTATGAGGCCGATCCTTCGGTCTCCGGTGCCGGCGTCGCCGCCAGCGCCGCGACGACCAACCCCGACCAGGCCCGCATCCAGGCCGCGCTGAACGCCTGCGGCGCCGCCGTCGACGCGGAAGTCGGCCAGGCGATCGCCGATGCCGACGCTGCCGCTGCTGCCCAGCAGCAGGCTGACGCCGCGACCGCAGCCGCCGCTGCTGCAACCGCCGGCACGACCTACTACGCGCCCAACACTGCCGGTGCTTCCGGCGAAGAGCTGGCCAAGGCCAAGTATCGTGGCAGCAAGTTCGCTGTCCGCCTGGTCATGGGTGACAACGGTGGTGACTCGTTCATCTCCGGCCCGCTGAACCTGCCCTCGGGTGTGACGCTGGTGATCGACAAGGGCGTGACCCTGTTCGCGAGCCGCGACGTGATGCTGTACAACCTGCCGGGCAAGTACTGCGGCAACACCGCAGCGCCGACCACGACGACGACGGCTTCCAAGTCGGGTTCGTCGGGCAACTGCCGCTCCTTCATCTCGGGTGACAACCTGGTCAACTCCGCGATCATGGGCGAAGGTGCGATCGATAGCCGCGCTTACGCCGAGATCGTGACGACCGACAAGTACTATCCGATCATGAAGGTCAACGAGACCTGCTCGAACACCTACGCGGCCTATCAAAAGGGCACGTTCGCTGCTGAGGGCACGGCTTGCGACAACGGGGGTACCTTCGTCAACCGCACGACCACGGTCCGCAACATGACCTGGTGGGACCTCGCGATGAAGGGCAACATGGTCGATAACGGCACCACCGGTACCGGCTCGCAGTCCTGCTTCCGGATGATGGTCTTCAACTATGCGAAGAACCTGACCCTGTACAAGATCACGATGAACAACAGCGCGAACTTCCACTTCGTGCCGAGCGGCATCGACGGTCTGACCGTGTGGGGCATCAAGATCCAGACGCCTTCGACCGCAGCCTTCGCGAACCCGGCCGGTAACGGCAACCCGCTCTACAACGGCGACACCTTCACCGAAGACAACGTCAAGAACACCGACGCGATCGACCCGGGTTCCTCGACCAGCAAGACGCAAGTTGCGCTGACGACCGGTGCGACCAACGTGCTGACCACCGCTGCTGCGGGTGCTGGCGTTCCGACCACGGTCTGGACGACGGCTACGACGACCTCGACGAACAAGATGTACTTCGACGGCTATCTGAAGAACGTCGCGATCGTCTACAACTACGTCTGGACCGGTGACGACGACATCGTTCTGAAGGGCAGCGCCAACCCCAGCCCGTCCGGTTCCGGTCTGCCCGGCATTGACGGTGACAAGTGGATCCGCGCCGACCGCAAGTACGGCATCGTCATCGCCCACAACCACATCTACTGGGGCCACGGCATCTCGATCGGTTCGGAAACGAACGCCGGTGTTCGCAACGTGCATGTCTATGACAACAGCTTCCGCGAATCGGAAGAGGGTCTGCGGATCAAGTCCGACCAGGCTCGCGGCGGTGAAGTCATGAACATTCACTACTCGAACATCTGCATCAAGAACGCTCAGAACCCGCTGCTCTTCACGCCGTACTACAGCACGAAGGCCGGCACGGGCAAGATCCCGAATTTCCACGACATCGATCTTACCGATGTCCGGATCCAGGGTTCGGGAACGGTCAAGCTGATGGGTTACGAAGCGGACAGCTCGAACCAGGGCAACCCGCAGTACCCGCTCGTGATGAACCTGAAGAACGTCGTTGCGGACAGCCCGGACAGTATCAACATGATCTCGTCCGACGCGAACCTGACGATCAACGGGGTGAACCTGCCCATCGTCGCCAATGCCGCCAAGCGCATCGTCGTCAATGGCACGGCCACCAAGGCGGTCGATGTCGATAAGGTTGTCAACTGCGATTACGCCTATGTCGATTACCCGTCGCTGACCAGCACGGAAGGCACGACCTGGGCGGTCCTGAAGTGATCGTTTAGTTTTCCGGGGGCTCGCCCTCCGGAATGATCAGATGACCGGGATGCCCCTGAGGCATCCCGGACGAGAACGGGGGCTGCAAGGCTCCCGACTCGTCTGGAGCGCCGGTCTGCAATGCAGACAGAACAAGAAATCAAAGACTGAATTCCAGAATCGATCTGGTTTGATGCAGGATATGAAAAAGACATCTGGCACGAATGAAGAGGGATCGCTCAGCGCTTCGCGCCGGGTCTATCTCGATCTGCGCAAGAAGATCACCGAGATGACGCTTTTGCCCGGCACGCGGATCGTTGAACGCGACATTGCCGCGGAGCACGGCACGAGCCGCACTCCTGTCCATGAGGCGGTGCAGCGTCTGACCGAGGAAGGCCTGATCGAAGTGACTCAGCGAGTCGGGACTTTCGTCGCCCGCATCCCGCTCGACCAGCTCGAAGAAGCGATGCTGGTGCGTACGGCGCTGGAGAGCGCGATCATCGACCGCGCCGCAGCCCGGATCACGCCCGAAGGGCTGGAGCGTTTGCGCCGCATCATCGCCGAACAGCATGTCAGCGTCGACGGACTCGACTATCAGGGCTTTCACAACGGCGACGAGATCTTTCACGAGACGCTCGCCGACATCGCCGGTCTGCGCGGAGTCTGGAAAATCATCCAGCAGGCCAAGACCCAGGTCGACCGCTATCGGCGCCTGACCCTGCCGATTCCCGGCCGGATGAAGGGGGTCGTGCTGGAGCACGAAGTCGTTGTCGATGCGCTTGAAAAGGGTCTGAAACGCGAGGCGGCCATCGCGATGCACGAGCACCTGGATCATGTCCTGCCCGTCGTCGAAGTCGCGAAGATGTTGCGCCCCGACTACTTTACCAATCACTTGTCCGGCGGCCGGGATCCCTTCGCGGGGGTCTGAGCCGTCTGAATGCGGATGCTGTCCTGTGTGCTCATTCCCGGGACCGCAGCGCACCGTATTTCCACTTAACGAACGGAATCGATGATGAGCTCCGGACTTCCCCGCGTTGTCGCCTTTGGCGAATGCATGATCGAGCTGCGCGCTGAAGCGCCGGGCCTGATGCGCCAGGCGTTCAGCGGCGACACTCTGAATACTGCGGTCTATCTGTCCCGCCTTGCTGGGAGTGCGTTTTCGGTCGGCTATGCGACCGCGGTCGGCGCGGCCGACCCCTACAGCGAAGCGATGCTCGCGAGCTGGCAGGCTGAGGGCCTGGAGACTTCGCTGGTCAGTCGCCGTCCGGGCGAACTGCCGGGGATCTACACGATCCAGGTCGATGCGAGCGGCGAACGCTTCTTCTCCTTCTGGCGCCAGATGAGCGCGGCAAAGAGCTATTTCGCCGATCCCGTCTCGCCCCTGGAGCGCGACCTCGCCAATGTCGATGTGCTCTATGTCAGCGGCATCAGTCTGGCCATCCTCGATGCGGCCGGGCGCGAGCGTCTGCTCGCCGCGATGCAGGCCGTTCATCAAAGCGGTCGAACCGTCGTGTTCGACAACAACTACCGACCCAGGCTGTGGTCCTCGCCTGCCGAAGCCAGCCAGGTCTATCTGCGTGCTTATGCCTGCGCCGACATCGCGCTGATCACGCTCGGCGATGAGATGGATGTCTCCGGCTGGAACGATCAGAACGAAGCGCTCGCGCGCATCCACGCTTATCCGTGCGCCGAGGTCGTCGTCAAGCGCGGAGCCGAACCGGCTCTGGTGCGCAGAGCGGCCCAGGACTGGATTGCCGTCGCCGCCGAGCGCGTAGCCCGTGTCGTCGATACGACGGCAGCCGGTGACTCCTTCGGCGCCGGCTATCTCGCAGCCCGCCTGCGCGGACATTCGCCTGCCCAAGCGCTGGGCGTTGGCAACCGGCTGGCGGCCGCGGTGATCCAGTGCCCGGGCGCGATCATCCCCGTTGAAAAAATGCCTGCAGGCCTTCTGGCCTGAAGACCCCCCCAACCATTGCCGCGCCTGGCGCGCGGCTCAGGAGCTGAATATGAACGTCGAAGAAGTGATGAAACTCGCCACCGTGATCCCGGTGATCCGTATCGACCGGATCGAGGACGCGGTGCCGATGGCCCGCGCCCTGGTCGCCGGTGGTCTGCGCGCGCTCGAAGTGACGCTGCGTACTCCGGTCGCGCTCCAAGCGATCCGCCTGATTGCCGCCGAAGTCGAAGGGGCTGTGGTCGGTGCAGGAACCGTGCGTCGTCCCGAACAGCTCGACGAAGTGGCCGCCGCCGGTGCCCGTTTCGCAGTGAGCCCGGGTCTGACCCGTGAGCTGGCTCTGGCCGCCCGCGATGGTGATCTTCCTCTGCTGCCCGGCGTCGCTTCGGCTTCGGAAGTGATGGCTGCGACCGATATGGGCTTCGATCGCCTGAAGCTCTTCCCGGCCATGGAAATCGGTGGCCCCCGCCTGGCCAAGGCCTTCTCCGGTCCCTTCGCGGATGTGAAGTTCTGCCCGACCGGCGGTGTGAACCTTGCCAATGCGCCGGAATGGCTGGCTCTGCCGAACATCCTCTGCGTCGGTGGCTCGTGGATGATCCCGGCTGACAAGGTTGCTGCCGGGGACTGGAAGGCGATCGAGACGCTCTCCGCCCAGGCTGCCGCGCTGCGGGCCTGAGCATGTCCGCTCTGATGGCCGGCGCGTTCTCATTTGCGCAGCTCTTCGGCTATCTGGCCTTCGCTCTGGGGATCGCCGCGTTCTGGCAACGCGACGATCGCCGTCTGCGCTATCTCGTAATGGCGCTGAGCCTGGCCTATACGGTCCACTTCACGCTGTTGGGCAATCCGACCGCGGCGGCCAGCTCGCTGATTTCGGCCTTGCGCTCGTGGCTGTCGCTGCGCACGCGTTCGGTCCGGGTCGCGTTGGCGATCGTCGCCGTCAATATCGCGGTCGGATCGATGCTGGTCACCGAATGGCGGCATATCCTGCCGATCGTCGGCGCGGTGGTCGGAACGCTGGCCATGTTCCTGCTCAAAGGGATACGCTTGCGTCTGGCCTTGCTGTGCGGAACCTGTCTGTGGCTGACCAACAACGTGTTGAGCGGCTCGATCGGCGGTTCGGCGCTCGAGGCGATGATCGGGCTGACCAATGGCGTGACGATCGTCCGGATGTTGATCGTCCGTCACCGGGAGAAGGCGACGGCTGCGTCCCTTTGAACTGAGTGACAAGCTAGCGGTCGGATGAAAAGCCCCGTTGTTCCTTGATGGAGCGGCGGGGTTTTTTTCGGATTGCACCCCGGCTCGGAATGCCGGCAGGGTTGTCGATCCCTTAATTTTTGCACGATTTTGCCGTGAACCGTGCGGATGTGCTTAACAAGGATGTGGAGATGAAGCTTTCCAAGAGATTGGCCTTGATCGTTGGCTGCGCACTGCTCGGATTGATCCTGATGGCGGCCTTCGCTCTCAGCACGCTGCGCAGCGAGATGCTCGATGCCCGGCGCAACGAGATTCACACCGTGCTCAGCCTTGCTGTGAAACAGGTCGCGGCCTTCCAGGAGATGGAGAAGTCCGGCAAGCTCAGCCACGAGGAAGCGCAGACGCGTGCGGTCGCCGTGCTCGCGAGCATGCGCGATGACAAGAACTATATCTGGGCGCGCACCAGCGGCGCCCTGGGGCTCGCCCACCCGAACCAGGCGGTGATCGGCAAGGTCGACTGGGGCAAGACGCTTGCGAACGGCAAGAGCAATTTCCAGACTTACCTCGACGAGCTCTCGAACAAGGATTTCGCTTTCTTCGACGACATGTCGAAGCGGCCCGGAACCGATGTCGAAGTGCCCAAGATCAACGGTGTCGCGAAGATCCCGGGCTGGGACTGGATCGTCGGTTTCGGTGTCTTCGTCGATGACATCAACGCCGCGTACTGGAGCCTGGCCGGGAAATTCCTCTTCCTCGGACTGCTTGTCCTCGTCGTCGTGACCGCGATGGCGACCGTGATGGCCAGAGGCATCTATCGCCGCCTCGGTGGCGAGCCCGATTACGCGGCCAGGGTTGCGATCGCGATCGCCGAAGGGGATCTGAGCCGCAAGCTCGAACATAACGGTGAGGCCGACAGCCTGATGGCCGCGATCGTCCGGATGCAGGCGAGCCTGCGCCACATGATCGAACGCATTCAGCAGGGCGCCCACCATGTGGCCGAGTCTTCGCAGTCGCTCAGCGAGATGATGAGCCAGGTCGGCGAGGCTTCGCGCCAGTCTTCGGATGCGACTTCCTCGACCGCGGCCGCGATCGAAGAGCTGTCGGTCAGCATCGACCACATTTCGTCGAGCGCCCGCGACACCGAGACGAATTCGGAGCGTTCGAGCGCTCTGGCCGCCGATGGCGAGAAGCAGGTGAACCAGGCCTCCGAGACGATCGCGGCCGTGTCCAGCCAGATCACCGAGGCTTCGAAGCTGATCCAGAGTCTGCAGGAGCGTTCGCGTGAAGTCGGTGGCATCGCCAGCGTGATCAAGGAGATCGCCGATCAGACCAATCTGCTCGCGCTGAACGCTGCGATCGAAGCGGCCCGGGCCGGTGAGCAGGGCAGGGGCTTCGCGGTCGTCGCCGACGAGGTCAGGAAGCTCGCCGAGCGTACGACCCAGGCGACCGACCAGATCACGACGACGATCTCCGGCATTCAGGCCGATACCGAGTCGGCCGTGCAGAGCATGCAGCAGGTGACGCCTCAGGTCGCGAAGAGCGTCGAGATGGCCGGTCAGGCCGCCGCGGCGCTGCGCGAGATCAACGAGGGCGCGGCCGAGACTCTGGGCAAGGTTCGCGATGTCGCCGAGGCGACCCGCGAGCAGAGCCAGGCCAGCACCAGCGTTGCGCAGAACGTCGAACGGATCGCGCACATGGTCGAGGAATCGGCCGAATCGGTCCGCTCGGCGAGCGGCAGCGTCCAGGCCCTGGAGTCCCTGGCCGGAGAGCTGCGCGCATCGGTGTCGAACTTCAAGATGTAAGCACTGGCCACTTCAGCCAATGACAAGCCGTTCAGCTGAAACTGAACGGCTTTTTTGCGTCCGCGGCGGGGCGCCTGTCTACCGAGGATTCAGCCTGCCAAGAGGCTCAGCCCGAATAGAGCGACACAGAGACCGACGAGACGCGGCAGGATGACGCTGCGCGCGATGGCCCAACCCAGGGCCATCCCGGTCAGGTGCAGGCTCGCCGTGCCGATCACCATCCCGCTCAGCGCTGCGGCCGCCCGGGCGGCCGGCAACTCGTTGCCGTGCGCGATGCCGTGAAAGACCGCGAATGCGCCGACGGCGACGCAGCCGGCGAGAACCGGCAGCTTGACGCGCAGACCGACCATTGCACCCAGAGCCAGCAGCGAGAGCGCAATCATCGTTTCGACGACGTGCAGAGCGATGCCGGCGACGCCGAGCAGGCCGCCGACCAGCAAGAGGCTCGCGAAGGCGGCCGGGGCTGCCCAGACGGCGCGCCGCTCATCGGTAAAGGCGAGCACGCTCCAGAGGCCTACCATCAGCATTGCGGCCAGGTGATCGAGGCCGGTGAAGGGGTGGATCAGACCGATCAGGAAAGCCGGGCCTTGGTGCAGGCCGGCATCGGCTCCGACGTGGGCGGATGCGGCCAGCGGGATCAGCGCCGACAGCGCAATGGTGCGTCTCATGCTGCCTCCTCTTCGTGCGTGTGCCCACGATAGCTGTTTCCGGCGTGCGCCGGGTGAGCGCGGAGAAGGCCTGTGTGCGGCATTGCGCGAACGCCGGAAAAGGATACTGAGCGGGCCGTGAACATGAAAAAGCCGCCGGCTTTTGGCCGGCGGCTTCGATGACGCAGTCCCTAGGAATCAGGCGGCGGCGGGAACGAGCTTGCCCTGGCTGCGCAGGCCCAACAGCTCCTTCCACTTCGAGATCGCCGAGACCAGGATCGCGAAACCCAGCACCATCATCGTGACCGACAAGATCGAGTTGAAGATGCTGTAGCCCTTCGCGGCCGGGTTCAGATAGACGTGGGTGACCATCCAGTAGCCGGCGTAGTTGACCGTCACATAGAGGTAGGCGAGCGGGATCAGGCAGGTCAGCGCGTAGCGACGCTTTTGGCCGATGCGCAGGATGATCGTCGCGCCGATGATCAGGCCGACCGAAGCCATCAGCTGGTTCGAGACGCCGAACAGGGTCCAGACCGAGTTGATGTCGCCGGAGTTCAGCAGATAGCCCCAGAGCAGGCAGGCCACCGCGCTGGCGCCGATCGCACCGGGCATCCAGTCGAGCTGCTTCATCTTCGGGAAGAGGTCGCCGGCGAAGTCCTGGATCAGGTAGCGCGAGACGCGGGTTCCTGAGTCGATCGCGGTCAGGATGAACACCGCTTCGAACATCACGACGAACTGGAAGAAGTAGGACGCCAGCGACGTGAACCAGGGGATTTTCGTGAAGATGTAGGACATGCCGACGGCCAGAGTGACCGCGCCGCCGGTGCGACCGTACAGGTCCATGCCGATCTCGTGGGACAGCCGGGGCAGATCGACGACGTTCATGCCCAGCTTCGCGAAGGCTTCAGCCGACGAGTTGATCGCGAAGTAGTCGGCGGGGTGCAGCGCGGTCGCGGCGATCAGCGCCATCACGCCAACCAGGCATTCGGCCAGCATCGCACCGAAAGCCACGGGCAGGATGTCGCTCCACTTGTCGACCAGCTTCGGGGTAGTGCCCGAACCGATGAAGGCATGGAAGCCGGAGATTGCGCCGCAGGCGATCGTGATCGAGATGAAGGGCCATACCGGACCGGAGAGCACCGGGCCACCGCCGTGGATGAAGGCGGTCATGGCTGGGAACTGGACGGCCGGGTTGATGAAGACGACGCCGACGATCAGCGCGCCGAACACGCCGATCTTCATGAAGCTGGACAGGTAGCCGCGCGGAGTCAGCAGCATCCAGACCGGCAGTGCCGAGGCGAAGAAGGCATAGACCGGGAGGAGCAGGCTCACCGTGGTCGCATGCAGGCTCAGCCAGTTGCCGAAGGTCGTGCCCTGGATGTAAGGACCGGCCAGAACGCTGGCCATGATCGCGGCGATGCCGACGTAGGTCGCGTACTTCATGCTGCCACCGAAGCGCTCGTAGAGACCCAGCACCATCGCGATCGGGATCGTCATGAACACCGCGAAAGTGCCCCAGGGATTGCGTTCGAGCGCATGGACCACGACCATCGACAGACCGGCCATCGTGATCGTGATGATGAACAGCATCGCCAGACCCGTGCACCAGCCGGCGACCGGGCCGAGTTCGGCCTTCGCGACTTCGGACAGCGACTTGCCCTGATGCTTCATCGACGCGAAGAGCACGACGGTGTCGTGCACCGCGCCGCCGATCACGCAGCCGATCAGCAGCCACAGGAAGGAGGGCAGGTAGCCGAACTGGGCGGCAAGGACCGGGCCGACCAACGGGCCGGCAGCGGCGATCGCCGCGAAGTGCTGGCCGAAGTTGACCCACTTCTTGGTCGGCACGTAGTTCTTGCCGTCCTGAAGCTCGTGGGAAGGGGTGACCTGGGTGTCGTCAGCGCGAAGCACCTTGCGCACAAAGAACACGCCATAGAGGCGGTAGCAGATGGCGAGGATGCATAGCGTGGCGATCACAAATGTTATTGCGTGATCCATGGTTGGCGCTCCAACAGAAATTGACGGGCGCCACGCTAACAAAAGCCCCTGCACTGAAAACGGGATTTCACGGTGAGCGGTCGCCGGCGCTCGCGAGCGGTTGCCGGCAGCCGCGAGCGGTTCACGCGATGCCCAGCTTTTCCTTCAGTTCGCGCAGGTAACGGCGGCTGACCGGCAGCCTCTTGCCGCCCCGGGTCAGGATCTCGGCGAGGCCGGCTTCGCCCAGTTCGATCTCGGCGATCGCATCCGGATGCACCAGATACTGGCGGTGGCAGCGCAGCAGCGGCGCGCGCTCTTCGAGCGTGCGCAGCGTCAGCTCGGTGAAACGCTCCTCGCCGTCGGCGCCGGCGACATAGACGCCGCTGAGCTTCGAAGTCGCGTACTCGATCTCGTCGATGCGCAGCAGCACGATCCGGTTGTGTCCGGAGCAGGGCACATGGCGGAGCGGGGACGCGTTCTGCAGTGGCGCCAGATCCTGGCTGCTGCGTTCGCGCCTGAGCCTCGCCAGCGTCTTCGCGAGACGCTGAGGATCCAGCGGTTTGAGCAGGTAATCGAAAGCGTTTTCCTCGAAGGCGCGGACCGCGTACTCGTCATAGGCGGTCAGGAACACGATATAAGGCATGCTCTCGTGATCGAGCATCGCCAGCATCTCCAGGCCGCTGATCTGCGGCATCTGGATGTCGAGGAAGACCACGTCGGGGCGCAAGCGGGCGATCGCGGTCAGCGCTTCGACCGCGTGGCTCGCCTCGCCGACGACTTCGATGTCCTCGGTGCCGGCCAGCATCTCCCGCAGCTCTTCGCGGGCAAAGGGTTCGTCGTCGACGATCAGGGCTTTCATGTCGGGCTCTGGCTGGGAAGGTGAAGAGTGATGCGGGTGTAGCGCCCCGCTTCGCATTCGACGCTGACGCCGTAGGTTTCGCCGAACCTCGCCTTGATCCGGCGGTCGACGAGGCCCATGCCCAGGCCATCCCCTCCGGCCTTGCGTTCGAACAGGCCCGCGTTGTCCTCGACGCTCAAGGCGAGCTCGCCGGGCTGGGGCTCAGTGGCGTGGATGTGCACTTCTCCCGGGCCGAACATCTGCGAGGTGCCGTGCTTGATCGCGTTCTCGACGATGGGCTGCAGCGAGAAGGCGGGCAGATGCACGCCCTGCAGCGCTTCGGGGACGTCGATCGTCACCGAGAGGCGGCCAGCGAAGCGGGTCAGCTCGATCTGCAGATAGGCGTTCACATGTTCGAGCTCGTCCTGCAGCGTCACTTCGTCGCTGGGGCGCTTGAGGTTCTTGCGGAAGAAGGTCGACAGGTATTTGACCAGCTCGCGCGCCCGCTCCGGGTCGCGGCGGATCACCGCGGAGAGCGTGTTCAGCGCGTTGAACAGGAAGTGCGGATTGACCTGGGCGTGCAGCAGCTTGATCTCGGACTGGGCCAAGAGCTGCTTCTGCTGCTCAAACTTCCCGGCGAGGATCTGGTTCGACAGGAGCTGCGCAATGCCTTCGCCGAGCGTGCGGTTGATCGACGCGAAGATCTTGCTCTTCGGCTCATAGAGCTTGACCGTGCCGATCACGCGGCCTTCCTCGCCGCGCAGCGGGATCACCAGCGAGGAGCCGAGCTTGCAGTTGGGCGTGATCGAGCAGCGATAGGGAATCTCGTTGCCGTCGGCGTAGAAGACCTGGTTCGTCGCGATTGCGGTGTGGGTGTGCGGAGACGTGATCGGGGTGCCGGGCAGGTGATGGTCGCTGCCGATGCCGATGAAAGCGAGCAGCTTCTCGCGGTCGGTGATCGCGACCGCGCCAACGCCGGTTTCCTCGTAGATGATCCGCGCGACGCGCATGCTGTTTTCCTGGTCGAAACCCTGGCGCAGCACGCCTTCGGCGCGCGCAGCAATCTTCAGCGCCTGGGCCGAGAACGCGATCGAATACTTTTCGAGCAGAGCCCGGCGGTCGAGCAGGATGCGCATGAACATCGCCGCGCCCAGCGTGTTCGTGATCACCATCGGCAGCGCGATGTCGCTGACCAGGCGGATCGCGACATCGGCGGGCTTGACCATCGCAAGCAGGATCGTCATCTGCGCGATCTCGGCGGCAAAGGCCGTCAGACCGGCGCTGACCGGGCTGAAGAGTTCCAGCACCCGGCCGCGGCGGATCAGGTAGCGGTGGATCGCCCCGCCGATCAGGCCTTCGGTGACCGTCGAGACCATGCAGGCCAGAGCCGTGACGCCGCCCAGCGAGTAGCGGTGAAAGCCCCCGGTCAGCCCGACCGCGAAGCCGACCGACGGGCCGCCGAGCAGCCCTCCGAGCACGGCGCCGATCGCCCGCGTGTTCGCATACGAGTCATCGACCGGCAGGCTGAAGTAGGTGCCGAGGATGCAGAACACCGAGAAGATCGCGTAGCAGAGCAGCTTGTGCGGCAGCCGGATCGTGACCTGGGTCAGCGGGATGAAAAGAGGGGTTTTGCTGAGCAGATAGGCGATGACCAGATACACGCACATCTGCTGCAGCAGGAGAAGAATCAGGCCCAGTTGCTCGTTCATGCCGTTCCGAAGTTCGCCGCGCCACTGGCGCAAAGAGCGGATCCTAACCCGGCGGGAGGTACTCAGGGAAAGAGCGATGAGCTCAGGCGCCGCGAGCGCCCAGGGCGAGGCCGGCCGCGAGCAGCACGAACAGGGCGCCGCAGCCGCGCTCGATCTTTCTCTGGCGGGCGTTGAACCACTGGTGCAGGCGACCCCGGCCCAGAGAGCGGGCGAGCCAGGCATCCCAGCAGAACACGACCGTGAACATCCAGAGCCCGTAGCCGGTGCGGGTCAGCGCGCTGCCCTGTTCCGCCCCCAGACTGAACAGGCTGAAGTAGAACAGCATGTTCTTCGGGTTCAGCAGACCCGAGAGGAAGCCCGCGCGAAAGACGGCAGTATCGGCGGCCGGATCGGCGGCGGATGAGGCCGGGTGGTCCGCCGCCTTAGCGCTGAGCAGCTTTGCGCCCAGCCAGGCAAGGTAGGCCGCTCCCCCCCAGCCCAGGGCTGAGAGCAGCGCGGGCGAGCGGGCGAGCGCCGAGACGCCGGCCAGCGCGACCGCGATATAGACGCCGTTGGCGAGCGCGATGCCGGCGCTGGCGCGCACTCCCGCCCGGCTGCCGTGGCGGGTGCTGGTCGCAAGGATCAGCAGGAAGTCCGGACCGGGACTCAGGAGCGCGAGGAAATGGGCCGTGGCGATCAGGATGAAACTCTGCAGCGCGGACATGATGTCTCCTGGAGGAAGGGCCTCCAGCATCGGCGCTGCGCTGCGTCCCGTCTTGTACGAAATTGCGTTAGGGCTTGCCGCGGTAGCGCCCCGGCGTGACCGCGGTGCGGGCCTTGAAGGCGCGGCTGAAATGACTCTGGTCCGCGAAGCCGGTCGTCAGCGCGATCTCGCTGAGGCTGCGGCCGGGCTCGCGCAGCAGTTCGCGGGCGCGCTGCACGCGTTGATCGAGCAACCAGGCGTGGGGAGTCAGGCCGGTTGCTGCAGCGAAAGCGCGGATCAGCTGCCAGCGGCTCAGCCCCACCCGCTGCGCCAGCGTCGCGAGCGTCTCACCGTTCCCGGCGAGCAGACCGTGCTTGATCGGCGCGAGCCAGGCTGGCCTGCTGCGGATCCGCCCCCTTTCTCCGGCAAGGCTTTTAAGCGCCCGCATCAGCGCGAACGCGTCGATCCATTTCGCGTGGGGACGGCACAGGCGCGTGATCAGGGCCCTGAGCTTCAAGCAGCGCGCGCGGTCGCGCAGCACGATCGCCTGGCCGCCTTCGGGCAGTGCCCAGTTCGCCCCGGCGGCAACGAAGACCATCCGGTTGCTCCACGGCTGCGACGGCTCGGGGTTGCAGGCATGGGCGAGGCCAGGAGGAATCAACACCGCCTGACCGGCCACGAGCGGCACGCGCCGCCCGCCCAGGTCGAGCACGGTCGCGCCCCGGTCGATCAGGCCGATGCTCAGTCCGGGGTGGGTGTGGCGCACGAAACGCTCGCGCATCTCGTGCGACTGACGGATTTCGAGCCAGGGCAGGGGGCGCCAGAAGCGAGTCTGGGAAGAGGGGGCGTTCACGGGCATTCCTCGCTGTGCGGCGATCGGTGCATCATAGCGTCACACCGGCTTTCAAATCTGCCGGCGTATCATCGCCGGACAGAGAAACGACCCACTCAGAGAGGTTTTCCATGACAGTCTCGGATATCGCGCGGGCCCGCCACACGACCAAGGTTTTTGATCCCGAGCGGCGCATTCCCGACCCGCAGATCGAGGATCTGCTCGAAGCGCTTCGCTTCGCTCCGTCCTCGGTCAACTCCCAACCCTGGCATTTCGTGCTCGCGGCGACGCCCGAAGGCAAGGAGCGCGTCGCTAAAGCGATGCCCGGCAACTACGCCTACAACGCGCCGAAAGTCCGCGATGCCTCGCATGTGATCGTGCTCTGCGCCCGGGTTTCGCTGGACCGGATCCACCTGGATGCGGTGCTGGAGCACGAGGACGCCGACGGGCGCTTCCCGACGCCAGAAGCGAAGGCGAACCAGAGGAAGGCCCGCGCTTTCTATACGGACGTCCACCGCTTCGAGCGCAAGGACCTGCAGACCTGGATAGAGAAGCAGGTCTATCTGGCGCTGGGCGCTCTGTTGACAAACGCGGCGAGCCTGGAGATCGATGCCTGTCCGATGGAGGGTTTCGACTCCCACCTGCTCGACCAAGAGCTGGGTCTGAACGAGAGGGGCTTCACGTCGCTGGTCGTCGTCGGCCTGGGCTATAGCTCCGCCGATGATTTCAATGCCCGCCTGCCCAAGTCCCGGCTTCCCGCCGAGGCCGTGATCACGCGGATCTGAAGCTCAGGGCTTTTGCCCGCTTCCGTCCTCTTTGTCGCCCGCGCCGAGCTCCCATTCGAGCCAGTCCTCGCCGAAGAGCTCGACCGGGTGGGGCGTGCGCTCGGAGCCGTTGCCGCAGGACAGCGAGTCGGCGCCACAGTAGTTCTGGCAGCCCCAGCAGATCCGTTCGGGATGTTTGGGGTGGGTTGGGAGTTTGGGGGGCATGGTGCTTGTCCAGTCGCGATGCGAGCCCTTGCCGTCAAAAACCATTGATGCATAAGGGTTTTCGCGCTTGCAAAGGCGGGGGATCAATGTAGTCCTCTGACTCCGCTCCGACAAGTTTTGTGGGCCGGGGCTGTCTCAATCCGCCCACTCGAAGTCGAAATTCTGCAGTGCGCTGACGGCCCGCGCCTGCGCCGCTTGCTGCGCCGCCTGATCCAGAGCCGGATAGCCGCTGCTGCGCACGAGGCGTGTCTGGTTCATCATTTCCCCAAGGCAATCGCACCGACGCGGCATAACTGGATAGCAAAAAGCCGGGCCGATTCAAAGTGACTCAGTTCCGTTTGTCTAGACAGCCAGGCTGAGGCTGTCGCTGTCGCCCGAGCCGGTCGGGCGGATCCAGTCTGGCGGGAACTCGGCGGGGCGTCCTGATCGTTCGCTAGCGTCGGTGACTGATGCACTGCGATACAAAACGACCTCTGGGAAGGCAGCAGTTTTGGTATAAGGGACAGGACTGCTTCGCTTTCCCCGAGGATCATGATGAGTTCTCCGCGTTTTCCCGCCCGTGCCTTGCTCGTGCTCGCCGGTGTCATCGCCTTGCTATCCGCAGACCTGCGCGCCGAAGAGCTCCAGGCCCCGGTTGCCGCACGCAAGCCCTATCAGGTTCAGTCGCCGAACGGCGCGCGCGAGGACCCGTACTACTGGTTGAGGGACGACAGCCGTCAGTCTCCCGAAGTGCTCGATTACCTGAAGGCCGAGAACGCGTATACGCAGGCGCAGCTCGCGCCCGGAAAGGCGCTCCAGGATACGCTCTATGCGGAGATGGTCGGACGGATCAAGCAGGACGACAGCACCGTGCCGACCCGCCTGAGGGGCTACTGGTATTCGGTCCGCTTTGAAAAGGGCAAGGAATACCCGATCTACTGCCGGCGCAAGGCAAAGCTCGCCGCGCCCGAGCAGGTGATGCTCGATGGCAACGAACTGGCGGCCGGCAAGAGCTTCTTCCAGATCGGCGGCTATGCGGTCAGCCCCGACGACAAGCTGCTCGCTTATGCCGAGGACACGGTCGGGCGGCGCCAGTTCGTGGTCCGTTTCAAGGATCTCGTGAGTGGGAAATTCTTCGCCGATCGCCTCAGCAATGTCGAACCGGATGTGCTCTGGGCGGCCGACAGTCGCACGCTGCTCTATATCGCGAAGGATCCGGTGACTCTGCTCAGCACCAAGGTCTATCGGCACAGCTTGGGCACGGAGCAGAAGGACGATCAGCTCGTCTATGAGGAGAAGGATCACAGCTATTACCTGTCGTTCTCCCGCAGCAAGACCGGGCGCTTCCTCTACATCGAGGCGAAGAGCACGCAGCAGAGCGAGTGGCGTTATGCGTTGGCCTCCGATCGTAAGCTGAAGTTCTCGGTCGTGCTGTCGCGCGAGGCGAATCACGAGTACCAGGTGATGGATGTCGGCGGCGATTTCGTGCTGAGGACCAACTGGAAGGCGAAGAACTTTCGCATCGTCCGCGTGCCGATCGTTGAGGTCGCCCGGCGCGATCGTTGGCGCGATGTCGTCGCCGCGCGCGAGGATGCCTTCATCCAGAGCTTCGATGCGTTCAGGGACTTCATCGCCGTCAGCGAGCGCTCGGGCGGGCTGATGAAGCTCAGGGTCAAATCCTGGGACGGCAAACAGGACAGGCTGATCGCGGCCGATGAGCCCAGCTATCTGATGAGCCTGGGCTGGAACCCCGAGTTCTCGGCCACACGCATCCGCTATGACTACAGCTCGCTGGCGACGCCGATGAGTACTTACGAGTACGACTGGTCGAGCGGTGCGCGCACGCGGCTGAAGACCCAGCCCGTTCCCGGCTACGATCCGACAAAGTACCGTACCGAATACCTCCATGTGACGGCCCGCGATGGCACCCAGGTTCCGGTTTCGCTGGTCTATCGCCGCGACACGCCGCGCGACGGCAGCGCTCCGCTCTTCCAGTACGGCTACGGCTCTTATGGCATGTCGATGGATCCGGCCTTCCGCTCGAACTGGGTCAGTCTGGCCGACCGCGGCTTCGTCGTCGCGATCGCGCATATCCGCGGCGGGCAGGAGATGGGGCGGGACTGGTACGAGCAGGGCAAGCTCTTGAAGAAGCAGAACACCTTCACCGACTTCATCGACGTGACCCGCTCTCTGGTCGCTCAGAAGTACGCGGCCCGTGACAAGGTCTTCGCCGAAGGCGGCAGTGCCGGGGGGCTATTGATGGGCGCGATTGCGAACATGGCTCCCGCGGACTATCGCGGCATCATCGCCCAGGTGCCCTTCGTCGATGTCGTGACGACGATGCTCGACGAATCGATTCCGCTGACGACGAACGAGTTCGACGAATGGGGCAATCCGAAAGAGAAGGTTTCCTATGACGCGATGCTTGCCTATTCGCCCTACGACAACGTGAAGGCTCAGGCCTATCCGGCGATGCTGGTGTCGACCGGCCTGTGGGACAGCCAGGTCCAGTACTACGAACCGGCGAAATGGGTCGCAAAGTTGAGAGCCATGAAGACCGATGTTAATCCGCTGCTCTTCAAAATCAACATGGAAGCGGGCCACGGCGGCAAGTCCGGTCGTTTCGAGCGCCTGCGCGAGACCGCGATCGAATTCCAGTTCATGCTCGATCAGCTGGGCATCCGCGGCTAGGGAAAAGCCTGGGCGGTTGAGCGCACCGCAGTCATCGCGATCGACCGCCCCGCCGAGCTGGCGGAATGTTCGGATCGGCCTGATTCGGGGTTGCTCGCGCGAGGCCGGTGCGGCAACGGTGAGCCGCGCCGCGCCAGCCTCGCCGAGCTCGCAACGGCAAGAATTGCCGCCCCGTCGCAGGGATCGGCCCTGAGTTCAGGGGGCTTGGGCTGGCTCGGAACTTGCTGAGTCTTTGCTGTTTGAACGTGTTGGAGTGGGTGATGGGTTTGAGTGGCGTGAGTTCGTTCGTCGGTACAGTGGGAGGAGGGTTGCTCAAGGTCACCTCGTCGGTCGTTACCAAGGTGGCATCGCTCGCGGAGGCGCACCCTCTCGTCACCGCTGCAATCATCGGCTACGAAGTCTATGAGCATTACCGCGGCGGCCCCAACGCTTCCAGTAGTTCCGGAAAACTAGGCGGTAACGTCGATACCCACGCCTGAGCGATTCACTCAGATTTGCCCGTTTCATCGCTCGCGAACTTCAGCGACGCGGAGTTGATGCAGTAGCGCTGGCCGGTTGGCGCGGGGCCGTCGTCGAAAAGGTGGCCCAGATGGGCGCCGCAGGCATCGCAATGCACTTCGGTGCGGATCATGCCGAAGCGGCGGTCTTCCTCGGTCGCGATGTCTGCCGCTGGCGCAGGGGCCGAGAAGCTGGGCCAGCCGCAGCCGGCATCGAACTTGTCGCTGGAGCGGAACAGCGGGGCGCCGCAACCGCTGCAGCGGTATTCGCCGGCCCGCCACTCGTTCCAGTACGCGCCGGTGAAGGGGCGCTCGGTGCCGCCCTGGCGGGTGACCCGGTACTGCTCGTCAGTGAGTTCTTCGCGCCACTGTCGGTCGGTCTTTTCGATCTTCCTGGCCATGTCCTCGCCTCGGTCGGATTCAAACAGCGCCAGTGAGAGGTGGGGACAGGCCTTTTGGTTCCCGGCTCAGTGCAGATGGCGGGGGATCGACTCGGCTTTCTCTTCGGGGAGTTCGGCGTGGACCGACTCTCCTTCCGGAGACGGGTACATCGGCGAGCCGCAGTCGTCGCAGTACTCCAGAGGAAAGCGGTTCTCGAGGTGCTGGATCTGGTCCAGCCCGCACTCGCGCAGCGCGGTTTCGATCTGCTGCGCGATCTCGCTGGTCTCGTCCTCGGCGCCGAGCAGGGGCCAGACGACGCCGTGCACGACCTTGTCCGAGTCGGTCTGTGTGAAGGCGATCCGGTACTCTTCGAGCTGCTTGTCATGGTAGGGCGCGATGACCGCCCTGAGTTCGCCGGGCGGCACTTCCAGCGTCGTTGTCAGGAAGGCGACCGAGGCGCGCAGCGAGTAGGGGCGGGACTCGCGGTCGGCCTGCCGGCTCGCCGCGAAGTAGGCTTCCGGCAGCACGATGTCGCAGGCGCAGCCGGGCATCAGCGTCGCGATCACCGCGCCTCCCTGGGCTCGCCACTGGGCGAGCGCCTGTTCGCGGCTCGAATCATTTTCCTGCCAGCGGAACAGCGGCTGGCCAGCCGGCACGACGACCGCGGCGAGCAGATAGCGGACATCGGACAGGAAGCGAACGGTTTCGGGCATGTTTTCGCGCGAAACCTTCAGGTCGTGCCCGGCGCGCGCAGCTTCGCCGAGTGCGAGCGCGAAGCGGCGGGTGTCGCAATAGCCCTGGGGAAGCTGATCCGGGCTGAACATGAAGTCGGCCAGCGCGAGCTTGACGCCGTCGGCGAACACATGAGCTTGCAGATGGACGCGCAGGCTCGCGAGCTGGGGAGCGGCGAGCGTCATCGCCGGGATCGAGAAACGCGACCAGGCCATGACCGGCGCAGCGATCAAGAGCAGATCGTCGCCGGTCTGGGCATTGATGCTGGACTCGGACAGCGATTCGAGCGCGTCGGCGAGCTCGTCATAGGCGCGCGGATTGGCCGTGAACAGGTGGTCCATCGCCGCGTTCAGTGTCTCTTCGTCGCCTTCGTCGAGCAGCGCTTCGATCTGGGTGGCCAGACGCGTCTCCCAGAAACGGTCTTCGGCACGGCAGCCGGATTCGGAGAGCCCGCTGGCGAGCCAGACGAGTTGTTCTGCCTCGGGGGACAGGCCGCTGCTGCGGCGGCTGAAACGGGAGCGCTTCATCGGGGAAATCCGGTCGGTCATTCGAGCTGGCGATTATAGCCCGTCGGGTAGCGCGATCGCGCCTGCCGCTTCGGCCGGGCCGCCCGCGCAGTGCGGAAGGACGCCGAGCAGTGGCGCCTGGATCATCGTCTTGAGCGTCGCCAGGTTCTCGGCAAAGCGCGGCATCACCGGCTCCAGCGTGTTCGCGACCCAGCCCGCCAGCCTGAGTCCACGGGTGGCGATTGCCTCTTCGGTCAGCAGGGCGTGGTTGATGCAGCCCAGTCTCATGCCGACGATCAGGATCACCGGCAGGCCGAAGGCGCGGGCCAGATCGGCGAAATCGTGTTCGGGCGTCAGCGGCACGCGAAAACCGCCCGCGCCTTCGACCAGAACCAGGTCGGCGCGGGAAGCGAGCTCTTCGAGACCGGCGACGAGCGGCGGGAAGGCCAGCGAGCGGCCTTCGTTCGCGGCGGCGATGTGCGGAGCGATCGCTTCGCCGAGGCAGATCGGGTTGATCTCGGCGAGCGCGAAGCCGGGGCTTCCCGCGGTTTGCAGCGCCAGCGCGTCCTCGTTCGCGAAGAGCCCGTCGTGATCTTCGGCGCCGGCGGCGATCGGTTTATAGCCGACCGCGGTCAGCCCCCTGGTGCGCGCGGCGTGGAGCAGCGCGCAGGTTGAGAAAGTCTTGCCGATTTCGGTATCGGTGCCGGTGATGAAGTAGGCGTTCATCGTGTTTTCCTCGCATGGATTTGCAGCACGTCGTAGCGGGCGGGCAGGCCCTCGGCGCGACGGTACCGCTCGTAGTGAGTGTTCAGTTGCTTCCAGGCGCTGCGGCCCATCAGGCCACGGCGGCGGGCTTCTCCCAAGGTATGGGCGCCGATGGCGCGGATCGCGTGGAGCAGTGTGCGCAGATCGGGGGCCCAGGCAAAGTGCGCGCGGCGCGCGATCTCGATGTCGGTGAAGCCAGCCTGGGTCAGTGCGGCGCGCAAGGCCTCCTCGCTCGCAAAGCGGCGCACATGGGGCTTTGTGTCTATCGTTGCGAAGGCTGCGCGGACTTCGGCGAGAGTCTCGGGACCCAGCGTCGCAACGCTCAGGATGCCGCCCGGCGCGAGCACGCGGAAAGCTTCGCGGGCGGCAAGAGCCGCATCGCACCACTGCCAGGCGAGGCTGGACCAGTAGCGGTCGATGGATCCGTCGGCGAGCGGCAGCGCTTCGATGTCGGCGGCGAGCGTGTCCGTGCCTCTATCCTGGCTGGCCCGGGCCATGGCTGGCGCGAGATCGAGGCCTAGGCGCGTCATCCGCGGTGCGCGGCGGGCGAGCAGATCCAGCCCGAAACCGGTGCCGCAGCCGGCGTCGAGCGCGATGCCTTGCGCTCCGGCTTCGAAGCTTGCGCTCTCGGCGAGTGCGCTGGCGACTTCGCGCTGCAGGCCGGCCGCCGCGTCGTAATGATCCGCCGCCGCGTCGAAGGCGGCGCGAATGCTGCGGCGTTCGGCGCGTGCGTCTGTCGGCAGCGTGGCCAGCCAGGCGAGGATCGCGTCGGCGACGGCCTCGGGTTGCGCGACATGGGGGGCGTGGGCGCAGGCGGGCAGGACGAGCCGGCGCGCGCCCGGGATTCTCCCGGCGAGCCAGGCGGACGCGGCGGGAGGCATCAGCGCATCGGCTTCACCGTGGATCAGCAGCGTCGGAGTGCTGATCTGTCCGACCTGCGGGCGAAGATCGCTCTCGGCGAGTATTCGCAGCGCATCCGTCTGACCGGGAGCGTCCTCGGGCAGCCGTGCCTGTTCGAGCTCGGCGAGCAGCTCGCTGCGCTGCGCTTCGCCGAGCACCTGCAGTGCCAGAAAGCGCTTGCGGGTCTTCTGGCGCTGGTGTTCCCAGCCCGAGCGGAACTGCTCGACAGTGGCCGGGGCGAGCCCGGCAGGCCAGTCATCGGACGCGGTGAAGCGGGGGCTCGCGGCGATCGCGACCAGAGCCGAGGCCTTCGTCCCCTGAGCGGCCAGCGCCAGCGCGAGTTGGGCGCCCAGCGACCAGCCGATCAGCACCGCGCCTTCGGGGATGAGCGGGGCGAGGCGGTGCGCCCAGGATTCGAGCGATTCTCCGGCTGTGGCCTCGAGCGCAGGGGCCGTGACGCGCCACTGCCGGGGCAGGCGGGAGAGCAGAGCGGAAAAGACGGCGGGGGAGAAGCCCCAGCCGGGAAGCAGACAGACTTGGGTCATCAGACTTTCAGGGTTTGCAGCGCGCCGATCAGTTGCGCGACCTGCTCTTGCGTGTGGCCAGCCGACAGCGAGATGCGCAGCCGGGAACTGCCTTCAGGAACCGTGGGGGGGCGGATCGCCGGAACCCAGAGGCCGGCTTCCAGCAGCTGCTCGGCGCAGGCGCTGGCACGCGCGTTATCTCCGAGGATCAGCGGCTGAATCGCGGTTGTCGAGGGCAGCAGCTCGGCGCGGTCCACCTTCGCGGCGCGCAGTGCCCCGATATGGCGCGCAAGATTATCGCGCCGCGCGTCGCCTTCTTCGATCAGGTCGAGCGCGGCGAGCAGCGCTTCGGCGAGCAGGGGGGCGGAACCGGTTGTGAAGATGTAGCTGCGGGTCTTCTGCAGCAGCCATTCGATCAGGCGGGCGCTGCCGGCGACGAAGGCGCCGCTGACTCCGGCAGCCTTGCCCAGCGTGCCGATATAGACGATGCGCTCGGACGAGAGGCCGGCTTGCGCGCAGGCGCCCCGACCCTGAGGGCCCAGCACTCCGAAGCCGTGCGCGTCGTCGACCATCAGCCAGGCGTCGAAGCGTTCGGCGAGCCGAAGCAGCTCGGGCAGCGGCGCGATGTCACCGTCCATGCTGAAGACGCTGTCGGTGACGATCAGCTTTCTCGGCGCGCGGGAAGCCGCGAGCGCTTTTTCGAGCGCGGCGAGATCGCCGTGCGGGTAGCGGCGCAGGTCGGCGCGCGAGAGCAGCGCGCCATCGACCAGAGACGCGTGGATCAGCCGGTCGGCGAAGATTGCGTCGCCGCGGCCGACCAGGGCCGGGATCACGCCGCTGTTGACCATGTAGCCGGTCGAGAAGAGCAGGCTGGCGGCGCAGCCGACGAAGGCGGCGAGGCGACGTTCGAGTTCCTCGTGCACCGCGAAGTGGCCGCTGACCAGATGGGAAGCCCCCGAACCGACGCCCCAGCGCCGCGCGCCGCGGATCGCCGCGTCGGTGATCGCCGGGTGATCGGCGAGGCCCAGATAGTCGTTGCTCGCGAAGTTGATCGTCGGCCGGCCATCGACCGTATAGCGGGCCGCGGAGCGGGCTGCGACGGTGCGGCGGCGACGGCGAAGCCCCGCCCTGGTCAGCGCTTCGAGTTCGCGCTCCATCTTTTCGAACAGCGTGGTCTCAGGCAAGCGCGGCCTCCAGCGCAAGGCCGGTCCGCTCGACCAGGAATGCGGCGTCCCGGTCGTCGAAGAGGTAGGGCGGCATCCAGTACACGGTCTTGCCGATCGGGCGCAGCAGCACTTCGTTGTCGAGTCCGGCCGCGAACAGCTTGCGCCCAAAAGCCGGATCCTCGGTCTCGACGTCGAAAGCCCAGATCATGCCGGTGTGGCGGAAGGAGCGGACCGCGGCATGGGTGGCCAGCGGTTCGGCAAGCCAGGTCAGCGTTGCGGCGCGGTTCTTGTTGGTCTCGATGACCTTGTCGTGGCTGAAGATATCCAGCGAGGCCAGGGCCGCGGCGCAGGCGAGCGGGTTGCCGGTATAGGAGTGCGAGTGCAGGAAACCGCGCGTCTTCTCGTCGTCGTAGAAGGCCGAGTAGATCTCATCGGAGCTGAGCACCGCGGAGAGCGGCAGATAGCCCCCCGAGATGCCTTTGGACAGGCAGAGCAGGTCGGGGACGATTCCCGCCTGCTCGCACGCGAAGAACGAGCCGGTGCGGCCGAAGCCGACCGCGATCTCGTCGGCGATCAGGTGAACATGGTAGCGATCGCAGATCGCGCGCGCCCGGCGCAGGTATTCGGGGTCGTACATCGCCATGCCCGTTGCGCACTGCACCAGGGGTTCGACGATCAGCGCAGCGATCGAGTTCGCGTGTTCGGCCAGATAACCATGGAGCGCGTCGGCCGCGTGTTCGGCGGCATGCAGAGCGGAGGCGCTCTGCCGGGAATCGGGGTTGGCGACGGTATCGGAGACGCGGACCAGCGGCGCATAGGCGTCGCGGAACAGCGCGATGTCGGTGACCGACAGCGCGCCCGCGGTCTCGCCGTGATAGCTGCCGGCGAGGCAGACGAAGCGGTTCTTTTCGGGGTGGCCGGTGTTGCGCCAGTAGTGCGCGCTCATCTTCAGTGCGATTTCGATGGCCGAGGCGCCGTCCGAGCCGTAGAAGGCATGCCCCAAGGCGCTGCCGGTCAGCGCCGAGAGCCGCTCGGAGAGCTCGACGACGGGGCGGTGCGTGAAGCCGGCGAGCATCGCGTGCTCGAGCGTGTTCATCTGCGCGAGCACCGCGGCGTTGATGCGAGGATTGGCGTGGCCGAAGAGGTTGACCCACCAGGAGCTGATCGCATCGAAGAAGCGCCGGCCCTCGGTGTCGTAGAGCCAGAGTCCCTCGCCGCGGGCCAGCGGAACCAGGGGCAGCGTTTCGTGCTGCTTCATCTGGGTGCAGGGATGCCAGACGCTGGCGAGCGAGCGGGAGAGCAGGTCGCTGTGGGGCATGGATTCCTTGTGTTTTGACATGTTCGCTGCCTTCATGTTTGCCGCTCTCGCTCCGGGTGTCAAATTGGCGCGCGTCGGCGCTGCGCTTATCATCGCCGCTCTTTGGCCGGTTTGCCGATGATTCTTCCGCGCGGCGGATCAGCGGAATGCGGCCATGTACAGCGAGGAGTCGTGAATGTCAGTTTCGATCAGTAGCTCTTTCGACAGTGGTGCGATCACGGTTGTCGATGCGAGCGATCCTTCCCGTATCCGCCTGCGTTTTCGCGACGATAACGCCGGCGATTTCCGTCAGTGGTTTCATTTCCGCATCTCGGGCGCGAAGGGGCTTGCGCTGGGCCTCACTTTCGAGAACGCCGCCGAGACGAGCTATCCGGGCGGCTGGGAAGGCTACAAGCTCGTCGCGAGCTATGACCGTCACCACTGGTTCCGCCTGCCCGAAACGCACTTCGATGGACGGGCCTTGAACGTGAGTCTGCAGCCCGAGCGCGATGCGATCTGGCTCGCCTATTTCGAACCTTACTCCGAGGAACGTCATTTCGAGTGGATCGGATCCGTGGCCAATCATCCCGGGGTCGAACTGCTGAGCCTGGGGCAGAGCGTCGAAGGGCGCGAGATCGACTGCCTGCGCTTCGGCGAAGCCGCTGCCGGAAAACCGAACGTCTGGATCATCGCCCGCCAGCACCCGGGAGAGGCGATGGCCGAATGGTTCACCGAAGGTCTCACCCGCCGCCTGATCGATGACGCGGATCCGGTTGCGCGGCGCGTCCGCGAGAAGGCCTGCCTGTGGGTCGTGCCCAACGTCAACCCGGACGGCGCTTTCCACGGCAATCTGCGCTCGAACGCGGTCGGCGCGAACCTGAACCGCGAATGGCTGGCGCCCGACGCCCGGCGCAGTCCCGAGATCCTGGCCGTCCGGCGCGCAATGGAGGCGAGCGGAGTCGAGCTCTTCCTCGACATCCACGGCGACGAGACGCTGCCCTGGGTCTTCATCGACGGTTCGCAGATGGTGCCCGGCTACGGCGACAGCAATCGCGCGCTGCAGGAGGCTTTCCTGGTCGGGCTCGAGCGCGCTTCGCCGGACTTCCAGCGCCGTCACGGCTACGCCGAGGACAGATTCGGTGAGGAGATGCTGACCCTGGGTTCGAAGTGGACCGCGCATCGTTTCGGCTGCGTCGCACTGACTCTGGAGATGCCATTCAAGGACAACGAAGCGGCTCCCGATCCGCTGCACGGCTGGAACGGCGCGCGCAGCCAAAGGCTAGGGGAGGCGATGCTTCTGCCGGTGCTCGCACACCTCGAAGCGTTCTGAGACGGGCCTTACGCGGGGGGGCGATGCTAAACTTTGAAGTCGCCCCCCATTTCCGCGAGTGATTCCCATGTCTGGCAGCTCTTTCGGCAAGCTCTTCACCGTCACGTCTTTCGGCGAATCCCACGGCCCGGCAATCGGCTGCGTCATCGATGGCTGCCCTCCTGGGATGGAGCTCGCCGAGGCGGACATCCAGGCCGAGCTGGACCGGCGCAAACCGGGAACTTCCCGCCACGTGACGCAGCGCCGCGAGCCGGACAGCGTCGAGATCCTCTCTGGCGTGTTCGAAGGACGGACGACCGGTCACCCGATCGCTCTGCTGATCCGCAACCAGGATCAGAAGAGCGGCGACTATTCGAAGATCGCGAACACTTTCCGCCCTGGCCACGCCGATTACCCGTGGTGGCAGAAGTACGGGATTCGCGACTATCGCGGCGGCGGCCGCTCCTCGGCGCGCGAGACCGCGGTCAGGGTCGCCGCCGGCGCGGTCGCGAAGAAATGGCTCTTCGAGCGCTACGGGATACGGATCCGCGGTTTCATGAGCGCGCTCGGGGAGATCGAAATCCCGTTCCAGAGCTGGGATGAGGTCGGGCGCAACCCCTTCTTTTCGCCGAACGCCGAGATCCTGCCCCGGCTCGAAGCCTATATGGATCAGATTCGCGAAGAGCGCGATTCGATCGGCGCGCGGATCGACGTTCAGGCTTGCGGAGTTCCGGTCGGCTGGGGCGAACCGGTCTTCGATCGTCTCGACGCCGAGATCGCCTACGCGATGATGGGCATCAACGCGGTCAAGGGCGTCGAGGTCGGTGACGGCTTCGCGTGCGTCGCGCAGCGCGGCTCGGTCCATGGCGACGAGCTGACGCCTGAAGGCTTTCTGTCCAATCACGCCGGGGGCGTGCTCGGCGGAGTCTCGACCGGCCAGGACATCCGCGTCCGGATCGCGATCAAGCCGACTTCGTCGATCCCGCAGAACCGTCGTTCGATCGATCTGGCCGGCGAGCCGGTCGAGATGATGACGACCGGACGGCACGATCCCTGTGTCGGAATCCGCGCTACGCCGATCGCCGAAGCGATGCTGGCGCTGGTGCTGATCGATCACGCGCTGCGCCACCGGGCGCAAAATGCCGACGTCCGCTGCCCGACTCCGGTGATCCCGGGTTCGGTCGCCGGCGGGCTCGACTGAGGAGGAATCATGCTTCGACAGTTCTTTGCCCGCGGTTTTGCCTGTGCGGCGCTGCTCGCGGGCCTTGCCGCCTGCTCAACGATAGAGACGACCCAGCCGGGAGTGGTCGGCGTCGACCGGCGGCAGACCGTCTCCCCTCTGGTCGACCGCAGCAAGCTGACCCAGCAGGCGAGCCTGCAGTACCGCCAGGTCATTGGCGAAGCCCAGAAGAAAGGGCAGCTCAATGTGGACAAGAGTCAGACCGAGCGGGTCAGGCGGATCTCGGCGCGACTGATTCCGGCCGTCGCGTCCTTTCGTCCCGAAGCCGTGTCCTGGAAGTGGGAAACGAACGTGATCACTTCCAAGGAGGTCAATGCCTGGTGCATGCCGGGGGGGAAGATCGCGGTCTATTCGGGGCTGATCGAACAGCTCAAAGCGACCGATGACGAACTCGCTGCGGTGATGGGGCACGAGATCGCGCATGCGCTGCGCGAACATGCCTGGGAGCGGGCCTCCCAGGCAGCCAACGCCCAGGTTGGACTGACGATCGCGGCGATCGCGCTGGGCATGAGCGGCACGCAGCAGGATCTGACCGGGATGGCCTACAACGCGATGTTCGCACTGCCCAATTCGCGCGAGCACGAGACCGAGGCCGACCGGATCGGTGTCGAACTGGCTGCTCGCGCGGGTTACAACCCGCACGCGGCGGTCTCGCTCTGGGAAAAGATGGGCAAACTCGACGGCAAGGCCCCGCCTCAATGGCTGTCGACTCACCCGTCGCAGCAGACCCGGGTTCGGGACCTCACTGTCTATGCGGAAAAAGTGATGCCTCTGTACGAGAAGGCAAAACGGCGCTGAGGCGATGCATTTGGGATGCGCTGCGGTGTTGTATTCAAAAATCGCGCCTGTTCAGCACAATCCTGCTGTGAAATAATCAAACTCTGTGATTTTATTGCGATAGCCCGATGGCCTTTCTGACTCTGTACGAAAAGCTCTGGAACAGTCACGTCGTCCATGAAGAGGATGACGGCACTGCGTTGATCTATATCGATCGGCATCTGATTCACGAGGTGACGAGTCCGCAGGCTTTCGAAGGCCTGAGGC